>PLSZ01000089.1:1512-11310 GCA_003164305.1 Acetobacteraceae bacterium
GGCGAGCATGGCGGCGCGATCCGCCGGAGCCCGGACGCGGACGTGGAACGTCCTTCGTTGCCGCCGCCGCCGCCGGAGTGGATCGACGCGGCGCGAGCTCTGGTCGCCGTGCATCCAGGCAGCCTGTTCGAACGAAAACCGCGCGGCTTTGGCGTGCATTTCCGTCAGGCGCCGGAGGCTGGGCCAGCGATCCACGGCGCGTTGTCGGGGCTGATCGCGAACAACCCCGCGTNNCTGATGCCGAGCCACATGCTGTGGGAAGTGCGTCCGCGCGGCGTCGATAAGGGCCACGCTGTCGCCAGCCTGATGCGGCGGCCGCCGTTTCTGGGCCGCGTGCCGGTGTTCATCGGCGACGATGTCACCGACAAGGACGGCATACGCGTCGCCCGCGCCATGGGCGGCGCCGGGTTGTGGGTGCCGGATGACTTCGGAGATGCCGCCGGCGTGCGCGCATGGCTCCGCGAAACCGCGGCCAACGGCGAATGGGGGACACTGCGATGAAGCTGAAGGATTTCCGGGTCCTGACATTCGATTGTTAGGTACCTTGATCGATTGGGAGAGCGGTATCCTGTGCGCGCTCCGCCCTTTGGCGCATCGCGCCGCCATCACGCTGGATGGTGAGGCGATTCTGACCCAGTTCGCGACGCTTGAATCCGCGCGACAGGCGGCCACGCCGGGTCTGCGCTACGCCGAGCTGCTGAGCGTCGTGCATGGGCGGCTCGCGCGGGCCTGGAACGTGGCGGAAGACCCCGCGGAAAACGAGCGGTTTGGTGCCTCGATCGGCGACTGGCCGGCGTTTTCGGATATGGTGGCCGCGCTGACTTCGTTGCAACGGCGGTATCGCCTGGTCATCCTGTCCAACGTCGACCGGCTCAGTTTCCACGCCACGCTTCCCCGACTAGGCGTCACGTTCGACGCGATTTACACCGCGCAGGACGTGGGGTCGTATAAACCGGATCCGCGGAATTTCGCGTATTTGATCGAACGGCTGGCCGAGGACGGGTTCCAGAAGTCCGACGTTTTGCATGTCGCGCAGAGCCTGTTCCACGATCACGCGCCGGCCAACGCGATCGGACTGGCCTCGGCATGGATCGATCGCCGGCATGGCGCCACGGGATGGGGTGCGACGCCGCCGCCGCCGCCGGGCGCGCGCTACGATTTTTGCTTCAGGAGCCTGGCGGAACTGGCGGCGGCGGTCGAGGCGGAGGGCTGACTTCGTCGAGCGCTTTGACGCCGTCCGGCACCGGCACCCAGCCCTGCGCGCTTTTCATCCAGACAAAATAGTCAGGCCGTAGCCAGTGCGTGTCGTCCAGCGTGCCCGGTTTCAGCACCAGCATGTCGTGGGCATAACCCGGAATATGATAGATGCGCACGCCGCATTCCGGGCAGAACACGCCGGTGTTTTCGTTGCCGCTGTCGGCGATGCGGGTGAAACGCTTCGTCGTCCCGGTCACCGTCAGGCTGTCCTGCTTCACCAGCATCGACATGCCGAAGGCGCTACCCGATTGGCGCTGGCATTCCTTGCAGTGGCAGGCGACGAGGCGGACTGGTTCCGCTGTCAGAACATAACGAACGGACCCGCATTGGCAGCCACCAGAGTAAGGCGCGGACATGGCGGCTACAACAAACCGCGCGACGCCAGGTTACGCATCAGCGCGGCGACGCCGAATGTCCAGGGCTCACACTGGTCCGTTGGCATGATCCGGTTGACCAGGGCCCCGAGTTTTGGCGCGGCGATGGTGACGGTGTCGCCGGTCTTGTGGGTGAAGCCCTGACCTTTGGTGTCACGGTCCTCCACCGGTGCGAACATGGTGCCCAGAAACAGCACCGCGCCGTCGGGATAGCGATGATGCGCGTTCACCATCTGCGCCACGAGATCGGCCGGGTCGCGGCTGATCTTCGCGATCGAGGACGAGCCTTCCAGGACGTACTGATCCAACCCCTCGACCCGCAATGTCACCGTCGTCGTGCGAATATCATCCAAAGTGAACGCATCGTCGAACAGGCGAACGAACGGCCCGATCGCGCACGACGCGTTGTTGTCCTTCGCCTTGCTGAGCAACAGCGCCGATCGGCCCTCGACATCCCGCAGATTGACGTCGTTGCCGAGCGTGGCGCCGACGATCCGGCCGGTGGACGCCACGACCAGCACAACTTCCGGTTCCGGATTGTTCCAGGAGGAGACCGGATGCACGCCGGCGTCCATGAACGTGCCTACGGCCGCCATCGGCTGGGCCTTGGTGAAGATCTCCGCGTCCGGTCCAATGCCGACCTCGAGATACTGGCTCCAGGCGTTCTGCTCGATCAGCACCTGTTTCAGATGCGCGGCTTCCGGCGAGCCTGGCTTCAACTTCGCCAGATCATCGCCCACGAGGCGGGTGACCTCGGCGCGGATCGCGGCGGCGGCGGTCAGGTCGCCCCGCGCGCGTTCCTCGATCACGCGTTCCAGCATGGAAATCGCGAAGGTGACACCCGCCGCCTTGATCGCCTGCAGGTCGATTGGCGCCAGCAACCATGGCTTGCGTTTATCACGCGTTTCGGGCGGCGTGTTGGCCAGCAACGCCGCCACGGAGCCAACCGCGTCACCCTGGGCTTTGCGCGCCAGGCCCGCGGGATCGGCGCTCTCGCACAGATCGCGCATGGTCGGGCACGCGGCGGTGATATCGAATACGGTACTATTACGGATCGCGACCACGGATGGGCCGATATCGGGCCGCCAGACCCGCCCCACCAGCGTGGCGATCGCGGCGTCTTCCGGCAAAGCGGCGCGCGCCGCTTCTTCGACGTCCATTGTCACGAAACCTTCCTGAATTTCCGCAGCGACCGCAAATTCTCCGGCATCGGATCGTTCGGAAACAGTTGCGGCCATTGCGTCCACGACACTTCGCCGACGTAGATATCGCCGCGGCTGTCCACACAGAGCCCGTGCGGCGCCATGAACTGATCGACGCCAAGCCCGGCACACAAACCGCCGAGACGCGCCAGGCGTTTGCCGGTGTTGTCCACGATGGTCACGCGCGGTCCTAAATTCGGCGCGTCGCGGTTCACCCGTTGCACCGGTCCCAGTTCGCCAATGTAACAAATCGGACATTTGCCGGTGGGCATGAAGATGCCGCAGGGGCGATGCAGGTTGTTCCACTGCGTTTCGTACTTGCCGTTGCCGTCGAACACCTGCACACGGTGGTTTTCCCGGTCCGCGACATAAACCCAGCCGTCGGCGTCGCAGGTGATGTTGTGCGCGATGTTGAACTCGCCCGGGTCGGTGCCGGATCCGCCCCAGGAAAGGATCAACCGTCCGTCCGGCGAGTATTTGTGCACGCGCGCGTTGCCATAGCCGTCCGACACATACACATCGCCGTTCGGCGCCATCGCGGTGTGCGTACAACGATGGAATGGCTCGCCGCTCATGTAAGGCGCGGGCTTGCCGGACGTGCCAAGCGTCAGCAGGATTTTTCCCTCAAGCGTGCATTGCCGCACCGTGTGATCGCCGTCGTCAGTCAGCCACAAGGTTTCATCGGGCGCGACGAAGACGCCATGTGCGCGAGGATACAAACCTTCGCCCCAGGCGCGCAGGAAATTGCCGTCCTGGTCGAACACGATCATCGGATGCTCGCCGCGATTGAAGACGTAAACGTTGTCGTTATGATCGACGCCGACGCCGCCAATTTCCTTGAACGACCACCCGGGCGGCAGCCTGGCCCAATCGTCCACGGGTTCGTACGTGTAGTCGCCACTACCGAGGGTGACCATGGATGACGTCCTCCGAACTTTTGTTTATTCCGCCGCGCGCCTGGTGTCCGGTTCGCGGAACTTCGTGCGAAACGCATCCCATTCGACCGCGCCGACACGGTTGAACGCGGCGCGGACCGTCATTCCGTCGCGCGGCACGGGATGAATATGCGTTTCCTTCAGCGCCGCCAAAGCCGCGTCGCAGGCGCCGATCGCGGCCTTCAACAATAAACCCGGAACGATCGCGAGTTTGAAGCCCATCGCTTCGGCGTCACGCAAATCAATTGACGGAGTCTTGCCGCCCCAGACCACATTTAACAGACAAGGTCCCTTCACCAGCTTCGGCACGGCGGCGATTTCCTCCAGCGATTGCGGCGCCTCGACGAATGCCATGTCGGCCCCGGCGTCCAGCGCGGCGTTGGCGCGGGCGATCGCCTCCTCGAAGCCGGCCATCGCGCGACTATCCGTCCGCGCGATAATCAGAAACTCCGCGTCGCGCCGGCTGGCGGCGGCGGCACGGATTTTCGCCAGCCAGTCCTCCCGCGGCACGATTTCCTTATCATCGAGGTGGCCGCAGCGCTTTGGTGAAACCTGATCCTCGATATGAATGCCCGCGACACCGGCGCGCTCATAGTCTTGCACGGTGCGCACGACATTGAGTTCGTTGCCATATCCGGTGTCGGCGTCGGCGATGACCGGAACATCGACCGCGCGCGCCATGCGTGCCGCGTTGGCGACCATTTCGGTCTCGGTGAGCAGGCCGAAATCCGGGTAGCCGTGCGAAACGGAGGTGCCGGCGCCGGTCATGTAGACCGCCGGGAATCCCGCCTGCGCCACCAACATCGCGGTCAGGCCGTCATAGGCGCCTGGCGCGATCACCATCCCCGGCGCGCGCAACAATGTCCGTAGTTTTCCTGTCTGGGTCATCCTGGCACCTCCGCGCGGATGCTAGGCCCGGTCCGGCGGGGAGGGCAATTGGGTGAGGGAGGAAGCGCCGGGGTTTCACCCCGGACCCCGACCAGGGCTCTGCCCTGGACCCGCCAGAGGGCTATCGCCCTTGGTGGGGTCCAGGGGCAAAGCGCCTGGCGGGTTCGAAGGGCGGAGCCCTCGCGCTTCCTCCTCACCCGATTGCCCTCGCGCCGGAGCGGGCTTATCAACCCGGGGAAATGACAGGAGACCGACATGAAACTGCTGAGCTTTCGCCGGCCCGATGGGTCGGCCAGTTGGGGCATCGCGAAGGCCGAGGGCGTCATCGATCTGGGCGCGCGCGCGCCGGGTCTGAAGCATGCGCTCTGGGCCACGACGTCGCTGGCGGAGGAGGCCTCACGGCACGCGGACTTTCATATTGAAGACGTGACGTATCTACCGCCGATTCCGGATCCCGAGAAAATCCTGTGCGTGGGTCTGAACTATTTGTCGCACATCAAGGAAGGGGGACGGGAGCCGCCGGAGAAGCCGATCATTTTCACGCGCTACCCGAACTCTCAGGTCGGCCACGGCGAAAAGATGGTGCGACCGAAAGCATCGATCACGTTCGATTATGAGGGCGAACTGGCGGTGATCATCGGGCGCCGCTGCCGTCACGTGGCGAAAGCGGACTGGGAGAGCGTGGTCGCGGGCTATTCCTGTTACAACGACGGCTCGATCCGCGAATGGCAGCGTCATTCCAGCCAGTTCATTCCGGGTAAGAACTTTTATAAGTCCGGCGCGTTCGGCCCCTGGATCGTGACGCCCGAGGAAATGGGCGATCCCACCAAGGCGCATCTGATGACCCGCCTGAACGGCGTCGAGCAGCAGCATGCCACGGTGGACGATCTGTGCTTCGACATTCCGACGCTGATTGAATATTGCTCGACGTTCACACAGCTTGAGGCCGGCGACGTGATCGTCACCGGAACCACCGGCGGCGTCGGCGCGTATCAGAAGCCACCGCTGTGGATGAAGCCCGGGGACACGATCGAAGTGGAGATCAGCAACGTCGGCGTGCTGCGCAATCCGATTGTCCAGGAGGAGTAGCGCGACACATGCCAGGCGCGCCTCGCATCGTCACCGTCAGCCGGCCCGTTGTGCGGCCGATTTTCGATGTGATGGAGGTGCGCCTGGCCGCCGCGGGGTATGAGGTCGTTCCGTATCGAACCTTGGACGCGTTCGGTAACGATCCGGCCGCGTTGACCCAGGCCGACGTCCTGCTGGCGGCCGGCGACACACCGTGCCCCCGAGCGCTGATGCAAACCGCGCCGAAGTTACGCGCTGTCATTTCCCCGTTCACCGGCACCGAGGGGTTCGACGAACAAGCCGCCACCGATCTGGGGATTTTAATCGCCAACGGCCAGACCCCGGAAAATTCCGAGAGCATGGCCGAGGCGACGATCCTGTTGATGCTTGCCTCGCTGTACGATTTGCATGGCTCCGAGGCCGTGCTGCGCGGCGAGCGTCCGCGACCGTCCCACTCCCGCGCGTTCATGTTGCGCGACAAGACCGTTGGGTTGATCGGTTATGGCAGCATCGCGCGCGCCGTGACCGCGCGGTTGGCCGGTTGGGGCACGCGGATATTGACGTGGTCGCGCACACCGGATCCGAACGCCGGCGTCGAATGGGTCGAACTCGACGCGTTGTTGCGCGATAGCGACGTTGTCTGCGTGCTGCTGACGTTGAACGCCGGAACGCGCGGACTGCTGGACGCGACGCGATTGCGGATGATGAAACCCCGTGCCGTCCTGGTGAATACCGCGCGCGGCGGCATCATCGACGAAGCCGCTCTGGTCGATCTGGCGCGCGAGCGGCCCGAGATGCGCATCGCCCTCGATACGTTCGCGATCGAACCGCTGCCGGCGGACAGCCCCTTGCGCGACCTGCCGAACACCATTTTGACGCCGCACATGCTCGGCCACACGGTGGAAAGCCACGCCGTGCTGCCCGGTGTCGCCGTCGATGCCATCACGCGCGTTCTGGCCGGCGAACCACCGCGCTATGTGCGCAACCCCGAGGTCATTCCCGTCTGGCGCCGCCGTTGGAGCCGTCATGAAGCCGTATGAAACCATCCTCACTGAAATCACCGGCGATCACCTGCTGACGGTGACATTGAATCGCCCCGAGGTCGGCAACGCGAAAACACCCGGATGGGCCTTGATCTGCTCGATCTGTGGACCGGCTTGATCGAGGATCCCGGTGACGTTCGTTGCATCATTCTCACCGGCGCGGGCGAGCGGATTTTTTGTGCCGGAGGCGATCTGAAGCAGCGGCGCGACCTGACGCCGAAGCAATGGCAGCACCAGCACGAAATCTTCGAACGCGGCCGAGACACGCTGCTGGAGTGTCCGGTTCCGGTGATCGCCGCGATCAACGGCCACGCTTACGCCGGCGGGTTGGAGACCGTGTTGGTCTGCGACTTCGCCTATGCCGTGAATTTCGCACGCTTCGCGCTAACCGAGGTCACGCTCGGCATCATGCCCGGTGGCGGCGGCACTCAGACGTTGCCGAGGGTCGTCGGCGAACGCCGCGCCAAGGAAATCATTCTGACCGGCAAACCATTCTCCGCCGCGCAGGCGTTGGAATGGGGCATTCTCAATCGCGTTTGCGAGCCCGCGGACCTCATGCCCGCCGTGCTCGAAACCGCCCAGGCGATCTGCGACAACGCGCTGCTGTCGATCCGCCAGGCGAAGAAATCCATTCATAACGGTCTGCAGATGGACCTCAGGCGCGGTTTCATGTTCGAGATCGAGGCGTACAACCGCCTTGTCGACACCGAGGACCGCCGAGAGGGCGTGCTGGCCTTCAACGAAAAGCGTAAGCCACGGTTCAAAGGCAAATAACGGGAGATCCGATCCATGGAACTCACGAAACATCTTGGTCAGTTCGTCGCCGATCTCTCCGCCAACCATCTGCCAGAGGAAGCGACGGCGCATCGGCCGAATGGGTTTCATCGATACCATCGGAACGATGATGGTGGCCGCGAGGAAGACAGAGTCCGCATTATGACCGAGGTCCTTGCCCCCGCCGGCGGACCGGCGACCTTGCACTTCGGCCCGCGCAAGGCGACCGCGCCGGAAACCGCCTGGATCAACGGCGGGTTCGCGGTGGCGCGGATGATCGGCATGTCTGGGGCACTGGCATTGGCCTCGCGGCCCCGTTGCATTTCCTGGCCGCGCTGCCATCCTACCCGCACAACGAGGCCGTGCCGTATCCGCCCTTATTGGAATACGACGTCGGCCACGACGCGTTGCAAAGCGACATCTTTGTCGAACCGATCCGCTACCATAACGGAGCTCTCGACGTTCCGACAGGTCCCGGACTGGGTGTTACGCTCGACCACGCGGCGTTAAAACGATTTAGGCCGGCCTGAACTTCATCGCCACGCCGTTCATGCAATAACGCTGACCCGTCGGCCGAGGGCCATCGGGAAAAACGTGGCCGAGATGACCGCCGCAGTTGGCGCAATGCACCTCTACACGGGTCATGAAGAAGCTGCGATCCTCGGTCGTACCGACGGCATTCTCCAGCGGTTGCCAGAAACTCGGCCAGCCGGTGCCGCTTTCGAATTTTGTTCCTGTATCGAACAGAGCCTGCTCGCAACCGGCGCAGATGAAGGTGCCAGCCCGCTTTTCCTCATTCAGCGGACTGGTGCCGGCGCGTTCCGTGCCATGCTTGCGCAGCACCTGGAACTGATGCAGGTTGAGCACCTGCTTCCATTCCTCGTCGGTGCGCTGGACCTTAAAGTTTTCCTCGGCCGGCGCGGCGCCGCGTCCGAACAGTGCCATGGTCGATCTCCGTGGGGTGTTCCGGCGAATGTAAGTCATAAGCGGCCTGGTTTCCAGTGATGGGGCGTTGTGCCAGTACTCGTCAGCGGCGGGCAGTTACCCGAGTCGCGCCACGAGAATGAGGACAGATCATGCGTGCCTTTGAGGGCCAGCGTTCGGACAACCAACCCGTCAAACGGTCGCGGGCCGAGAAAGAGAAGCAATTGCGCGAATTGCGCGAAACGGCGGCGGCGATGAAATCGCATACCACCGCTTCCCTGAAGGAAAGCGTGCGCAAGCGCATCGCGGAACTGGAGGCCGACCTGCGCTGACCCGCTATATCCCCAGATAAACCCTGCGCACGTCCGGATTGGCGGCGATGTGCGCCGCCGATCCGCTCAGGATCACGCGCCCGGTTTGCAGCACGTAAGCGCGGTCCGAAATCTCCAGACTTTCGGTCAGCCGTTGCTCGACCAGCAGGATCGTCACGCCGGTGTCCCGGATCGCCCGCACCGCGGCGAAGATCTCATCCACCAATCTGGGCATGATCCCTTGCGAGGGTTCGTCCAGCATCAACAACCGCGGCCGCGTCATCAGCGCGCGGCCGATCGCCAGCATTTGCTGCTCGCCGCCGGACAGCGTGCTCGCGCGCTGTGCCAACCGTTCCTTCAAACGGGGGAATAACGCGAACACCATGTCCAACGGTGAATCGCGGTCCGGATCGCGGCGGTGCAGGTAACTTCCCAGTCGCAAATTGTCCGCAACCGACAGCCGGGGAAACAGCCGCTTGTTCTCCGGCACATAAGCGATACCGCGCGCCGTGATCAGATGCGCGGGCAGCGCGCCGATCGCCTCTCCGGCGAAAGTGACAGTTACACTCCGGGGTTTCTCCATGCCGGCGATCGATTTCAGCAAGGTCGATTTGCCCGCGCCGTTGGCTCCGGCGACCGTAACGATTTCCCCCGCGTCCACCGCCAGCGACACATCGGCGATGGCGATCAACCCGCGATAGGACGTGGTGAGGTTGACGACATCAAGCAGCACGATGCCGGTCCCCCAGATATGCGCCAATCACAGCCGGGTCGCGCACGATGTCCGAGGGGCGGCCCTCGGCGAGGACTTCCCCCAGATGCAGCACGATGGCGCGATCGACCAGCGGCATGACGACTTCCATCACATGCTCGACCATGACGATGGTGATGCCGCTGTCCCTGATCCGGCGAACGAGATCAACACCCGACCGTGATTCAGCTGGCGTCAATCCGGTCAAAACCTCATCCAGCAAAAGCAACTTTGGTTCGGTCGCCAACGCGCGGGCGATTTCCAGGCGGCG
>PLSZ01000388.1 GCA_003164305.1 Acetobacteraceae bacterium
GACGACGAAAGGCCCGAGGATGACGTTCGGGGAAGGTTTTCGCCTTCGGCTCTTGATGCGTATGCGGCTCGACCGGGTCTTCGCTCTCCGCATCGTGATGATGCCGATGGCCCGGGACATGGGGTTGAGACCCTTACTCTGTGCCAGACAACGGCTGCCTGGGCATGACAGGGCATAAATGTCCTATAAACTATTCAATACCCATTAATTGGGACGTGTCGTTGGGCCGAATTTCGCGATATCTGATAGCCTGAAACCAATTTGTAAGAATTCTTGCATTAAGGCTGTCTTATTAATAATTGATAGGGTGAATTATGGTGCAATTTGTTCAGCATTGTCTCCCGCGCCTGACCCCGGCCTTTTTCGCCATTGTCAGGCACGCGCGGGCCAGCCTCGTAACGGGGACTTCGCCGGGGTCGGGGGGCTTGCTCGCCTCCACACGCGCCTCGGTCGCGATCGAGTTCGTATTGGCATCGGTGCCGCTGATGCTGTTGATGTTTGGCTTCATCGCCACCAGCGCCCTGTTCAATACCTGGTCCAGCATGCAGGCGAACAGCCAGTACGCGGCCCGCATGATGTCCACCGGGCAGATCGGCAACAACGTGAACGGCGCGTTTTCCAACACCAACGCGTCGTCGAGCACCTCGTGCGGTTCGAGCCTGAAAAACACCCAGGTCGAGTATTACGCCTGCACCGGCCTGCCAACCTGGGCAAGCTTCACGGTAACGACGACGGAGACCTGTTCCGTGCCAAGCGTCACGGTCAGCCTGTCCGCGAGCGCCTCCGCCGCCGCCATCGCGGATATCGAGAATTTCTTTTCCGGTAAAAACATTGTCGCTCAAACCGTATTCATGAAGGAGGGGTCATGTCCTTGAACATCGATCGAATTCGCGGCGCGATGCCTCGCCTGGCGCGGCGCGACCGCCGGAGTCGCCTGGGCAATCGCGGCAGCATGGGCGTGATGTGCGCGGTCATGATCCCGGTATTGATCGGCTTTGGTTCGCTGGCGCTCAATCAGGGGTATTACTCCTATCGAGCCCAGTTGCTGCGGCAGACGGTGCAGTCGGCGGCGCTGGCGGCGGCGAATAAGCTTTCCACCTATTACTCGACCGGGTCGAGCAGTACCGTCATCAGCACGGCGCAGACCTTCGGCGGCTACAATATGCCATCGAGCCAGTACGGAACCGTCATACCGTCCGCGAATGTCGTGCTCGGGACCTGGAATTCCTCCACCAACACATTCTCGAGCGGCGGCTCGACGCCGAACGCGGTGCAGGTCACCGGCGTCAACACCGCGGCCAACGGGAACCCGGTCTCGTTCTATTTCGGCAACATGTTCGGGACGCCCAGCGTGGATATCAGCGCGACAACGGTGGCGAGCTACGCGACCGGTTATACGGGCAGCGGGGGCCAGGGTGTCGGGGCGATGGGGCGGTCGTTCAACACGATCGTGATCAACGATTTGTCGGATTCGTTCAGCGGGGAGATCTCGGATCAGATCGCGGCTGATCTGGCCATTCTCAATTGCGTGAAGGGGCAGACCGGCAGCACGTCGAACTTCGGCATCACGTTCATCAACGGGCACGCGAGCATCTACCAGCCGCTGGAGCAGGCCGGGACGAATAACACGGTGCTGCAACTCAAGATCAATTTGATCACGCCCTGCACCATCCTGGAGGATTCCTATTGCGGCACTGGATCGAACGTGGCTTCCGGCATCGCTTCCGCGATCAGCCAGTTCAGCGGTTCGACTTACACGGGTCAGAGCAAGAACATCATCATTATCACGGACGGCGCGCCGAACGTGAATTCATCGCAGACTTATACCGCGGCGGACGGTAACTCCTCGCCGCCGATCTGCACCGCGCATAACTGCACCGATGCGGATCTGGAGACGATGGCGCAGAATCAGGCAGCACTGGCGAATGCGGCGGGTATCTCGATTTCCACTATCTACTATACAGGCGACGACACAAACTCCACGGATCAGGCCAACTTCAGGACGTTTCTCGCCGGCCTGGTGACCGGAACCGGCGTTGCCCTGGTGGCGCCGTCCGCGGCGCAAATCGACTCGTCCTACAACGGCGTCTGCTCGACGATCCCATCGTCGGTCAAAACATCAAGCTGACAGCTCACTTAAGCATCGAGCCGAGCGCTCACACGCATCGCCGGTCCGTGGCGGCCTCCGTGTCGCCCCAGACCTGCGCGTGGGACCTGCGCGTGGGACCTGCGCTCGGGACCGGCGCGCTTGCCGCGTGGCGTGGCCGGTGATACGCGAGAGGTGTTCAAATCAGAACAAGGAGGGTTCCATGCCTGACGGATCGAGCCTGCCGGTATTGGACCATCCACTGGCCGAAGACGAGCTCAGCTGGGTCAAGGGCGTCTATGACGATTTCAACAAGGCGCGTGCCGAGTACGCCGGACCGGCCGGTACCTTCAATCCCAAGGAAACGCTTCGCGCCATTCTCTCCAGTCCCAAACACGCCCTTGCGGGACCCATGGACCTGTCGGGCGAGGGGCCCTGGCGCAATGGCCGCAACGCCCATGGCCGGCTGGTCGCCGGCGTGTTTCTGAAAAAGGTCGAGCTGCACCGGCACACCAAAAGCCGCACCGACCAGTTTCCGATGTACGTGATCGGCGAGGCGGACGCGTATTCCGAGGGGGAGGGCGGGGAACCGATTCTGACCCCCGTCACCGGCGGCGACCATTTTCATAACGCGCCCGGGGCGCCGCACGCCTTCCTGCCGAAAGTCGGAAAACCCGTCGGCCAGGATTGGGAAATCGTGTTCATCGCCATCACGCCGCGCAATCTTCGGGAAGACACCCAGATGGTTTCCGATGCAACCAAAGCCGCTTATCAGCAAGTCGTTGGAACCGAGGCGCCTGCCGGCGTGTGATGCCGGCGAACGCGGCTTGTTTTATTTATCGAGCCACACGTCCTCCCATCGCCATCCGTTGTAGATGCTGTTCACCATGATCGTGACGTTCTTCACGTAAGGGTGCCAGCAGGCGGCGGCGACGTCGTGGTAAATGATCGGGCGGGCGACGTCCGCGGCCAGTTTGCGTTCGATATCCCAGACAATCTCGCGGCGCTTATCCGGGTTGGTTTCCATGGACTGTCGCTCGAACTCTTTCTCCAGAGCGGGGTTGCAATAGTTGGTGTAATTGCGCAGCGACCCGCAGGCGTAGTTCTCATAAAAATGCTGATCCGGATCGTCCAACGAACTGCCGGTCAGGTTCAGGCCG
>PLSZ01000203.1 GCA_003164305.1 Acetobacteraceae bacterium
CGCCTCCGGACTGCCGGAGCAGGAGATCGAAATGAGCCTCACCTTGATCCACGATATGCGGCATCTCGCCGACGTGTCGCGGCTCACCGGTTTGCTGCGAGTGGTCCAGACCTGAACATCCCTCTATAGTCGGCGAAGGCTGTATCAAAAGCAGCCAGGGGAGGACGTGCCATGAAGCGCTACGCTCCGATTCTGACTGCGATCATCCTGACGATGGGCTTGTTNNCCGCCAGCATGTCGATCCACGAGGAGGGCACGGTCGGCGTCATCATGCCGATGATGGGTGTGATGAATAACCTCGTGCTCTACGACCAACATGTCGCTCGTAACGAACCCGGCACCATCGTCCCCGATCTCGCGACCTCCTGGTCCTGGAGCGCGGACGGCATGGCATTGACGTTCCAACTGCGAGACGGCGTCCGGTGGCACGACGGCAAACCGTTCACCGCCGCCGATGTCAAATGCACATTCGATCTGCTGACCAATCAGAGCAAAGAAAAGCTCCGGTTGAATTACCGCGAAAGCTGGTGGGTCAACATCGCGAACGCCTCGGTCGATGGTCCTCAAACGGCGACCATTCACCTGAAGCGGCCGCAGCCCGCGATCCTGGCGTTGTTGGCCTCGGGCGAAGCGCCGATGTACCCTTGCCACGTCAGCCCGCGAGAGATGCGCCTGCATCCGATCGGCACCGGACCATTCCGCTTCGTCGAATACAAGCCGAATCAAAGCATCAAGGTCGAACGCAATCCGGACTACTGGAAAGCTGGGCGGCCCTACCTGGACGGCATCGAATATACGATCATTCCCAACCGCTCGACCGCGCTGCTGGCATTTATCGCCGGGAAATTCGACATGACGTTCCCTAACGAGGTCACGGTGTCTTTGCTGGCCGACGTGAAATCGCAGGCGCCCCAGGCGATTTGTCAACTCACGCCGACCAGCGAGGCGGTCGGCATGCTGGTCAATCGCACCGCCCCGCCGTTCGACAATCCTGACATCCGGCGGGCGATGGCGCTGACATTGGATCGCAAGGCGTTCATCGACATCCTCGCTCAAGGCGCCGCCGACGTCGGTGGCGCGATGCAACCTGGGCCGGATGGCGTCTGGGGATTGCCGATTGAGATGCTGGCGAAAGCGCCCGGCTACAACGGTGACGTGACGCGCAATCGTGACGAAGCACGCTCGATCATGCGGCGCCTGGGGTATGGGACAGACCACAGAATCCCGTTCAAAATGTCAGTGCGTAACCTCAACGTCTATCGCGATCCCGGCACGATCCTGATCGACCAGTTACGGGAAATCTACATGGACGGAGAGTTGGAACTGACCGAAACCGCCACGTGGGTGCCGAAGTTGATCAAGAAAGACTACACCGTTGCCGTCAGCGTCCTGGGCGCGGCGGCGGACGATCCCGACGTCGTGTTTCTGCAGAACCACACCTGTGCTTCGGCGCGGAACTACACCGGTCATTGCGACCACGATCTGGACGCGAAAATGGAAGCGCAATCCCGCGAAACCGACCCGGTGCGCCGCCGCCAATTGGTCTGGGAAATCGACCAGGCGTTGCAGGAGCAACTGGCCAGGCCCATCATTTATCATCGCCGCGGCGGAACCTGCTGGCAGCCGTGGGTGAAAGGCCTGACGTTGATGGTCAACAGCCAATACAACGGTTGGCGCATGGAAGATGTGTGGCTGGACCGCCAACCATGAGGGAGACGACGATGGTTCGGACTCTAATTCGTAACGCGCGCGTTTGGGATGGCTCCGGTGCCGCTTCGTACCCTGCCGACGTGCTGATCGAAGGCGAGCGCATCCGTGCCGTCGCCACCCAGCTCGGTCAACTTGAAGCCTCCGGCGCCGAAGTGATCGAGGCCAACGGCATGACCCTGATGCCCGGCCTTGTCGAGGGGCACGCCCATATCACCTTCATCAATGCCGCTCGGTCAACCGATCTGGGCGATACACCGCCCGAAGAACACACGCTGATCGCCGCCCGTAACGCGCGACTTCTGCTCGATCACGGCTTTACGAGTGCCTACAGCGCCGCCAGCGCCAAACTCCGCATCGACGTCGTCATCCGCAACGCCATCAACGCGGGCGAGCTTCCTGGGCCTCGTCTGCGCGCCTGCGGTCCGGAGATCACCGTCACCGGTGGTCTGGGTGATGAACGACAGGCGCACCAATTCCGCGACAGCTTCGCCATGGTCGCCGATGGTCCGGTTGAAGTTCTCAAACTGGCCCGGCTTTGTGTGCGGGAGAATGTGGACAGCATTAAACTCAATATCTCCGGAGACGATCACACGCGCACCGGGATATTGCCTCGCACGGTCATGGCCGAGGAAGAAATCCGCGCCGGTGTCATCGCCGCCCATGATTTCGACCGTAAGGTCAACGCTCATTGCCGCGCCTCGGAATCCGTCAAACGCGCCGTTCGTTGCGGTGTCGATGTCATTTATCATTGCGAGCACGCCGACGAAGAAGCCCTGGATCTTCTGGAATCCGTGAAGGACCGCGTGTTTGTCGGCCCAGCGATCGGGTTGTTGCACGCCGCGGTGTATGAGGCAGCGGAGGGGACGATTCCCAAGGGCATTCAAAAGGGCATCGCGCTCGGTTTGGAGGCCGCGTCACGCGCCTATCCCGAAATGAAGAAGCGCGGCATCCGTGTGGTCATCGGCGGCGATTACGGGTTCGCTCGTACACCGCAGGGCGAAAACGCGAGGGACATCGAGCATTTCGTCAACCATCTCGGCTACACGCCCGCTGAAGCACTGATCTGCGCGACCCGTTTTGGTGCCGAATTGATGGGATTGGGCGGCGAAGCTGGCCAGGTCCGGGAAGGTTTCCTCGCCGATCTGCTGTTGGTCGATGGCGATCCCGTCGCCGATGTTCGCGTATTGCAACAAAAACAACGGCTGGTGGCGATCCTGAAAGGTGGGGCGTTCCACAAGCTGGACCGCGACACGCTGGAACGCCAACGCGTCAAGGCGGCGGAGTAAACCAGTGAGCCTGACGCATCTTTTCCGTCCCGGCACGAACGCGTCTGGTCCGCCACTCGTCCTGCTGCACGGTTCCGGCGGTGATGAGCATTCGCTCGCGCCGTTGGCGGCGGAACTCGCGCCCGGATCGCCGGCGCTGACCATTCGCGGAACCGTGGAGATCGACGGCGGGTTCGCGTTCTTTCACCGGCGACCCGACAACACGGTCGATGAGGCCGACGTCGATCAACGGCTGCCCGCGCTGGCCGACTGCATCCGGACCGCCGGCGACCAGCATGGCTTCATCCAACGTCCCATTGCCGTTGGCTTCTCCAACGGCGCGATCATGACGGCCGCCCTGCTGTTGACCGAACCAACCCTGCTCGCCGGCGCGGTTCTGTTTCGGCCGTTATCGCCTTTCCCAGCGGATCGATCCGCTCGGTTGGACCGCACACCCGTGCTGATCGTCGATGGCGAGAAAGACGGCCGGCGATCGCCGGGCGATGGCGCTCGGCTGGCGGATCGTCTGACACGCGCCGGCGCCGTGGTGACGCACCATGTGCTACCGGTCGGCCACGCGGTCACCGAGTCGGACAAGCAGATCGCCCGGGACTGGCTCAACGCCCTCGGATAACGCGAACCGTCAGCGCTCGCCGGCGTCGAGCACCACCAGATCGTCCCGATGGATGATCTCATCGCGGCCGCGCCAGCCCAGGATCGCCTCGATCTTGTCGGAGCGGTGACCGGCGATGCGCGCCGCGTCCTCGGAGGCATAGGCTGACAGACCTCGCGCCAATGCCGCCCCGTCCGGGCCGCGCACCAGGACCGGATCGCCGCGTTGGAAGGTGCCCTCGACCGAGCTTACTCCCGCCGGCAGTAACGACCGCCCGTCCCGCAA
>PLSZ01000590.1 GCA_003164305.1 Acetobacteraceae bacterium
CCGACGCCAACCTGGTTATACCACCGTGTCGGATCGGCGCCCGATGTCAAGGAAGCGCAATCCTGCGTGCCGGCGGCCGCGATGGCGGTTTGCGTAATGCCGGCCGTCGTGCAGCCCGAGTTGCCGTTGTTCATGCCAGGCGCGAACTGCACACCGAGGTCCAGACCGAAGAACTGCGGCGACAGGTAGGTGACCTTGGTGTTGCCGTATTCGGCGCCCGCCTGAGCGAGCCAGGCGAACGGAATGGCGGTCGCACCGGTCGCGCCTTCGCCCTGCAGCGGACCACCGTTGAAGTTACCGGCGCCCGCGTCCCAACATGCCGCGGAGAAGATACAGTTGTCGAAAAGGCCGATGACGCCATCGCCGTTACCGAACCGCACGATGCCGACGTAGTCGCTGGCGAGGTAGGTGAACGCACGGCGGACGAACACCGTCTGACCGGACGNNCTTCCGCTCGGAGCCGCCGACAGCGCCGGGGTGGCCTGCGCCGCGCTGCCCGGGAAGTTTTCGCGGAACTCGACCGAAGCGCCATAGCGGAGGCCGTTGGTGGCCATGCCGTCAACGCCGGGATAGAGCCGCATGAACGAGCCGAACGCCAGCGGATTGGTCTTGCCGGCCGGCACCCCGGTGACACCGGCTGTTTGGTTGTTGGTGGTCCATTGCGCGATCATGTCGACTTCGACCTTGCCGCCCAAATGGATAACGATCGTGCCCGGCGCCGGTACCGCGAGCTTGTTATAGCCCGCCGCCCCAATATACGTGCCCGGGCTGCCTTCCGCGTTCATGGCGTCGAACGCGCTTGATGGCGGCGCCGGATTTCCCGGCATCATCATCATGCCCTGTGTCGGGGCGTAGGGGCTCGGTGCTTGCGCCATCGCCACCCCCGTCGCTCCCAGCATGGCCGCGCTGGCCAGCAAAAGCTTACGCATTGTGATATCCCTCCTGCAGTCGCCGGCCCAATCCAGCCAGCGCCGAATTCGATCCTGTTTCGATGACCCGCGGTTTCAGCCCCTTTAAGAATAAAGAGACCGCCGAGTCACTCGGACCTGTGGTTTACTATGCCCGCTCGAGCATCTGACAAGAAGTGGCTTAATTGGGCCTGTGGTACTTAAATAACTCAGTATGGTAATATTGCAACAGTATTTGAAACAGGCAAACGCTTACTGTCCGTGCCGATGCTTTTACACATCGGCAACTTCAAAGCCCGGTGATACGGCCTATGAAGTTACTCGATGGCAGCCTCCATCAGAGGATGGGCCGCGTCGGCGCACTTCGCCGGGTTCCCCGTCACGGTGGCACCTGGCCACACCCCGGTCCTGGCGAGACCGTTCATCAGGTCGCGCAACAGATCGCGGACCTCGGTGACGAACGGTGCCGGCACAACGCCACGGCGTGTCGCGATCGCGTGAACCGACACTATCGGATCGTGCTCGATCGGCCGGAATGACAGGCTGCCGCGCGCGACCTCATCCCGCACCGCCACGAGCGGCAGGATCGTGTGGCCGTGCCCGTCGCGCGCCATCTCCTTGGCCAGTGCCACGCCATCGACCTGTTGCACCCGGCCGAGAACGATGCCCCGGCGAGAAGCGGCGTTTTCGACCGATCGGCGTACCCAGTGCCGCGGATGCGGCAGAACCAGGTTCAGGCCGGCGAGGTGACGGACCCAGATGGCGTTCGTCCCCTCCAGTCGCAGCGACCGGACCCCGGACACCAGGCCAAGACGCTCGGTCAGAAGCGGTTCGACATCGAGCTCGTCGATTGCCGGAGGGTCTTGCAACAACGCGATATCGATCCGCCGATCCAGCACCCACTCTTCCAGCGACGCGCTGGAGCCTTCCCTGACGGTCAGGGTCACGTTCGGCCAACGTGTCCGGCAGGCCTCGAGTAATCTCGGCACCAACAGCGGCGCCGGCTCCGCGGGCAATGCCAGGGAAATGGTCCCCGTCGTCTGTTCCGGTGCCGGCGCGGGTTCCAACGGCGCGCTGAGCAATCCCAGAATGACGTCCAGACGCTCCATCAGGCAGGAGCCGGCCTGGGTCAGGGTTACCCCGCGGCCATGCCGGATCAGCAGCCGGGTTCCCAACTCGTTCTCCAGCTTCTGCACCTGGTAGGACACGTTCGGCTGGCCGATGTTCAGCTCGCGCGCCGCCCGGCTGAAATTCCCGGTGCGGGCGACGCTGTGGAAATAGCGCAGTTCGCGCAGCTCCAAAGATCGTCCCGCGAGGGATATTGCTCGGTGTGTCTGAGCATCATGGGGCGTCGCGACTGTCATGGCCCCGGCGTCCGCCGCCCGAGGCCAGCGGCCACGCCACTCAGCGCCGCGCGAGTAACGACCACCCGGAGGCCGCCAGGACCTCCAGGTGGTTCATGCCGGTGCTCTTGATGCGAACCGTTGATTGTCAGCCCCCTGTCAGTGTCGGCAGGGAGCTTCATTCAGGTGTTGTCAGAAAGTCGGAAAAACCGCCTGGGTATGTCAGTGAAACCCTGACAATGTCAGTATTTTGTCCCGTTGGGCGTCAGCGGCACGACGGGTCGCGCGCGCGTCGGGGCAGCCTCAGGCGGCGGCCAACGATAAACGAGTCGCCCTCACGAACCATCGTGTATCGTCATCCACGGCCTCGACCCGGGGATCCCTCCAGGCACCGCGCGGTGATTGGTCTCCGGGTCGAGCCGCATAAGCAGCAAGGTAAGACCAGGCGAGAGCGAAAACCTTCTCCCGAACGTCATCCTCGGGCTCGACCCGAGGATCGGCCCGTACAGGCACGTTGCCCGGCTTCGGACTTCCTTGGCGTGTCGAGAGATCCTCGGGTCGAGNNGGGTCGAGCCCGAGGATGACGGGGGCAGGACCGTGACTCTACAAGATAATCGTGGGCGTCGCGTCACCGGTCCGGTAGCCAGCCTTTACCCGCCGCGTAGCGGACGACATCGACCCGCGTTCTGAACCCAAGCTTCTCCATCGCGCGCGCTTTATAGGTTTCAATCGTTTTCACACTGATGGCGAGGCGCGCGGAGATCTCTTTGTTGCTGTGGCCGTTGGCGATGAGGCGCAACACGTCGGTTTCCCGCTCGCTCAATTCCATCGTCGGGCCGCGCTGCGACCGGGAGGGGCCGGGCGTGCCCACGCCAACCACCTTTCCGGCGATCGCCGGATCGAGATACGTTCCACCCGCGGCCACGGCGCGAATCGCGCGAAGCAGCTCGTCGGCCGCGGAGCGCTTGACGAGGTACCCGGCGACACCCAGGTCGAGCATTTGTCGCAACGTCGCGCGATCCTCGTGGACCGTCAGCACCAGGATCCGGCACTCGGGCTGTTCCGCCAGCAGCGCCCGCGCGACCTCGGTTCCGTTCATTTCGGGCAACGAAATATCCAGCACGAGAACATCCGGGCGCAACGACGAAGCGAGCTTCTGGGCTGTGCGTCCGTCTCGCGCCTCGCCGACGATCTGTAGCCCGGGATCGCCCAAAACCAACGCCTTCAGGCCCGCCAGAACGATCGGATGGTCGTCCGCCATCAGGATACGCAGGATCTTTTCGCTCATGCCGCGTCTCGCCTTGCCATAATCACCGCATGGCCCAGAGGAATGGTGATGAACAAGGTCGTGCCGCGTCCGGGTTCGGACTCCACGTCCAGTTTTCCATGCACCAGTGCCAACCGCTCGCGCATGCCGAAAAGTCCCAGGCGCCGGCCGCCGGTCATTTGCGATGGGTCCGTGTCGATGGGAAAGCCGACGCCGTCGTCCTCGACGATCAACCGGACCTGGTCGCCCAACTGTTCCAGAATGACGCCGACCCTGGTCGCCTCGGCATGCCGCGAAACGTTTGTGGTCGCCTCCTGCAGGACGCGGAACAATGTCGCCGCGACCGCCGGTGGTAGTTCGCCCTCCGCGAGATCGATTTCGACATCGACCTGTAGCCGCGCGTTTTCCGCCCATTCCTCCATGTAGTGATTAACCGCGCTCCGCAGGCCCAGTTCATCCAGCGCCACCGGTCGCAGTTCCCAGGCCATGCGATTGACCGCGCGGCCGAGTTCACCGATCAACGACCTTAATTCGCTCACCGCCTTGGCCTGGGACGCGCTGGTTTGTCCGAGCGTGTCAAGTTTCAGGCTAAGCGCCGTCAGATATTGCGCCAGGCTGTCATGCAATTCTCGCGCGATCCGTTTGCGCTCATTTTCCTGGGCGACCACCTCCCGGTTTAATAGCGCGGTCCTTTCCTCGTCGATCCGGGCGAGGTCCTCAGCCAGGTTCCGATACTTTTGCTCGCTTCGACCGAGCGCCGCCGCCGACGCCTCTTGCTCGGCCGCCGCGTTTCGCAGCCGCGCGTCCAGATCGGAGAGCGCCCGCGCGACCACGTTCGTCTCAGCCAGTCCTGTGGGGCGCGAAGCAACAGGATGGCCCCGGCCAACCGCGCCGGCGATCGACACCAGGCCGACGATGGGCCTGGCGATGCGGCGTCCGATCATGATAGCCAGCGCGACGGCCGCGAACACCGTCGCGCCGCCGAGCACGATCAGGAACCCGGTGGTCTGGCGAACCGGCGCCAGCAGCATGTCGCGCGGCATGCCGGCACTGACCGTCCACCCACCCAGCCTCGTATGGGCGAAGGCGGTGAACAAGGGTGTCCCTTCGCGCGAGATCCCCGCGACCAGGCCCTGGTCCTCGCTGCTTATTTGCCTGAAGAATTCGGGATGGGCCGCCTGGCCAATGTAAAGCGCCGGATCGCGGTTCCTGGCGATGATGTAGCCTTGCCGATCGAAAATCGCGGCGACCCACCCGGCCGGCAGTTCGAGTTCGCTGAGGATCCGAGGGAGAGTCAGAGAGATGTCCAGTGAGAGGACATAGACCAGCCGGCTGTCACGTGTGACGGGCACGTTGATCGTGACCGCGGGCAGACCGGTGATTGGATCCCGCGACAGGCCGGAGACGCGAGGTTGACGAGTTTCCGCGACATAGCGAATCGTCTCGATGTCGGGATTGTCGGGCAGCGGTTCGCCGTAAGGTTTGCTCGTATTGACGATCTCCTCGCCCGTCTCGCTGCTCAGAACGACCGGCATCGGATCGAAGGCTACTTTCGCCCGCGCATGAAAATCGGAGAGGTCGCTGGTCTGGAGGCTGAGACTGCCGGCGAGCAGAAACAACCGGCCTCGGAGCGTGTCGAGTTCATCTTCGATGGCGGCCGCGGCGATGCGGGTCTGGTTGCGCGCCAAAGTCGCCGTCGCGTCCTGTTCATGCATGGTGGCGCGAACGACCAGGAAGCCGCCAAAAACCAGCATCGGCAACAGCACGCCGACGATCAGGCACACGAGGTAGAAGTAAACCGACCTCGGGGAACGCGTGTCAGACAGTGGCGGCCTCCTCCACTCTCTGGTGTTCCAAGCGCCGGGCGTTGGATCGCGCGACTTTGTTTACCAGCCAGCCGGCGATATCTACTCCGGGCGCGGCCCGCCGCCAAGCACCGCCC
>PLSZ01000593.1 GCA_003164305.1 Acetobacteraceae bacterium
TGCGGGGGGAGACAGTCGACTTCCGCGGCGATCACGTTCACATTGAGGGCGGAAAGCTGCTTTATCCGCCGTTGCAGAGCCCTTATCCGCCGCTGTATTTCGGCGGTTCCTCCGATGCCGGTCAGGATGTCGCGGCCGAGCACTGCGATGTCTATCTGAGTTGGGGTGAACCGCCCTCCGAGGTCGCGGGCAAGCTCTCGGACGCAAAGCGCCGGGCGGCGGCATTCGGCCGCACGTTGTCTTATGGAATTCGGCTGCATGTCATCGTGAGGGAAACCGCGGAACAGGCGTGGCGAGACGCCGACGCGCTGATCCGGCATGTCGACGACGCGGCGATCGCCTTCGCGCAACGCACCTTCTCACGTTTCGATTCCGTGGGTCAGCAACGCATGACCCGGCTGCACGACGGACGGCGCGACAGGTTGGAGGTCAGCCCGAATCTTTGGGCGGGTGTTGGGCTCGTGCGAGGCGGCGCGGGAACCGCTCTGGTCGGAAATCCGGAGCAGGTGGCCGCCAGGATGCGCGAATACATGGCGCTTGGGATCGATCGCTTTATTCTGTCCGGATATCCGCATTTGGAAGAGTGCTATCGTTTCGCCGAGCTTGTTTTTCCCTTGTTGCCGCTGAAGGCGACCACGGGAACCGGCCGCGGACCGGCCCGGAATGCCGGCCCGTTCGGTGAGATCGTCGCGAATGCGATAGCGCCCTCAGCGCTTGTCGCACAGCGGTAAGCTTACCGCGTCACCACCGGCGGCGATTTCATACAACTTCAGTATGACGTATGAACCATTGACTAACGCCTGGAGATCGTGTGACTGTCGCGCTGCCAGGCTGAACCGGCCAGACCCACTGAAGGACCTTCGCATGAGCTACGCCACCATCCAGGTGACGCCGGTGACCCCGCGCATCGGCGCCGTGGTTTCGGGTATCGACCTTACCGCTACACTGAGCAATCAGCAGGTCGACGATCTGCACACGGCGCTGGCCGAACATCAGGTGCTGTTCTTCCGCGACCAAAAGATCAATCTTGATCAGCAGAAAACCCTCGGCCGGCATTTTGGTGACCTGCACATCCACCCGAACACGCCCGGCCCGGACGGACACCCCGAGATCCTGCCGATCCATGCTGATGCCAATTCCAAACGCATCGCCGGCGAGAACTGGCACTCCGACGTGTCCTGCGACATCGAGCCACCACTGGGTTCCATCCTGTATTTGCACACGGTGCCGCCAACCGGGGGCGATACGATCTTCGCCAGCCAGTCCGCCGCGTACGACGCGCTGACTCCGGCGTTTAAAACGTTCCTGGATGGACTGACCGCGACACACTCCGGTGATCGGTCGTATCGGCGAACCAATCGCCTGCTGGGGATCGACGACCGCGATCGGGTGTTCCCCGAAGCGGTGCATCCGGTGGTGCGCACGCATCCCGTCACGAAGCGCAAGGCACTGTTCGTGAATGGGGGTTTCACCGTTAAAATCAATGAACTTTCCGATCAGGAAAGCCGCGCGGTGCTGGAGTTCCTGTACGCCCACTCGACTCAGCCAGCATTCCAGGTCCGGTTCAGTTGGCAGCCGCATTCGGTGGCGTTCTGGGACAACCNNCATCGCGATGTGGGACTACTTCCCTCAGGTCCGCTCCGGCTATCGGGTCACGATCAAGGGCGACCGGCCGTTCTGAAGGAAGCAGCCGATGACCCAGGGGCATCTCCGGATCAGTCGCGTCACCAAACAGTTCCAGGTGAACGGGGAACCATTGCACGTGCTGGATGCGTTGGATTTGTCCGTGGCGCCCGGCGAGTTCCTGACCATCGTCGGCGCCAGCGGGTGCGGGAAATCAACGCTGCTGCGCCTGATCGCGGGCCTCGACACCGCGTTCGAGGGTGACGTGATCCTGCACGGCGAACGAGTGAAACAACCCAGTCTGGATCGCGGTCTCGTATTCCAGGAGCCGCGGTTATTTCCGTGGCTGACAGTCGTGCAAAACGTCGAACTCGGCCTGCTGAACGCGGGCCTGAGCAAGGCGGCGAAGCGGCGCGCCGCGTTGGAGCACATCACGCTGGTCGGTTTGGACGGGTTTCAGGATGCCTGGCCGCATCAGCTCTCCGGCGGCATGGCGCAGCGCGCGGCGATCGCGCGTGGGTTGGTGAACCGTCCGGGCGTGTTGTTGCTGGACGAACCGTTTGGCGCGCTCGACGCACTCAATCGCGCGCGGCTGCAGGACGAGTTGCAGCGCATCTGGGCTGCCGAGGGCATCACCATGCTGCTGGTGACGCATGACGTGGAGGAAGCCGTGTACCTCGGCGATCGCGTCGTAGTGATGGCGCCGAGGCCCGGCCGGATCATCGCGAGTTTCGAGATCGACGTGCCACGCCCGCGCGACCGGGCGAGCTCCGTGCTGGCGGATTATCGCAACGCTGTCATGGCCGCGTTGGAAGCAACGAACGTGGACAAAGTGGTGGCTCCGGCATCGGCCATCACCCGCGCCGATGCGGCTTATGCGCCGGCGTTTCAACTGGCCTGACCGAAAGGCGCCTCCCCATGCTTCGAATGTTTATGCTCGTGAGCCTCGCGCTGATCGGGTTCGCCCATGCCGAGGAACCGATCACCATCCGTTTCGGCTTCGCCAATGTCGGTGTCGACAACCGCCAGTTCTCTGGGGGCAACGCCATCGCCACCGCGCATGCGGAACATTATATCGAGAACGAACTCAAAGACCTGCCCAACGTCAAAGTTGAGTTCTTCTTCTTCAAGGGCGCGGGACCGGCGGTGAATGAGGCGTTCGCGAACGGACAACTCGATTTCGCGTCACAGGGCGACCTACCGCAGGTAATCGCGCGGGCGAGCGGGTTGAAGACACGCATTCTGGCGGCGGGTGGCGCGCACGCGCCGATGTATCTCGCGGTGCCGCCGGGTTCCGACATTCATTCCATCAAAGACCTGAAGGGCCGCAAGGTGGCGATCTTCCGCGGCACCAATAATCATCTCGCCGCGGTGAAGGTGCTGGCGGCGAATGGCCTGACCGAGCGCGACTTTCAGGGCATCAACATGGACGAGGCCTCAGCCAACGCCGCGCTGGCCACGCGCAACATTGACGCGGCCTTCGGCAATTATGGCGTGCTGCTGCTGGCGGAACAGGGTCTCGCGAAAATCGTCTACAGCACCAAAGGCGACAAGCCGGAATTTGAGCGGCAGGCCACGTTGATCGCCGCCGACAGCTTCGTGTCGGCGCATCCCGATCTGACGCAGCGTGTCGTCACCTCGATCGTCAAAGCGGCGTATTGGTCGTCGCAAGAAGAAAATCGGGAAGCGTTATTCGACATCTGGGCTCGCTCCGGCCGGCAGGCGTCGGTGTATCGGGCGGACTTCGCGGCTCAGACGTTGAAATACCGCAACTCGCCATTGATCGATCCGTATTTGGTCGAGCAGTACCGCATTCAGGCGCGGCAGGCCCAGGAGTACGGCCTGGTACGCCGAGATGTCAGCGTTGACGGATGGTTCGATCCTCAGTTCCTGAATGTCGCGTTGAAACAGCTCGGGTTGGAAACGTACTGGACGCGTTACGGCGCCGACGGCAAGCCGGAAGGCGGGTCATGACCACCGCGCTCGCGGTCCGGGCCTGGCCGCGCCTGCCGCGCGTCCGCGGCGATGGGTTGCTGGTGCCGATCGGCTTGCTGGCGGTTTGGACGATCAGCGCGCGATTTGAATGGTTGCCGCCACAAATCCTGCCAACGCCATCGGAAGTGGGCGCTGCCTTCATGGACATGGCGCGCACCGGCGACCTCGCGCGCAACACGTCGATCAGCCTGCTGCGGGTCATCGAAGGCTTCGCGGCTGGAAGTTGCGCGGGCCTGATGCTCGGCATCGCGATGGGGCTGTCCCGCACCGTCGAGGACTACGTCAAACCGTTGTTCACCGGGTTCGCCCAGGTGCCGACGTTGGGGTGGATTCCGTTCTTGATGTTGCTGGTGGGAATTGGGGAGCCGTTGAAGATCCTCGTGATCGCCAAGGCGGCGTTCGTTCCGGTGACGTTGAACACGTTGGCCGGGGTGCGCGGCGTGCCGGCGATGTACGCCGAGGTCGGCGCGCTGTTTCGATTCAGCCGCTGGCAGTTGTTGCGCCACGTTTTCCTGCCGGCGGCGATCCCGCCGATATTCACCGGCCTGCGTTACGGATTGACGCATGCGTGGCTCGCCCTCGTCGCCGTCGAGTTACTCGCCTCCTCCGAGGGACTGGGCTATTTGCTGGTCTGGGGTCGGCAGATGTTCTGGCTCGATACCGTCATGGTCGCGATGATCATGATCGGTGTCGTCGGCTTCGCGCTGGACCGGATCATGGCGGCGCTGGAACAACGGTTGCAGCGCTGGCGGATCGCATGAGCCGGCGAGCGCTGCGCGGCACGGTGTTGCCGGTGCTGTTACTGACCGCCTGGGAAATCACCAGCCACTCGGGCGCAATTGATCCGCGCATTCTGCCGCCGCTGGAATTGGTTGCTCACACGGCATGGGTGCAGGTGACGCAACAGGGTCTGGCGCGGAATCTCGCCGCCAGTCTGCTGCGCGACATGGCCGGCTTTGCCCTTGGCGCACTCCTCGGTGCGGGCATCGGTGTCTTTCTCGGATTGTCCCGCGCTGCGGATCGATTGTTCACACCGAGTTTCAACGGGCTGCGGCAGATCGCGATTCTGGCGTGGATACCGTTGATCTCGATCTGGTTCGGCGTGGGCGAAGCGGCGAAAGTCGTATTCATCATGGCGGCGGCCTTCGTCCCGATGGTTTTAAACACCTGCGAAGGGATCCGCGGCGCCTCTGTTCAATTGATCGAGGTCGCGCATGCGCTGACATTTTCAAAATGGCAGTTGTTGACGCGGCTATATCTGCCATCGGCGCTGCCGTCGATCGCGACCGGCGTGCATCTGGCGTTGATTTACGCGTGGGTCGCCAGTGTCGGAGCAGAGTATTTCATGACAATTGGGCCGGGGATTGGCGGACTGATCATCGCCGGCCGCGAGCGATTTCAGATGGATTTGGTGATGTTGGGGATACTGATTTTGGGAGCGGTGGGGTTCGTGATTAATCGTGGCGCGGCGGCGATCGAGGCGCGGTTGTTGCGATGGCGGCCGGATTGACCGTGCCTGTTAATCGCTCGCGAGAATTCAGCATGCAACAACATATTCATCGAATCGTAAGAAGTCGCCGACATCAGAGCCACGTTCAGAAATGCGCGGCGCATATCAACGCGACGGCTCTCATCGTTTCCTCGTCGATCGCGTCGTGGGTGTGGTCCCGTGGGGATCCATAGCGTCCCGCCATCGCATTGCCGTTGAACGCAAGAAGCTGAAGGACAGCAGACCCGATCCGGTGGAGCGTGCCGGCCTGAACGGTGGGAAGTCGCGGAATAACGGTCGTCGACATGTTCAACCTCATCAATTCGCGTGCAGAGCCAACAGGCCAGAAATATCTCGCCAAGGTTCGCCCGCAGTGGAGGATCACCCTGTGGCGTGGATGACCAGTTCTACTCGGGGCGGGTACTGGCGATTTGTCAGCATGCTGGCCACATAGAAGAAGAAGTTTTTCGAAGGCCGCAATATCCGTTCGACAAAAAGAATAATATTTTAAGCATCGGCGAGTTGTGCGATCATAGCTGCTGTTTCCGGCGCGGAGGTGGCAGCCTCTGCCATTCTCACGGACACAGGCCCTGCCGCGGAACTTCAACGGCAGCCTCGCGGGTTGTACGGTGCCAGTAACCCGCACCCTAATTCAAAAACTCTCGGACGAACTCGTTGGCTGGCTTGGCATATAAGCGCTCCGGCGTATCCACCTGCTCGATCCGCCCGGCGCGCAGCACCGCGACACGATCCGCCATTTCCAACGCTTCCGCCTGATCGTGGGTGACGAAGATACTCGTCAGGCCCATCCGGTCGTGCAAGCCGCGCAACCACACGCGCAGATTCCGCCGGACCTTGGCATCGAGCGCGCCGAATGGTTCGTCCAGAAGCAGCAATTTCGGCTCGATCGCCAGAGCGCGCGCAAGAGCTACCCGCTGCCGCTGCCCGCCCGAGATTTGTTCCGGATAGCGATCCGCAAGCTCCGGGATCTCCATCAGGTCGAGCAATTCCTCGACCCGGGCGCGAATCGCCGCCGCCGATGGACGATCCTTGCGCGGCCGAACCTCCAGCCCAAACGCCACATTGCGCGCCACCGTCATGTGCCGGAACAGCGCATAATGCTGGAACACCAGACCAATACGCCGCTGTCGCGCCGGCACGCCCTGGATTGGCCTTCCGTCGATCTCGATCGAACCGGCGTTGACGAACTCCAACCCCGCCAACACGCGCAGCAACGTCGTCTTGCCCGAGCCGGACGGGCCGAGCAGAGCCAGGAACTCACCGCCGCCGATCGACAGGTTCAGCCCGTCCAGCGCAGCTGTCGCGCCGAACAACTTGCGTAAGTCACGCATTTCAACGCTCACGCGCGACGCCCCATGCGCCATTCCAGTGCCAGCTTCAGCACCAGCGTCACCAGCGCCAGCATCGCCAGCAGAGCGGAAACGGTGAATGCGCCGACCCAGTCGTAATCGTTGAACAGCGCCTCGACATAAAGCGGCATGGTCAGCGTCTGACCGCGGATATGGCCGGAGACGACCGCGACCGCGCCGAACTCGCCCATGGCGCG
>PLSZ01000509.1 GCA_003164305.1 Acetobacteraceae bacterium
CCTGGCGCACCAGTTCTCATTTTGGCTTCAGGATTGATTTTCGAGGGTTTTCTCCTGTCCTGGCGGTGTGTGGTCCGGGAACGGTCTCAGGGCGGCCTTGGTGGGGGTCTGGTGAACGCCAGCGTCTCCAGCAGTTCGTCCCAGGTGGCGAATATCAGGTATACGGTGATCGTCGCGAGGCGGCTGAAGAATCGTGTCCGTGACCCGGCCTTCGCCCTGGCGAGGCGCCACTGATCCTCTGCCAGGTCGCAGACCGTGTGAAAGGCGAAGGCCAGCAGATTAAGTACAACAAGCGGAGCCGCGAGATTCTGCTTCCCGTGCCCGAAACTGTGTTCGAGGTTGTAACCACGGGTTTTCAGAACATTGAACGTTTCGTTCTCGATCTTCCAGCGTGCACGGCCACAGGCGGCGAGTTCGACGACGTTTTCCCTGGTGACCGGCAGGTCGGTGATGAAGCTGTTCCGGTAGGTGACCTTGCCGGCCGCATCGGCGATCTCGACTTCCAGCCAGTTGACCATCAGGGCATCCTTGGTGTCGCGCAACGGAACCCCGGTGATCCAGCGATACCGATGGGTGACCCAGGTCCGGCCGTGCCTGACACGCTCGGTGCAACTCTCCAACGCGACACCGGTGATGTACTCCTGGATAAGGGTATGCGTGGCGGCCTTGCAGACGAACAGGAAGTTGCCGCCGGCGGCTTGCACCGCCTCGCATAACGGCTGGTGGGAAAACAGATCGTCGCCGAGCCAGATCGGTTTGAGGTGGGCATATTGGCGGCCGTGCGTGGCGAGCCAGCGATGGGCTGCGCGGTTTTCGCAATCCTGCTTCTCCGCGCCGTCCTGAAGCGTGATGAATTCAGGTTCCAGCGGCACGACATGGGCGTGTCCGGGCGCGACGATGGATGCCCCCAGCATGGCATGGAAATACTCAGTCTTGCCGTTGCTCCGGAGCCGTTTCGAGCATTGTCCGCAATGGATCTTGTTGGAACAGAAATACTCGGTGCCATCGAGAGCGATCAATCTGCGGTTACCAAGACGGTGGAAGGCATTCAGGCCGCCCGATCGTTCCAGCTCCGTCAGTGCCGCCTCAAAGGCCGGATAAAGCAGCGCCGGTTCGGCTGGGTCGAGCATCGCACGGATATGATTGTCGCTCGGGATCTGGCTCAGCCCAAACAGGCTCTCCCCGTTCGACCGACCGTGGCCGTCGCGCGGACGCTGTTGGTGCGCCAGGAAAGACGGGCTTCGCATGAAGAACACCGAGAACGCCGCCATGCCGATGTCGCTGATCGGATACGTCACGTTCGCCCCGTGACGCTTGTCAGGGAGCGTCTCACAGCACGTGCGCAAACGCTCGATCAGGGTTGGGAGGCGAATCACGCATCGGTCGAATCGTACATCGGCCCCGTTTCGGTAGGGTCAATCGATGCCCGACCGCGGATTTGTGCTCAGGTGTGGCTTTGGAGACTCACCCGCGAGCGGGTCCGTGGTCAACGATTCGGCAACACCCGGAATTCCTTGCAACTCGTTCGCATTGAGAACTGCTGTTCTGGATTGGAGATCATTGACAACCATGTGTGACTAATTTTCGTGTCGCTTGACAGGGGTGCGGCCCAAGCAGCGTATCCTTCTCTGCGTGGCTCAGTGCGTCGAGATCGGAGGGCGGGGTCACCCAAGCGTTAGAATCGACTCGAACGTGACCGTGTCAAGTGCGATCCGAAGCGGTACCAGGTTGACTGCTTCCGCCCAACCATCGCTCGCGACAGGGTGCGACTATCCCAGGTGAGCAATTACGAAAGAGACGACCTGCCCGTGCTGTGACGGTTCGCTGCATGGGATCGGAGAAGACCGCGCCGAGATGCTCGATTACCTGCCCGCCCCGCTGCGTGTGAAGCTGATCCGCCGCCCGCGTCTTCGCCGACGCGCATGCGAGGGAGCGGTTATTCAAGCGCTCGCGCCGGAGCGCCCGATCGATGGCGGCATGTCCACCGAGGCATGAGTGGCGCGGGTCATGATCAGTGGCGCGCGACGTCTGTCGCGAACGGCAGATCTCGATCGACCCTTAACATCGGAACTTCCTGACCCGTCAGGGCTATGTGTCAACCAGTTCGGATACCGCTCTAAAGACTCCCGGACTTCCGGGGCGGACAATTCAGACGGTAAACCCGGCCCGAAAACCAGAATGTGGAAGGAGAAAGATGCGGCGCAATTCAGATATTCCTATAGCCTGATAAAATGCACCCTGAAGCAGCGATCCGGTCGAAGGGCCGCCCCGCCCTTTTCCCGGACCCACAGAGAGGAGCCTAACCGTCACCCGTTTGCGCTGAGGAGGAAATCGGGTAGAGCCGCCAGGTTGAAACTGAAGGAGCCTCACAACGATGCGTTTCACCATAGACCGCATCGACCATATCGTCCTGAATGTCACCGATGTGGACATTGCCGCCGCGTGGTATCAGCGCGTTCTCGGTATGGAGCGGGAAGATTTCGGTCCGGATCACCGTACCGCGCTGAAGTTCGGGGGTCAGAAGATCAACCTTCGGCCCCATGACCAGGATGTTTATTCATGGCCCACCGGGATGACGCATGAGGCCGGTGCAGGCGATGTGTGTTTCGTTACCGCCGTTCCACCGGATGAAGTCGTCGCCCATCTGCATGATTGTGGCGTGGCCGTCGTACAAGGTCCCGTCGAACGAGCCGGCGCACTCGGGCCCATCAAGTCTGTGTATTGCCGCGACCCCGACGGAAACCTGGTCGAAATTTCCTCTTATCAGAGCGATTAATGGATAGCTTGCGCCGTTTTCGGGTAGGAGTCGCCGCGTTCTTCGGCTTCTTGGCTTGCATACCGCTGGCAAACTGGCTGATCCAGCACGCTGGGACTGTTTGCGTTTCTGACGGGCCGTGTCTCATCCCGGTCGCCCCCGGCCTGATGGCACCCTCTGGAGTGATAACGGTCGGGGCCGCGTTAGTACTGCGCGACGTCGTACAGCGGTGCGTAGGGTTGCGCTTCGGTCTAGTCGCAATCGCGATCGGGATCGCTTTGTCAGCATTGTTGGCGCCGCCCTCATTGGTTTTCGCATCCGGAACCGCCTTCGCCTTGGGTGAACTAACTGACTTCGTAATCTACACCCCCCTCCAGAGCAGACGACTGACGGCTGCGATCGTCGCGGCGTCGCTCGTCGGCCTGGTGGTTGATTCAATCGTGTTCCTCTCCATCGCGTTCGGTAGCCTTGAATTCCTATCCGGTCAGATTGTTGGCAAAGCCTGGGCCGTCTTATTTGCAATTCCTCTGGTACGGCTGTTACGCCGGGTCGCTCCGACCCCCGCGTGATGGTAGTCCGCCTCACTGAGTTTGACTTCGAGTTGCCGCCGGACCGTATCGCGCACAGGCCGGTTCGGCCGCGGGATGCCGCGCGTTTGCTTTGCGTACAAGGCAGCGGCGGCTTCTCAGGTCGTCATCCCGATCCTGCTCACGATGGTGTCTCTCCACGTTCCGGCCGCGGCTCAACACAGCCAAACCATGAGACGGGTGGGGATCGGCGGGTTCTCCGGGACGCGAGGGTGACCGAGGAATTAGCGCGGCAATCAGGCCAACTTCCCGGCGACGGACGGAATCTTGTCAGCATGGACGACCGAATCGTGCGCGACCTGCCTGACCTGCTCCGGCCAGGCGACATATTGGTGGCAAACGACACACGAGTGATCCCCGCTCAACTCACCGCGCGTCATGGCAACGCGCGGATCGGTGTCACGTTAAATCAGCCGCGGGCGGAAGGCACGTGGCATGCGCTCGCACGCAATGCCCGGCGTCTCCATGAGGGCGATAAATTAAGCTTCGACGGCGACAGCGACCTGTCCGCCGTGATTATAGCCCGCGACCAGAATGGCGGAGTGATATTACGCTTTGACCAACAGGATACGAAATTCCTTGACGCCCTACGCCGCAACGCCTCGTTGGCTCTGCCGCCATACATTTCCCGCCCACACGGGCCGGAGCCCGCGGACGCCACGGACTATCAAACAGTCTTCGCGAACAACGATGGCGCCGTCGCGGCACCAACCGCCGGTCTGCATTTCACTCCCGCTTTGCTAACCGTGCTCGAAGCTCGCGGTATTCTTCGGGCATTCGTCACACTTCATGTGGGTGCGGGGACATTTCTGCCGGTACGGTCTGACGACGTCAGCCACCACACCATGCACGCCGAGTATGGCGAAATCTCAGCCAGCACCGCTCGGTCGATCAACGAAGCTCGAGCAAGCGGTGGCCGGCTCGTCGCGATCGGGACGACCAGCTTGCGTTTATTGGAGAGCGCGGTGGATGAAAGCGGCATGATCGCGCCGTTCGCGGGACAGACGTCGCTGTTCATCCTGCCCGGATACCGATTCCGTGCCGTCGATGTGCTAATGACGAACTTTCACTTACCGCGATCGACCTTATTCATGCTCGTCTGTGCCTTCGCGGGCACCGAAACGATGCGCGCGGCTTATGCGCACGCGGTCGCCGCCGGATATCGCTTTTATTCTTATGGCGACGCTTCGTTGCTGTACCGCGATGATCGGTAACACCTTCGGCTTCACTATCGACGGCGGCGATGGAGCCGCCCGAGCCGGGACCGTCCACACCGCGCATGGGCCAATCGAGACGCCGGTCTTCATGCCCGTCGGCACCGCTGGAACCGTAAAAGCGATGACCGCCGACTCCGTGCGAGCGACCGGTTCCAGCATCGTCCTGGGCAACACTTATCACCTGATGTTGCGCCCTGGCGCCGAGCGGATCGCTCGATTGGGTGGTCTGCATCAGTTCATGGACTGGCCTGGTCCCATACTGACTGACTCAGGCGGGTTTCAGGTCATGTCTCTGGCGAAACTTCGTAAGCTCGACTCTGATGGCGTCACGTTCCAGTCCCACATTGACGGCTCGAGCCATCGCCTGACCCCCGCGCGGTCTATCCAGATTCAACACCTGCTCGACACAACCATCACCATGACGCTAGATGAATGCACACCATTCCCCGCGACACTGGAGCAGGCGCGGCAGTCGATGGAACTGTCCTCGCGGTGGGCCGCATTATCGCGCGACAATTTCGTGACCCGTCCAGGCTATGGGCTGTTTGGGATCGTGCAAGGCAGTATCTATCCGGAGTTGAGAGCCGAGTCAGCGGCGGTGCTGCGCGATATCGGCTTCGATGGATATGCGATTGGCGGCCTCGCGGTCGGCGAGGGGCAAGCCACGATGTTCGCTACGCTGAACGCCACCGTACCGTACCTCCCCGTCAATCGGCCGCGCTATTTGATGGGCGTCGGCACGCCCGATGATATTGTTGGCGCGGTTGAGCGCGGTATCGACATGTTCGACTGCGTTATGCCGACGCGCGCCGGACGAACGGCTCGGGCCTTTACATCAAGGGGCATCTTCAATCTGCGCAACGCGAGGTTCGCCGACGATGCTGGCCCACTCGACCCCGACTGCGCCTGCCCAGCTTGCGCGAAACATTCCAGAGCTTACCTGCATCACCTGTTTAAAGCGGAGGAAATGCTCGGACCGATGTTGCTCACCTGGCATAATATTCAATATTATCAGAGTCTCACTCACGGGCTGCGTCACGCCATTCGGAGTGGCGCGTTGGCGACGCATGTGGGTCAACTGCGAGCTTCATGGAACGCATCGGAGACCCTCGCATGATCGATACTTCGGGACTGACCCAACTAGGACAGCGAACAGTGATTCCGGACTCACCGGATCAGGCGGTGCTGGAACGTGTGAACGCTCCAGCCCCGGACAAACAGTATGTCGTGCGATTTACCTGCCCGGAGTTCACCTCGCTGTGCCCGCTGACCGGCCAACCGGATTTCGCGCACATCGTCATCGATTACATCCCAGGCCAGTGGATCGTGGAAAGCAAGTCGCTTAAACTGTTTCTGAATTCGTTCCGCAATCATGGCACATTCCATGAGGCCTGCACGATGCTGATCGCGGAACGATTGATCGTTTTGCTCGACCCATTTTGGCTACGGATCGGTGGGTACTGGTATCCACGCGGCGGGATGCCGATCGATGTATTCTGGCAAAGTTGCGTGCCGCCGGAAGGCGCATGGGTTCCGCCACAGGATGTGCCAGGTTACCGAGGCCGGGGTTGACGCGCACAAGATCGTGTCCCGTACGGTGGTGTAAGAGCCAGTGCTCCAGCACGATCTACGGCGGATCTGACTGGACTTATCAGGGCATCGACGCCGACAATCCGGGCGGAGCGTTATCGCTCTTAGGTGCGGTGGTTTCCTGCGTCATGTATCGTCCGCGTTGAACAGGCCATTCATCGTTTGTTCGTAGCCACTGTGAAACGTTACCCCCTTGCGTCGCGCTGATCCATTTAATGCGCGGCTCGTCGCGACCGCGCAGGTACGTCCACGCTTGTTTTAGATTATAGTGCCATGCATCGGCACAGACATTCAGTTGCGTCTTACCGAGGCAACATAATCGGTTGTCGATAGCTGTCAGAACCGGCGTCTAAACGGCGGTTTCGCACGTTGACAGCACAGCAAGCACCGCCGGGATTTGAGCGGCGTTTCGGCGCTTTGATGGAACGACGCGTACGCCGGACGGCCTGACGGCACGGCGGATCGCACGGTAAAAGACTGTCCGTCACAAAGAACAGGCACGGCGCCGGTCCCAACCCGGCAGTTCCGCTCGGCGCCGTGCCCTCA
>PLSZ01000163.1 GCA_003164305.1 Acetobacteraceae bacterium
GAAGGCACGAAGCACACGAAGAAGAATTTGGGCGCTTCGCGCGGGCGCTCGAACAGACACCGCGCAAAGCGCTATAAATCTTCTTCGTGTGCTTCGTGCCTTCGTGGTGAGAATCCTTGCTTCCGGTATTCCGCGTGTCACGGTCCATCGATAGCGAAACGGATGCGGAAGGCACCCGCTTCTCTCCTTAGGCCAGCGCGGCGCCGCGGCGTTCAGGGATCAGCAGCCACATCGCGATTATGTCGATCCCGTAGAGCACGGCCAGCAAGGCGATCGCGGTCTCGAACCCGACGGACGCGGCGATGAAGCCGACCACCACCGGGCCGAAGCCGCCGACCGCCCGGCCGATGTTGAACAGGACGTTCTGCGCGGTGGCCCGGGCGGCGGTGGGGTAGAGTTCGCTCATCAGCGCGCCGTAGCCGCCCAGCATGCCGTTGACGAAGAAGCCCATGACGGCGCCGGCGATCAGCAGCGCGCTCGGGTCCGTCAGGCGGGAATACAGCACGACCATGATGCCCGCTCCGAGCATCCAGGCGATGAACGCGGGCTTGCGGCCGACCCGGTCGGCGATCTGGCCAAACACGTAGATGCCGACCGCCATGCCCAGGATGGTGACGGAGGTCCAGGTGGCGGATTGGGTGAGGCCGAAGCCGAACCGGGTGGACAGATAGTTCGGGAGCCAGATCATAACGCCGTAGTAACCGAAATTTTGCACTGAGCAGAGGATGACCATGCCCAGGCTGATCCTCGCGGTGGCGGCGTCGGCGACCAGCAGGCCGAGGGAGGACTCGCCTTTGTCTTTGGCCGCGTTGGCGACGAAGACCTCGGGCTCATGCAGGCCCTGGCGGATGAAATACGCGGCGACGGCGGGGAAGACGCCTATGGCGAACATGCCTCGCCAGCCGATGACCGGCAGCAGAATTGGGGTCAGCAGCGCGGCCATCAGCACGCCGGCCTGCCAGCCGAGACCGACGTAGGAGGAGGCACGGGCTCGTTTCGAGGGCGGCCAGGCCTCGGCGACCAGGGCCATGCCGATGCCGAACTCGCCGCCCAGACCGACACCGGCGAGGGTGCGGTAAGCGAGCAGATCCCAGTAGCCTTGCGACAACGCGCACATCCCCGTGAACACGGCGAACACGACGATGGTCCAGGTGAGCACCCGGACGCGGCCCAACTTGTCGGAGAGCATGCCGAAGGCGATGCCTCCAATGACCGCGCCGATCAGCGTCGCCGTCACCAGCGACGCGGCCTGGGCGGGGGCGAGTTTGAGGTCGGCGGAGATGACCCGGAGCATGAAGCCGAGGATGAGCAGGTCGAAGCCATCCATGGCATAGCCGAGGGCGGATCCGGCGAGGGCTTTCCACGCGGCGGGGGTGACGACATCCGATGCGGGAATGGCGGCGGACAAGCCCGTGGCCGGGGAGAATTCGGGCAGTCCGGTCATGGGGAGACTCCTCGCGGCCTGGTGGGTCAAAGGCCGTGTTTACGCGCGGTTGTGACGGGGGAACAAGGGTTGGTCGATGCGAGCGAAGGGGTTGATACCCGCTTCCATAACGAGTTTCGGACTCGGTCGGCGCGCGAAACTCATCGCGGATGTGGAATCTCCGCTTTGGGGGCGCCCGCCGTTAGCCTTCAACCGAGCGGGTCACGCGGCCCGAAATCACCGCCATCCTGGTTACGCGGGACGCCTGGATGGTCGCCACCCGGTCCGGTCAGCCGCGGACCGATGCGGCGACACGCCGCCGCCGCGTCACCAGCAGCCCGAGCATTCCCGCGCTCAGCAACAGAATGCTGGCCGGTTCCGGCACCGTCGAGGCGGTCAGCGAGGTGAGTTCAAACACGCCGCTCGCCGTCGCGTCCGGCGAGGTGTCCTCGATCGAAAAGTTGCCGGTTGTGATCATCGGCGACGCGCTGAAGTTCTGGTCCAGATCGGTGCTGGTGACGAACGGCGTCAGAAAATCCAGCGCGTCCAGATAAAACGTATCGTTGAACGTTACGCCGCCGCCGAGGTTTTGACTGTTGGCGTTCTGCAATTTGAACTCGCTCGCGCCGGTATCCAGGTACACGCCCGACGAGGTCTGGTCGGTGAAGACGTGATTGACGCCCTCGAGGGTCACCGTCACCGTCAACCCGCCGAGACCGGTTCCCGTGGCGGTATTGGTCGTTCCGCTCGGCGCCTGCGTGTAAAGCGTCGTATCATAGGTGAATTCACCGGTGATCGCGTACCCCGTGAGGTCGGCGACGACCGCGCCGAACACGCCGGTTGAATCCGAGCCGGAATCCATCGTTCCGGCGAATGTTCCCGTCACGATGTCGGCGAGAGCGGCGGGCGAACCTTGCGCCAAAGCGCATAGCAGGCCGAGGCTGGCGATCGATTTAAGGCGCATGAAAAGTCTCCATTGCGACAATGCCGCGCGGCTCATTCAGGTCAGCCGCGCATGGGTGAGGAAGCTGCTCAGCCCGACCGGGCCGGCACCGTTCAGGATCGCGATCAGGGTGGTCGTGCCACCCGTCGCGCCAGTGGGGTTGATCGATAGCGTGGCATTGGCGCCTTGTGTACCGAGGCTCAGGTAATTGCCGATGTCGCCGATCAGGCCGTCTCAGCTCGTCGCCGCCATGGCGGTACGGAGATCGAACACGTCGCCATTGGTCAGTACCGGGCCGGTGATCGTGTCCAGGCCGTGACCGGCGATGGGCATGACCAGCGTATTGTTGGTGCCCTTGTCGGTCAGCGTATCCGTGCCGCCCTGATTGACGATGCTGTTGCCGGCGCCGGCGAACAGGATGGTGTTGAGGCCGAGGCCGGCGCGGATCGTCGCGGTACCCGCGGTGGCCGCGATCGAGTCATTGCCGGAACCCGTCGTGATCGACGCTCCGGCGCCGGTCGCGGTGACCGTGTTGGCGCCGTTGCCGCAGAGGACGACGTCGTTCGCGCCGCCCAGGGTGATTTTGTTGTTGCCGTTGCCGGCGGTGACCGTATCGCCGGTGCCGGTGCCGCTGATCGTGTTGTTGCCGTCGGACGCGGTCACGATGTTGTTGCTGGCGCCCATGGCGATGGTGTGGTTGCCCGGCAACGCCGCGATGGTGTTGCCGTTGCCGAACGCGGTGATCCTGGTATCGGCGCCGCCGAACAGCAGATCGCCACCGGCCGCCGCGCCGATCAGCGTTTGCCCGCTGGCCTGACTGATCAGCCGTTGGCCGGAGCCCGTCGCGCTGACGTTGCTGAACGGCGTGGTCGCGACAGTGGTCGGCAGAGTCGGGCCAGTGACGGCGACCGCCACGGTGCCGGTCACCGACATGCCCTGGTCGTCGGTCAGCGTGTAAGTGAAACTGTCGATCGGGTGCGACGGATCATGGCCGGTCGCGCGATATAAACCAGGCTTTGTGTCGCGGCGTTGAACGTCACCGCGCCCTCCAGAGCCGCGGTGCCGACCGCGCTGATCGCGAGGCTGCTCGGGTCGAGATCGACGCCATTGGCAACCAGGAGCGACCAGAGATTACCGAGCGACTGACCCTCCGCGACGGTCTCGCTCAGGGTGGTCTGGATCAGCGCGGGCGGCGGCTGCACTTTGACCGCGTAGGTCGCGGATGGCGCGGACAGGTTGCCCGCCACATCGGCCGCCGTGGCGCTCAGCGCGTGGCTGCCTTCGGCGAGTGCGGTCGCCAGCGCGATCGACCAGAGCCCGCCAACCGCGGTCGTGGTGCCGATCAATGTCGTGCCGTCGTACAGCGCCACGGTATCGCCCGCCACCGCCGTGCCACTGACCGTGAGCGCGCCGGTATCGGTGATGCCATCGGTGTTGGACGGGCCGGTATCCGGAGAGATTCCGGTGATCACCGGCGCCGGCGGCGTCGCCGTGTCCAGCGTGAAGCTCAGCGACGCGGTGCCGGTATTGCCCGCGAGATCGGTTTCACTCGCGACGACGGTATGGTCGCCGTCGGCGAGGCCAGTGGGCGTGTCGTTCCAGGCACCCACGCCGTTGGCGACCGCGGTGACCGGCGTGCCGCCGTCGATGATCAGAGTCACGATCGCGTTCGGATCGCCCCCACCACTCAGCGCGTCGTTCGACGTGATCCGGTCGGTCGAGGACACCCCGGTGTCATTTGTCAGCCCCTCGGTCACCGCGGGTGGCGTGGTGTCGAGTACGGCGGCGAATGTCCCCGGCGCGCTGATGTTGCCCGCCACGTCGGTCGCCGTCGCCGTCAACGCGTTGACGCCTTGCGTCAGCACGACATTCGGCTCGGTCCAGACGCCAGTGCCGCTCGCGACGAGGCTGCCGACGACGGTGCCGTTGTCCGACACCACGATGGTGGTTCGCGCCGTCGCCGAACCGTTGACTGTGACGGTGCCGGCGTTGGTGATGCCGTCGGTCGAACTGGAGCCGGTGTCCGGCGCGATGCCGCTGATCACCGGCGCCGGTGGCGATGTATTGTCGAGTACCGCGATGTAAGTCCCGGCGCTACTGATGTTGGCCGCCGCGTCGGCCGCGGTCGCCGTGATGGTATTGGTGCCCTGTGACAGGATCAGCGTCGACTCGGTCCAGGCTCCGGCACTGCTGGCGGTCACGGTGCCCACCACCTTGCCTTTATCGGACACCACGACGGTGCTGTTCGCCTCCGCCGAGCCGCTGACGCTGACCGTGCCGATGTTGGTGATCCCGTCGGTGGAGCTGGCGCCGGTGTCCGGCGAAATGCCGCCGATGACCGGGGCCGCCGGCGCGATGGTATCGACGATCAGTCCGGTGTTGGCTCCGGTGGTGCTCGTGGACACCGTCGTGGTGTCGAGCTGGAGCACCGGCGTCGAGGTATTGAGCAGGACGTCAACGCCGATGCTACCATAGCTGTCCGCGAGGATGATATCCGGCTTGCCGTCCCCGTTCA
>PLSZ01000345.1 GCA_003164305.1 Acetobacteraceae bacterium
CAATAATTGACGACAGGCCCTAGTCCCTTATCGCCTGACTCTAGACGCTTTCCGCGAAGAATCCGTTGCGAGTGAACGAACCGCTGTGCCGTCTCGCGCACGCTACAATGGCCTGAATCTGCTTTGCACCCGATGCTCGCTGGAATGGTCGCGCGGATGCGAATCGGCGGAACATCCGAAGTTGCCCGCGCAGCCGACGGGCCGCTTTCGCCTTTTGGTTCCGCCTCGTCCGGTTCGGGATCGCCGGCGCAAGGCCGGCCCGCGCTGGCAGCCTCTTTTTTTTAAGGCGGATGAAGGGGATAAGCGGGGATGAAGGGGATGGTTGTCGTGACCAGGTCTGGGCGGTGACGCGGCGGATTTCGATTTTGGGCCGGCCGAAGTTGATCAGCAGGCACAGCGGCTTGCCTGTCGCTCGCAAGTCGTTCTGGCATTGCGGAATGTGCGCATCGCGCAGCGCGGCCACTACCTTTTGCATCTACGTGCAAACCGGCGGCACGCTTACCGGTTTTGGCACGCTGGACACGCGCGCCGGCGCGGCCGTCGATGACGACGGGACCATTGTCGCGACCGGTGGCACTCTGACGGTGAACGGCAACATCGGCGGCGAGGGTTCGTTACAGATCGCGGCCAACAGCACCGCCATGCTGACCGGAACCAGTTACGGCGTGGCGGGCATTTCGTTCGTTGGCGCGGACGCGACTCTGTCGCTGGCGACCGGCGCCAAGGTCGCGAACCCCATCTCCGGCTTCACGTTCGGTGACATTATACAGATGGCGAACGTCGACGCCGTGTCGTTCAACGCCGCGAACGGCAACCTGACATTGAGCGACAAGGGTCTGCAAGTGGACATCCTGCATCTGGCGGGAAGTTTCGCCGGCGACACGCTCTCGGTAGCCCAGTCGACGGCGGGCGCGATGATCGCGTTGCAGCACGGGTGAGGGGGAAGGTTTCACACGCAGGGTCCAGGCGACCGGGTAACGCCCCTCGGCTCGCCGGACTCATGCGGCCGATGCGTTCGCGTTGTAATGGACAAAAGGCATGTCCCGGCCGGGCACTTTGTCCAACCGCAGCAATTTTGGCAGCGCTCGCGCCAGCCTGGCATCGCCTTCCACGCGGATGCTTTCCTTGAACGCCGATTGCCAGGGAGTCGTCCCAACGAAAACCGAAACAATGTCCGTGATTGAACATCGCACCAAAAGATCGATCGGATAGCCCGGATCTTTCGCACAGACATCGGCCTCTTTGTGCCGTTCCAGAATGAGCCACATCCGCTGGAACTTTGTCCGGGCCGCGGGAACACCCGAGAACTCGAACTGCACGATGACACGATCGGGCGGCAATTCATCGGATTTTATCCTGACCCGCATGGCCCACAGAAGCAGACCAGGATCCAGATCGTCCGCGGTGATCCTGCCGCGGGCATATTGCACGCCCCAATCACCGAGGGCCGCAACCAGTCCGCGAAACGCTTCGCCAGCCGGGGTCAAATGATACTCACCGCCCCGCCGGGAACTCGACCGGATGCGCTGTACCAAACCGTCAGCTTCCAATTGGCGCAGACGCTCAGCCAACAAGGCCCGCGACATCAATGGCACGCCCTGGTGAATTTCGTTGAACGTATGGGCGCGCGACATCAACTCCCGGAGCACGAGCGGTGTCCATCGCGTGGCGAAGATCTCGGCGGCCTTGGCGATCGGACAAAACTGGCCATATCCGTTTTTCATACCGCGATCCCCTCATGGCGCGCTTTCTCGCAAGGCGTATCGGATGTGAAGGGACTTTCATAGTTCATTTTCTGAACCGGCGCGGTTCAGTTTTCGTCCTTGGCAAGCCGCGACCAATTGGCGTTTCGTGCCTGGACGCTGGCGATCAGCGCATTATCCGCACAGGAGACGGGAATCATGACACCTCAAGGAAAACAAACGATCATACCGAATCCGACACGGCGCTCGGTTCTGACGCTTCCATTGATTCTGGCCGCCGGTCGCGCCCATGCGGGAAGCGATACGAAGTACGGCCCAGGGGTCAGCGATACGGAAATCAAAATCGGGCAGACGATGCCTTACAGTGGACCGGCATCGTCGTTCGGCGCCACCGGGAAAGCCGCCGCCGCTTACTATCGGATGGTTAATGACCAAGGCGGCGTTAACGGCCGGAAGGTCAATCTCCTCAGTCTTGATGACGAGTTCAGTCCGCCAAAATCCGTTGAAGCCGTGCGCCGTTTGGTTGAGGATGACCAGGTGCTTGGCATTTTCGGCTCGCTTGGTACGCCTGGAAACGCGGCGGCGCAACGTTATTTGAATGACCACCGGATACCGCAATTCTTTATTTTCAGCGGTNNCTTCCGCGATCCGAAGCGCAACCCCTGGTCCATCGCCGGCGACCTCGCGTTCGCGAGCAGCGCCAAGGCGTTCGCTGGCCATGTGCTGCGAACTAACCCCGAGGGCAAGATCGGCGTGCTGTTTCAGAACGACGATTTTGGCAAGGATCATCTGGCCGGATTGCGACTTGGCCTCGGCGAGAAAAACGCCGCGATGGTTGCCGGGACCGTTTCGTATGAGGTAACGGACCCGACAGTCGACGCGCAGATCATCACGTTAAAGGAATCCGGCGCCGACGTCGTGATGCTCGCCACGATACCGAAATTCGCCGCGCTCTCGATTCGCAAGATTCATGAGATAGGCTGGAAACCTCAAATCCTGCTGGCGTATCCAGGCGCGACCATCGAAGGTGCCTTAAAACCCGCTGGGCTTGATGCATCGACAGGTATCGTGACCGTCGAATACATCAAACAGCCGGGCGATCCGGTCTGGGCTGGCGACCCCGAAATGCAGGCCTATCTCGCGACCATGAAGAAGTACGCGCCCGACCAAAATCCAAACGACAGGACCAGCGTGTCCGGCTACCATGGCGCCGCGATGGTGGTTTCGTTATTAAAACAGTGCGGTGACGATCTGACGCGGGAGAATCTGTTGAGACAGGCGACCCATATGCGCGATGTGCGCGTACCGATGCTGCTGCCGGACGTATTGGTCAATACGACGCCGGATAATTATATGGCGATCAATCAGATGCGATTGCAGCGCTTCGATGGATCTGGTTGGGTCGTGTTCGGCGACGTCGTTACCGGATAACCGGCCGGCGCGGGACAGAGGAGACTTCAGAACTTCCGGCTGTCGTAAGCCCAATGGAGCAAGGCCTGGCGTTGCCGGCGGCGGCAATCCAGGTCTCCGGGTTCGCAGTTGTTCCGGATTTGCGCGATGTGCCGCCGTATCGCTTTCCAGCGTTTGATTTGGCGTTGATCCTCGTCCGGCATGCGGCGGCCCTGATAATACCGGCAATGAGTTCGACGATGACCTGGTCCTCGATCAGAAGGTCGGCGGTAAATTCGCCGACGATCACGTCGTCGTAAAAGACGACGATGCCCCGCTGTTGGACAGCGCCGAGCCCGCGTTTTCGCATCTCGTGGGCAAGAGCGTTCTCATAGACCTTTTCAGCAAACCCATGGCAGAGCGCATTGGCGACCCTGAAAGCACACCCAATGATCCGTTCGGTCACTGGCTCCAGCAACCGCCCATCCCCTTCATCCACCTTTATCCCCTTCATCCGCCTTAAAAACCTGGCCTGGCGCGGCACCGGCTTCCGACGGCGTGACTGTCTGACACCGCGAGTGCTAACGAATCATGAAGCCCTCAGGCCGTAATGGCCTGAACCCGAATCGTTCTTTTGTTTCACACCCGCTGATCTCCGGAATGGCCGGGCGGGATGTGAATCGGCGGATCATTCAAATTCGGCCGCGCAGCCGAGGGGGTTCACTTTAGCCTTTTGGTTCCGGCTCGTCCGGCTTAGGCCCTGGCGAACAGGCTCTCCGCACAAACCGGCCGCGTCTCAGCCCAACCCACCCGGAAATTCCTCCTTGACGCCAAACGTTATTATATCTAACTAACGCCTCTGTTGACCCCCGCGGCGCGGCGCCCCCGATGCAACCCACTCCGGCTTTCGGCTACGAACAAATCGTCCAGGAGATGATGCGAGGCCT
>PLSZ01000392.1 GCA_003164305.1 Acetobacteraceae bacterium
AGCGTCCTCACGGACGCACTCATCCTCGGGCTCGACCCGAGGATCGGTCGCCGCGCACCCGTCAGAAAATGCGGGACTATTCAAGGTTGTGCGGGGCTTGAATGATTCTCCGGCCAGGCCGCAGGATGACGAATTGGGGAGGCCGATCGGCAAAATGAGAACTGCTGACGGGCGTCAGAGGCCGATTTGTTGGGAGTTTGGGAGGTCGGGAGAATGGGCGGTGTCGGGACCCAGCCCAGAGGAAAAGCGGCGGCCGGAGGAACGGGTGGACAGGGCGCGGGGATTGCTGGCACGGTCGCGGGATGATGCCAGAGCATGACACCGACCTGCGCGCGGGAGAGGTGGCGGTTCCGTCGCCGCAGACGTTCGATGCGGGGGTGTATTTTATTGGCGTCATTCATACGCCGTGGAAAACGCGCGGCGAGTGCGCTCGGCGTGGCAGCCCGGATGGTCCGGTTTGCACGATCGTCGTCGATGAGCGGTGGCGTGAGGCGCTGACGGGCCTGGTCGCGCCGCGGCGAATTCAGGTGCTGTACTGGATGCACCGGGCGCGGCGCGATCTGGTGCTGCAAACGCCGATCCGCACCGGCACGACACTCGGATCGTTCGCGTTGCGGTCGCCGGTGCGGCCGAACCCGATCGCGTCCTCGTTCGTCGATCTGGTGGCGATCGAGGGCGGGACGCTGTCGGTGCGTGGCCTCGACTGCATGGATGGCACACCGGTGTTGGACCTGAAACCGGATCACGCGCCGGGCGCTTCGACGCCGGGGTGACGGAGGGCCTATGACGGGCGGGCTTGCTCCCACCGGCCACGGCCGCGACAATGCGTGACAAATGACAAAGCTTCCTCGCCGCGCGATGCTCGGCCTGGCTCTGGGTGGCGCGCCTGATATCGCCCGCGCCGAACTTTCGCACGAACCCGAAGGCAGCGCCACGGAGCGCGCCGCGATGGCGTCCGCGGCGAACGGGTTCATGAGCTGTTACGCGGTTCCCGGCTTGTCGGTCGCCATCGCCCGCTCGGGACGGCTGGTGTACGTGGAAGCGTTCGGCCAGGCAGACCGCGCGGACGGGGAGACGCTGACGCCGGCGCACCGGTTCCGGATCGCCAGCGTCAGCAAGCCGGTTACCTCGGTCGCGATTTTCACGTTGATCGAAACTGGCGGGTTGCGGCTGGGGGATCTCGTGTTTGGGCCCGGCGGCGTACTTGGCGTGGATTACGGGGCGCCGCCCTATGCCCCTTACATCGATCGCGTCACCGTCGAGCACTTGCTGACCCACACCGGCGGCGGCTGGCGCAACGACAACCGCGATCCGATGTTTCTCAACCCGCGCATGACCCACGCGGAACTGATCGCCTGGACGCTGCGGACCATGCCTCTGGAGACCGCGCCGGGCACCGCGTTCGCGTATTCGAATTTCGGGTATTGCCTGCTCGGGCGGGTGATCGAGAAACTGACCGGGCAACGTTACGAAGCGTTCGTGCGCGACACGATCCTGCGGCGCTGCGGTATCGAGGACATGCGGGTCGGCGGCGATACGCTCGCGGAACGGCTGCCGCGGGAGGTGCGATATCACGGGCAGAACGACGAGGATCCGTATGGCATGAATGTGCGGCGGATGGACTCACATGGCGGCTGGGTTGGGTCGCCGACCGATCTTGTGCGATTCGCGACACATTTCGACGGCTTCCGCACGACGCCGAATTTGCTGTCGCCGGAAACGCTGCAGACGATGATCACGCCGTCGGCGGCCAATGGCCGCTATGCCAAGGGATGGGCGGTGAATTCGTACGGCAACTGGTGGCACACCGGCAGCCTGCCGGGGACCGCCACGATCATCGTGCGGACCCATGGCGATTTCTGTTGGGCGGTGTTCACCAATACGCGGCGGCCCAGGTCGGCGATGGATGGCGACCTGGACCGGCTGATCTGGACCATGGTGCGTGAGGTGCGCGACTGGAGCGCGTGATCCAGGCCCGGCCTCACGGTGTCGCGATCGAGAGGCCGGCCTGGGCGTCACGCCGGAGGGCACCGTGAAGCGTCACACGGTCAGCGCGTGCATCATGTTGGCGCCGCTGTCGCCGCCGTAGGCCTGCATCGCCTGCACGATATCGGAGGCGAACAGCTGCGAGACGGCCTGGTCGTCCGCGCTCGACGCGCTGCTTGTGGCCGAGGCCGTGGGTGACGTCGCGGAGGCGGCGGCGCTGGCACCGCTCGCTTCACTACCGCCGCCGTGATGGTGGTGGTGATGGTGATGCTCGGTCTGGCCCGTGGAACCGGTGGCGGTGTTGGCGGCGGGATCCGTTGGGCTGGCGCTGGCGGTTTGCGCGTTGGGGGTTTGCGTGCCTGCCGACGTGCTGGCCTGGAGGTCGCTCATCAGGGTGTTCAGATCGTTGGCGACCTGCTGTTCCGGCGTCAGGGATGTCGTGCCGGCCGTCGCGCTGGTGGTGCCGGTGGTGCCGGTGGTGCCAGTGGCCGAGGTCGCGGCGGAGGTGCCTTGCGCCTGGATCAGCATCGCCTGGATGTCGGACGCCAGCGCCTGGAACGGATTGGCGGGCGCCGAAGCGGTGCTGGTGCTGGCGCTCTGATCGGACCAGGGGCCGGTTGGCACCACCGGGCCGAATCCCCCCTGGGTGGCGCCGTTCGTGGAGCTGGCGCCCCCGGACCCGGATTGCGAGGAAACGGATGGGTCCCACGGGTTGGTGGCCCAGGGATTAGATTGGACGGTGCCTATGGACATAACGGAGGCTCCTTGTGGTGTTGGCAGGTTGGCTGCAACCGGTGTGCCAGCCTCGGAGCTTGGGAAAGCCGCCGGTTTCGGGCTTCTCGCCCCGGCGGATCTTGCCCATCGACGCGATTGGACCGGCAGGAGATGCCGGCCTGGTACCGGCGATCGTTGAAGCGGGAGGCATGACGTTCCGCCCACGTCATGGCTCGGCCGGACCGGGCCATCGCTTTCTCAATCGCGTTGATGCCGATGACCCGGCCTAAACACCAGGCCGGGTCATGACGGTTGTCGTGTCAACCTGACCGAGCGGCGCCCTGAATGTCCGCCACCGCCCGCGCCAGAAACGATTCCAGCGCGCGGATATAGCCGGTGTCACGGAACGCCCGGTGCTTTCGCCTCGCCACCGACCAGCGCACCTCGGCGCGCCAGGTGTCGTCCAGGCCGAGGCGCGCGGCGATCGAAACGTAGTCGTCCAGGGAGGCGGCGATGGTGTGCTCGCAGCCGATGCGGCACAGGATCGCGGCGGTGTGACGGCCGCGCATCAAGGGGCCCGGCCAGGTGACGATGGCGGGGTCTCGGGCGAGACAATCCAGCGTGGAACGGCCGCCGGACCAGCCGGGGGTGTCGAGAACGGCGTCCGCCAGGCCCACCGCGGCGACGAAGCGCTGCTGCGGCATGGGCGGGAGGATGACGCAGTAACGGTCCGCGTCCAGTCCGAAGGCGGCGAATTCCCGGGTCAGGCGCGCGCGAAAGGCAGCGGTGACGGCGGCGCTTTTGGCGAAGGCGATGAAGACGAACTGGCACGGCCCGACGGCGGCGGCAATGCGGGGAAAAAGGCTGTCATACTCGGGGAGGTATTTATACAGGGCCTGGCCGGACCAGTAGACCGGGACGTCCGGGTTCAGGCCCAGGGTGGCCCGGCGCGGCGTCGGAGCGGGCGTTTCGTCGGGCGTGTAGTGCAGGCCGAGGCCGGGCAGGCGTACCAGATGCTCGGTGTAGTGGAGATCTCCGTCGCCGGGCTCCATCAACTCCGAGGACAGGAAATGGTCGATGGTGGGCATGCCGGTGGTTTCGGGATGGCCCCAGGTGACGCACTGCACGGGTGCGAGGCGTTGCGCGGCCAGCCGGCCGCAGACCGGGTCCATGCCGATCTCGGGATACAGCAGGATATGCGGGGCGATGGCCTCGACCGCCTGACGCCAGGCCTCGACGGAGCGTGGGCCGGAGATGAAGCTGTCGCATAGGGCGGTGGCCCGGGCGGTGTCGGCGTCGTGGATGTGGCCAGTGTGGACGCCGATGACCTCGAAGCGATCGCGGTCGAGTTGGGTCAGCCAGCCGTCGAGAAACAGCCGGAAGATCGTGTGATCGTGGAAGTAACCGCTGACGACCCCCAGCCGGATGCGCTTTGACGCGGGGGGGCGCGGGCGTGGGGTTGGCGCGGCCAACAGGCGGCAGACGAGGCCGCCATAGACCGACTGCGCGGCGCGGTCGTTTTGGCCCTGATACGGCAGGAAGAACGGCTGCGAGGTGCCGATCGCGGCCGCCACGGCGCGCGCGATGTCCGGTGTTCCCGCGGCGTTGGCCAGGTCGTTCAGGGCGGCGAGGTAGTCCGCCCGGCGGTCGGCGGCCTCGGGCTGGGTTTGGTAGAGGATGGGCAGGCGGCCCATGCAGAACGCCAACCGGGCGGCGCCGTGCGAGGGATCGGCGGCGAGGGCGGCCGCGTGGCAGGCGACCGCGGCATCCGTTTGGCCGTCTCCGGCCAGCAGGCAACCGAGGTTGTAGTGGGCGTCGGCACAGTTCGGATCGAGGCGGATGGCCTGGCGGTAGTGCTCCGCGGCCTGGTCCGGGCGGCCGGATTCCTGGAGGGCGACGCCGAGGTTGCTCCAGCTTCGGGTGTCGGCGGGAGATAGCCTCAGCGCTTCGGTCAGGCGGGCTTCCGCTTCGCGCCAGCGGGCCCGGGTGATCAGCCAGCGGCCAAAGTTGGCGATGGCGTCGGCGTATCCGGGGCGCAACGCGATGGCCCGGAGGAACTCCGCTTCGGGGTCGGCGCCGAGATCGGCCAGGGTGCCGGCGAGGTTGTACCAGATTTCCGCGGTGTCCGGCGCCAACTCGGCGGCGCGGCGATAGGCCTCGACCGCGGCGGCGTGTTGGCCCAAAGCGCGCAGCGTGGTGGCGAGGTTGTTGTGGATCGGCGCGGAATCCGGGCGCAGTTCGGAGGCGGCGCGGAATTCTCCTAGCGCGTCGGTGTGCAAGCCCAGACCGCGATACGCCAGCGCGAGGCTGTTGTGGTGCGGCGCGCGGCCGGGCGTCCGTGCGATGGCGCGTTGGATCAGGCGCGCACCGGTCGCGGGATCGCCGTTGCCGGCCAGGATGAGGCCCAGAAGATGCAGACTTTCGGCATGGTCAGGGTCGCTGGTGAGGATGTCCCGGTAGCGATGTTCCGCCTCGTCCAGCCGCCCGGCTTCGTGATGCGCGAGGGCGACGGCGAAGCGGTCATCCGTCATCGAACGGTTTACGCAGGAACAGGCACCGATGGCCCGGCGGGAAGTTCGGTTGCACCCCGAACACGGTGAACCCCAGGCTCTCGTAAAACGGCTGGGCCTGGAAGCCGAAGGTATCGACCTGCATACCGATACAGCCTCGGGTCCTGGCTTCGGTTTCGGCGGCCTGGATCAAGGAAGCGCCGATGCCGCGGCGGCGTAGCGTCTCGGGCACGAACAACATGCTGATGACGAGCCAGGAGTAGATGGTGCCGCCCCACAAGCCGCCGATGGTGGTGTCCGCGCCGTCGCGCAGCAGCACGGCCAGGGGTACGTATTTCGCTGGGCCGGCGGTTGGCGTGTTGAACTGATCGAGGCCCTGAAACAGCACGCGGAAGTCGTCCACCGTGGGCGCGTCAGTCACGGTCAGGGATGGGCTGGGCCAGCTTGTGTTGGCTGGCAGGCCGGGAAAGAGGGGCGATGGGGCGGGCATCGCGGGAGATTGAGGGGAAGACATCGCGGGAGACTGCGCCTCGGCGTTTAACAACCGGTAAAGCCTGGGATGGAAAAGGGGCTGGCGCGCGTCAGGGGTGGCGCGGCGAGAGACCACCGGGTGACGCCAGATCGTTCCACTTCCGTTATCGTCTGGTTGGACCGGACCATCAGCGTAACCACACTGGGCGAGAGCGAGTTTGGGGAGAGCGATGGCCCGGTCGAGCGCATAGGCATCAAGTTAAGGCCGGCAAAGGCAAAACTTTCCCTCAAACGTCATCCTCGGGCTCGACCCGAGGATCGGACCGCCCGGGCACCTTGCCCGACTTT
>PLSZ01000254.1 GCA_003164305.1 Acetobacteraceae bacterium
GATGAAACTGGATGAATTCCGCTGATATCATTTTGTTGAACCTGGACTGGCATATGCTACCCGATTGATGGGCCGAATTGCGCGGCGCCCGCGCGCAAGGGCCTTCAATCCCCCTTGAACACCGGCCGTTGCTTCGCGGCGAACGCCTCGAACGCCCTTCGAAAATCCTCCGTTGCCATACAGATCGCCTGCGCCTGCGCCTCCGCCTCGATGGCGCTCTCCACATCCATGCTCCACTCGCGGTGCAGCATGGTCTTCGTCATCCCGTGTGCGAAAGTCGGCCCATCCGCCAGCACCCGCGCCATCGCCTGAGCCGCCACCAATACCTCCCCCGGCGGATGCAGCGCATTGAAGAACCCCCAACGCTCGCCTTCCTCCCCGGTCATCGAGCGGCCGGTGTAAAGCAGTTCCGACGCCCTGCCCTGTCCGATGATCCGCGGCAAAATCGCGCACGCCCCCATGTCGCAGCCCGCCAGCCCAACGCGCGTGAACAAAAACGCCGTGCGGCTTTCGGCGGTGCCGTAACGCAGGTCCGCGGCCATCGCCAGGATCGCGCCCGCGCCGGCGCAAACGCCTTCCACCGCGGCGATCACCGGTTGCGGACACAACCGCATCGCCTTCACCACGTCGCCGGTCATCCGGGTAAACGCCAGCAACTCCGGCATCTTCATGCGGGTCAGCGGACCGATGATCTCGAACACATCGCCACCAGAACAAAAATTGCCGCCCGATCCCGTGATCACCACGGCCTTCACCGCCTGGTCGAGCGCCAATGCCCTGAACGTATCGCGCAATTCCGCGTACGATTCAAACGTCAGCGGATTCTTCTTCTCCGGCCGGTCGAGCGTGATGGTCGCGACCTTGCCATCGACGTCCCAACGAAAATGTTCCGCCATCTCACACCTCCCCGCACGCGACCGCGATCGCCTGTCCGGTCATTGCCCCGGCCTCGCGCCGGCACAAGAAAACGACCGCTTCCGCCACTTCCTCCGGCCGCACAAGACGGCCCGCCGGGTTGCCGGATTCCAGCATCCGACGCGCTTCCTCCGGCGTGCGGCCACCCGCGGCCGCGATCGTGGCCACCGACCTTTCCACCATGTCCGTATCCGTGAACCCCGGGCAGACCGCGTTCACCGTGATGCCATCCTTTACCGTCTCCAGCGCCAGAGCGCGGGTGAACCCAACCAGCGCGTGCTTGGCCGCGACATAAGCGGTAACGTAGGCGTAACCTTTAAGGCCGGCCGTGCTGGCGATGTTGACGATGCGGCCAAACCGGCGCTCCCGCATGGCGGGCAGCACCGCCTGGCACGCGGTGACGGCGGACAGCAGATTGACCGCCAGCATTGCCCGAAAGTCATCCATTGTGTGCTTCGCGAACGGCCGGGAGACCGCCGCGCCCGCGTTGTTGATCAGAATGTCGCAAGGTCCGAGCGCGTCGAGCGCGTCGCGCAATGCCCCGTCGTCAGTGACATCGGCGACCGCCTGCCTGGCCCCGAGTTCGCGCGCGGCCGACGCCAAGGCGGCCGCATCGCGCCCGATCAACGCGATCTCCGCTCCATCGGCCGCCAACCGGCGCGCGATGGCCAGGCCGATGCCCTTACCGCCGCCGGTGACGATGGCCTGGAACCCGGCCAGCGCGCCCGTTCCGGGCTTGCGTGGAGAAAGCGAAGATGCCGTCATGGACTTTCCTTTTGTCGTCCGAGCGGGAACCGGTGATAGGTCGGGGGGGGCACCACCTCGGCAAGGCCAGCCTGACACGAAAATCACCGAGCGCACACGAAGTCGTACGAAGCAAGCAAGGACTTTTAGCGCTTCACGCGGAGCCCGATCGAACACCGCGCGAAGCGTCCGGCATTTCCTTTTCGTGATCTTCGGGTTGAACTTACTTCCTTTGCCCGATCGAGCCCCAACCTCACCCATTCAGATCACCGCCGAATAATCCGTATCCGTCCGTCCGATCAGCCGTTCGATCTGTGCCTTCCCCGCCAGATACTGCTTCGGCCACCACTGCCCGGAATATCCCAACGCCGCCGCTGCCCGTTGCGCGAACCGTGGGTCCGACAAATGCGGCCGCGCCAACGCGCACAAATCCGCTCGCCCCGAGGCGATAATCGCGTTCAAATGATCCGGCTCGGTAATATTCCCGACCGCCATCGTCGCGATGCCAACCTCATTGCGGATCCGGTCCGCGAACGGCGTCTGAAACATCCGCCCATACACCGGCCGCGCGCGGATCGACGTTTGTCCGGCCGACACATCCATCAGATCGACACCCGCCTCCTTAAACGCGCGAGCGATCTCCACCGCGTCGTCCCCGGTGATCCCTCCCTCAACCCAATCGGTCGCCGAAATCCGCACCGACATCGGCTTGTGCGCCGGCCAGATCGCTCGCAGCGCGCGAAACACCTCCAACGGAAACCGCAACCGGTTCTCCAACGAACCGCCGTACGCATCGGTCCGCCGATTGGTCAGCGGCGAAATGAACGCCGACAGCAAATACCCATGCGCCGCGTGCAGTTCGAGCATGTCGAACCCGGCACGCTCACCGCGCCGCGCCGCCGCCACGAACGCGTCCCGCACCAGGTCCATATCGTCGCGCGTCATCGGCCGAGGAACCTGATTGCGCGGGCTCCAGGCGATCGCCGACGGCGCCAGCAGCTCCCAGTTTCCGTCCGGCAAAGGCGCGTCCATCTCCTGCCAACCGAGTTGGGTCGAGCCTTTCGGACCAGAATGTCCCAGTTGCAGACAGCACTTCGCATCCGACCGATCGTGCACGAAATCGACGATCCGCGCCCATGCGTCGCCTTGCGCGTCCGACCACAACCCGGCGCAACCGGGTGTGATGCGGCCCTCCGGCGTGACGCAGACCATTTCGGTGAACACCAGGCCGGCACCGCCCAGGGCAAAACCGCCAAGATGCACCAGATGAAAGTCGCCCGGCATGCCGCCCTCCGCGCTGTACGTCGCCATCGGCGAAACGACAACGCGATTGGCGACGCGCATGTCGCGCAACCGGAACGGCAGAAACATCGGCGGGACGGAGCGCCCGGACGCCGGGGCGCCGGCATGCTCGGCCAGCCACCGTTCCAGCCCTTCCAGCCACGGCCTGTCGCGCAGGCGCAGATTCTCGTGGCTGATCCGTTGACTGCGAGTCAGCAACGAATACGCGAACTGTTCCGGCTCCAGCTTCGCGTAACGCGCCACGTTCTCAAACCATTCGGTGGAATTCCGAGCCGCCGACTGGATGCGCAGCACATCGACCTTCCGCTCCGCCTCATAAGCCGCCAGCGCCGCCGGCACATTCGCGCCATGCGTGTCGAACGCGCGAGCCAACGCGATCGCGTCCTCCAATGCCAGTTTGGTCCCCGATCCGATGGAGAAATGCGCCGAGTGCGCCGCGTCGCCCACCAGAACGACGTTGCCCATGACCCAGGTTTCGTTGCTGACCCGCGGAAAGGCAATCCATTGCGAGCCACGCAGGTGATTCATGTTCGCCAGCAGCCGGTGCCCGTCCAGCCAGGGCGCGAACAAGTGATCGCAGAACGCGATCGTGCCGGCGGTGTCGCATTGGTCCAGTCCCGCCGCGCGCCACGCGGTTTCCGTGGTCTCGACGATGAACGTGGAGGTAGTGTCGTTGAAGCGATACGCGTGTGCCTGAAACCAGCCGAACTCGGTCTCGACGAAGATGAACGTGAATGCTTCGAACAACCGATGCGTGCCGAGCCAGACGAACCGGTTGCTTCGCAGGTCGATCGCCGGCCGGAAATGCTCGGCGTGGCGCTCGCGGATCCGGCTGTTGATGCCATCCGCCGCCACGATCAGATCGGCGTCCGCGAATTCGCCGATGTCATCGACCTCGCGCTGAAAGATCAGTTCGAC
>PLSZ01000570.1 GCA_003164305.1 Acetobacteraceae bacterium
AGAACACATTTGACGAAGCCGGCGAGCTGGCTGTCGATCGCGGTTTGCAGGGTGCAGGGGATCATCGTTCCCAGGGTCACCATCATGTCGGGATGCGGCAGGAGGCGGGCTTTGGAGCCGGTGAGAACCGTGGGCCTGAGCATGTTCCCAAGCGCGGACGACTGACCGGCGGCCGGATTTCCGGGAGCCACGCTCATGAGCGTGGCCGGAGGCGTCAACGCGGCCGCGGGCACGGCCCCACCCGAGAAGGCGAAGATCGGACTTTCCGCGGCCGTCATATCAGGCCGTCCCAGCGCGAGGAGGGGTGCCGCGTGTCCCGCCGCCGGCATTGGCAGAGAGACCGGCGCGGCTACGAGGGGAGGGGACGGTGGCGGGGCGAGGAACGCCCCGCCCGCGGACATTCCGATTTCAGGCTGCTTCGCGTCTTTCGTGGCCTTGTTTAGCTGACTGATCCATATGAACGCCAGGAAGACGGCCAGCAGCAGGCCGGCGACACCGATCTTCCGCATGGGGGTGAGATGCCGGCCCGGCGCGCCCGAGACGGCGGACCCTTCGTCATCGATCCCTTTCGAAGAGGCATGGTTGCTGGTGACGCTCATCGCGGGGGCTCCCTGACGACCCGTCGCACGTTCGGGCTCGTGGTTTGCGTTTCCGGGTTCTTGCCGACAGGATCGAAGGCCCGGTTCCAGACAGCGAGCACCGTATGACCGTCTCTCAGCCGCCAGCCGCGCGCCACGGAGTCGACCTGCACGAGATCGCCCTTCACCGCGTAGTTCGGCGTGGCCTCCTTCCCATCGGGATTGATGACAAAGACGGAGGGGATGCGGACGTTGCCTGGAAAGCGGAACACCGTGCTGTAGCCGTTGTCGAAAACTTCCAACGGCAGCAGGGAATGATCGCCCTGCGCGACGTAGTGCCAGTTCCGGTCGCCCGAGAAGGGATCCCGCGCGCGTTGCTCCATCGTCCGATGCGCGAGGGCAAGCTGACGTTGCGCCTCACGCGCCTGCGAGGCGGCGAGGTCCTTCGCGGCCTGTGCCGCCGCCAGCACGCGCCGCTGTTCGGCTTCCTCAACCGGATAGGTGAACTGGACGCTGTAATAGATCCCCGGCGCATCCACGCCGAGGCTCTCGGCCGGAACCGTGGTGATCTCGAAAACGTAACGGCGCATCTCGCCGCCTTCGGTCGAGGTCAGGACGGTCACCGGCTGCAGCGGCAAGGCCTGCTGCGACTTGAAGAACAGGAAGTTGCCTTTGGGCATCGCCTTCAGGTCTTTGCTGTCCGTCACCGCGACCGCGGTGACGGACTCTTTCGCGCCGAACCCGACGACCAGCGTCGCGCCAACGGCGGTGGAAAGATGGACAACCTGGTCGGGATCGTACGCGAGATAACGCATGCGCGCGTCCTGTACACCGGGAACCGGGTCCTGTTCCGCCCATGCGGGGGATATCCATACGGGGAGTGAGAGGACCGATGCGCTGAACAGCGCCAGTATGACCGGCTTCATGATGCGCTGTCCTCCGCGGCCTGGTAGCTCGTCACGATCACGCCGCCCGGATTCCTGAGACGGAGCCCGACCGGAAGCGTGGCGACGGTCTCGAAGCGCAGGGTCGCCGTCCACGTGGTGACCGAGGGAACCTGTCCGGTGATGGTCAGCACGCGGCGATACCGGATCTGCTGGACATTCGGGCCAATGTTCGCCGACGAGATGTGCTGAATTTCGATCACGCCCTTTTTGCCGACCGTCACCTGCGGCGATTGGGCGTTGGGGTAGTTGAACCAGCCCTGGTATTGCGTGCGGGGCGCGTCGGCACTCATTCCGGACACGGCGTCGTATGCGTATTGCCCGGTGTCGTAACTGTAGCCTTCGCGGAGGCGCACGTATTCCCACAGCGCCGCCGTGACGACCGCCTGGCTCTGCGTCGCCGGCAGCCGCGAGAGAGCGACCGAACTGTCAACCGTCCCGTCCGGACGCGCCCACAGATAGACCGGAACGATTTTCGTCAGCGGGAGGAGAGAGGCGATCGTCCAGGCCTGACCAAAATTGGCCACGATCGCGACGCCGGCGACAACGATGAGAATTTTTGAGGTGCGGCGGGCGGCTTTGGCGCGGTCGTTCTGGAACGACTGAACCTGCCTGTAATGTTCGCTCAGACCCGCTCGATCGATGGGGACCGCGAAACTCTGGTCGTTCATTTGATCGCGTCCGGTCCGGGAAGTTGAAGATCCGCCGGCGCCGGCTGCCAATGCCCGGTGTTCAACGGAAAGACCGGCCCCGTGGGCGTCGTCAGCGTTTCAGCGCCACTGCACGCGGCGAGGCCGATCAGCGCGACCAGAGCCACAAGAGTTTTCATTCTCAATCTCCTTTTGGTTCAGGGATCGGGAGAGCGGAGCGAGGCATCGCGCTATGCCGCCTTCGATTTGAAGCTCCGTGCTCCGCTCGCGGCGATATTGGTGAACGCGTTCATGATCGCGGCACCTGGACTGACGCCCAGTCCGCCGCCAAGCACGGCCGCGATCGCCGGCAAAGAGACAACGATGAACGCACCCATGGCGAAGAACATCATCAGTTGGATCAGAACCTTGATTTCGACCGGCACCGCGGCCAGCCCTGACGCCTGCTGCGTCAGGATGGTGCGCATGTATGTCTTTTCGCCGGCCAACACGATGTTGAGCGTGATATTGATCAGGAGGGTCAGCAGGCTGTAGGTGATCAGTTTGCCGATCCACCGGTCCGTCACGCCCTTTGTCGCCTCGAACAGATAGCCGACGATCATGACGGGGCCGATCGCGACCATGATTCCGGTCGCGATGATGGCGAATTCATAGATCGCGAACGTCACGACCAGTAGAACCATGATGGAGAGTTCAATCAGCACGAGGCTGACCGCGTCCACGACGTCATAAATCGCGATCTGCGAACCGACCGTTTCGATCGTGTGCTCGGTCACCTGCCACATGTTATCGAAGGTTTGGGGCGTACTGGTGATCGCGGCCTGTGATCCCCCAGCGGCGGTCGCGAACCAGTTGGGAATCGTCGTGATGAACAACGTTTGCACGTAGCTGGTGTAGAGACCGGAAGACGTGAGGATGCCCACTACCAAGGCAACCTTGATGATCCGGGTGATTCCCCCTCGCGCGTCAATGTCGCCGCGCATCACCAGGATGCCCTGGATAATGATCCAGAGCGTGACGGCCGCCAGCAGTGGCGCCGCCACTGCGGCGAGTAACGACGTGATGGCGGTCTGAGTGCCAGTACCAAACGCGACACCGAAATTGTTCGCCATGTTGGTAAAGGGCGTGGGGTTCATGGGTTACCGCCGCAGGTTTGCTGATGCCGTTCGCGCGGCTGTGCACCAGGATTCGGGCACGCCACCGTTGGCACACATCGAAAGCGTCATCGCGATCATCCCGGCGTCGTGCTCGTAATAGGCCGGGTCGGCTTCGCGCTCGGCCTTCCCCGTTGGGGCAAGACTATCGGCGAGGGCCGCATGGGCGGCGCTGGTGGCGTTCCAACAGTCGGCCGCGTTGTCCTGTGCGTGATCGTTCTGGCACGCCTGAAGGACACTCTCGCGCGCCTGCTGATGGGTCCGGTACCAGTCCACGGTCTGCCGCGCGGGTTCGGCCGCGAACGCATGGCTCGCGGTCATCGCCA
>PLSZ01000528.1 GCA_003164305.1 Acetobacteraceae bacterium
GTCAACCATGTGCCCGGTCTGAACTGTCAACCATGTGCCCGGTCGAACAGGGTCAAGCCCGAGGATGACGTTCGGGGGAAAGTTTTGCCTTCGCCGGCCTTAACTTGATGCCTATGCGGCTCGACCGGGCGATCGCTCTCCCCAAAATCGCTCTCACCGGTGTGTTCCCGCTGGTGGTCCGGTCAAACCGGATCAAGACGAAGGACGAAAGTACGGCGCGATCACTTCTCGCTGTCCGGAACCACGCTCTCGAACAAGATCATCGCGTGACCGTTCTGTTCGAATTCCTCGCACGCGACCATGCCGATCGATCCCAGCACCGTCCGCGAGGCGAAATTCGCCTCCCGCGCCGCCGCGACGATGCGGCGCAATCCCGCCCGTTCGTGCCCGAAGCGCAACGCCGTGCCCGCCGCCTCGCGTGCCAGCCCACGCCCCTGCACCTCGGGCCACACGGCGAAGCGCAAAGCGACGCCGCGGCCATCGGCGCGGTTCTCCAGACCCGTGATGCCCACGAAACGATGATCCTCGGCCTCCCGGATCGTCCAGGTGCCGTAACCATGCTCACCCCAGGCGACCACGTCGCGCGCGAGGTCCTCGGCCGTTTCCGCGGCGTTGCGGACACCGCCGAGCATGATGGCGAAGACCCGGGGATCGGCCTTGATGGCGCGGAGGTCGGGCAGGTCGGCGCCACCGACCGGCGTCAGCACCAGCCGCCCAGTACGCAGCGTCCGAAACGAACTCATGGCGGCGTCCGTCCCGGGTAGGACGAACCGTCAGCCTCAGTCGCGATATCCGGGATCGAGCATATCGAGTTGTCGAAGATACGCCGGCCACTCGGCCGACGCCCGTCCCTTGTCATGCTTCTCGTATTGCGCCGCGACGTGCTCGCAGACATGGGCCGGAATTTCCAGCACCTCCTGCCCGGTCGATTCCATCATGATCTGAATGCGCGCGGAGCGAACGAATTCCTTCATCAGAGAAAACGCCTCCCGCGCCGTTTCGCCCACGGTGGTAATGCCGTGATGACGCATGATCAGCGCCCGGTTCTTGCCAAGCGCATCGACGATCCGCTCCCGCTCGTCGAAGTTATCGGTCAGGCCTTCGTAATCGTGATAGCCGACGCGGTTGTAAAACCGCATGGCGTTCTGCGACAGCATCCGCAATCCGCTTTTCAGGCCGGACAGAGCGATCCCTTCCTCGGGATGCACGTGCACGGAACACATGACATCCGGACGGCCGCGCATCACGCCGCTGTGCAGGGTGAAGCCGGGCCGGTTGACGCCCGAGCGTTCATCCAGGTCGTCGTCCATGCTGACCTCGACGAGGTTGGACGCGGTGACCTCGGTGTACAGCAACTCATGCCGCTTGATGAAGAAATGCCGAGGGTTCGACGGCACGCGCATCGCCGCGTGATTGAAGATGACGTCGCCCCAGCCATGGCTCGCCAGCAGGCGATAGACAGCGGCGAGATCGACGCGCGCCAACCGGTCGGCGTCCACGATGCTGGAGGTGATGCTGTCGTTCATCCGCCCGTCCCCTTGTCCCGTCGTCATGGCCGGGACCTGAACCGCCGCGATGACTCGGTCCCCCGGCACGAATGCGGCAAACCTACCGCGTGGCGGAGCGGTTCGGCAAATCGGAGGGTGTTCGCCGCGCGCCGTTCAGCCGGTTCGATCGTAGAACAAGACCCGCCCGTCCGGCAGGATCTGGTTCATCGCGTCGAAATCCCGGGTGTTGCGCGTGAGCACTGTCAGCCCATTCGTCATGGCGTGCAGGTAGATGATCGCGTCGTTCAACGCCGCGATCGCCTGCCCGGACGCCAGTCCGCACAGGCGAAACACCAGCCCCGCGAGAATCCCGGCTTCAATCACCACATCCGCGCTCGCCGTTGCCAGGCGGTGCGGCGGAATCGCGGCGACCACGCCGGAAATCGTCCTGGACACATCTTCAGTGCCCGGATGCCGCGGGTCCAGCCGGCCCAGACCATGCGTCAACTCCGCCACGCAGACCGCGAGGTGGTTCAACGTGCGCCGCGTCAGCAGGGCATCGACCTCCGGCGCCGTGTTGCCTTGCAGGACATCGATGTAGACGCAGGTATCCAGCAGCAATTCCCGCCCGGCGCCCGCCGCCGACTCCGCATACGGCAGTTCCGTTCTGGGCCTGCGCCGGATGGGCTGGGTGAACCGATGCGGCTTGATCCGGCGCAACGAGCGCCGGAGGTCAAACATCCAGCACGACATCCTTCGGCACGCTGCCTTTGCGGGCAAGCAGTTGAGACCCGAAATCGTCTTCCAATGCGACTTTGGACAGTGCGTACAGCAGCAGTTCCGAGTCCGATTGAATCCCAGTCCGCGCCTTCGCCGCCTCAATCAGCGCCGAAGGAACCCGCCCGCCGATCGTCTTGTCCTTCGCCCCGAGCAGGCCCTGCTGGTCAGCCGCCCGCAGCACTTCGTCCCGCCGATCCGGCCGGGCAGGCTCAGGCCAATCGAATTCGACACGGACATCGCTGACGCCGGAAGCCATCGGGGTTACTCCATTTTGTGTTCAACAAAATAAACGAATTGTCAAACATGTCAAGCGCATTCGCAGTCAGATTGGGCCGACCGCCTGAACCTCAAACGACCGCGCCAGCGCCCGAGCGCCGGCCCGTATCACTCTTTCCGTGAAATCCGATAATCGTCTTCACTTAATCCGTGTTAAAAAGCGGACGCTGAACTTCGCACGATATTTGACCTGTCCCCCGAACCCCTTACGCCGGCGCGAACAGGCGGTCAGCGTCCTCCGTGTTGGCCAGCGGCGCCGGATCGACAATCCCCTCAAACGCAGAGTCCCGTCGCGGCACCGGCGACACCTGGTCGGCGAACAGCGGCATGTTCCGCTCCGCCAGATGATGCGGCATCGACTCGTACGAGAACTCCGTCACCAGATGATCCATCCCGGTCAGCCGCCGCGATCCGCATCACCTTCGGCCGCCAGACGGTGCTGGAAGGCGAGGAACTGGCAATCGCGATCGCGGAGAGACACGGATCATGATCGCCCTGGCCCCAACCATCGCCGGCAATTCGCGCCAGTTGCGGGATCGCATCGCCGCCGCCGCGATCGGAGCCGGCCGAAAGCCCGAGGATGTGACGCTCGTCGCCGTGTCCAAAACCAGGCCGGTCGAGGCGGTTCAGGCCGCCCTTGCCGCCGGGCAGATGGCGCGGTTGAGCGACGCGCCTGAACGATCGGCATTCGTGCTTGTCGCACCGCCGGCTCTCAACACAGATTAAGTGAAGTCGATTACGGGGATTTCACGGAATCCGGCGGAACCCCATTGAAGAAGATTTCGGCCGCAAATCGGTTGACAATCGAAGACGATATTCTCTTATACCAGCCGGCGTTGACATTGGCCGTCGGTCGTGACGCCCCCGCATCGTCTTCCTCGGGCTCGACCCGAGGATCGGTCTGCCCAGAAATCATACCCACCCTGAGAGCACGGGGCCTGCGTCGCGCGATGCCAGGGTCATGTGTGGACGGCCCCTTGGATGCAAGAGAAAAATCGAGAAGTCTGACAGGCGGTTCGATTGCGATCATGTGTCCG
>PLSZ01000576.1 GCA_003164305.1 Acetobacteraceae bacterium
CCTCGACGATGAAGATTTCGCACTTAGCCGGATCCCGTTCCTGGCAATCGGCAAGTTTCCCCGGCAGTGTCGAGACGTCCAGCACGCCTTTGCGCCGTGTCAATTCGCGTGCCTTTCGCGCCGCCTCACGCGCCGCGGCGGCGTCCATCACCTTCTGGANNTCTGCGAGGAGAATTTCGGATCCGGAACTTTCACCGACAGGACCGCGGTCATGCCCTCGCGCATGTCCTCACCCACCAAAGCGAGACTGTCTTTCTTGCCCATGCCCTCCGCGTATTTGGACACGACACGCGTCAGCGCCTGACGGAAACCCGCGAGATGCGTGCCGCCGTCTCGTTGCGGAATGTTGTTGGTGAAGCACAACATCGTTTCATGGAAGCTATCATTCCACGACAACGCGAATTCCACGCGAATGCCGGGCTGCTCCGCCGGGGTGCGCAAACTGATCGGGGGCGTGAAAACGGGAGTCTTCGACCGGTCGAGCCACTCGACGAACGCGACCAGACCGCCATCGTAGCGCATGACGCTTTCCACGGCCGGAGAATGACGTTCATCGCGCAGAACGATGGTCATGCCGGAGTTCAGGAAGGCCAGTTCCCGCAACCGCCGCTCCAACAGAGCGAACTCGAACTCGGTCCGGGTAAAAGTCCCGGGACTGGGCTTGAACGTGACTTCGGTGCCGTTGTGGTGCTCAGGGTCGGGGGCGATGACGGTTAATGGTTCGACGGTGTCGCCGTGGCGAAAGCGGATGCGATGCTCCACCCCGTGACGCCAGATGCGGACCTCCATCCGTTCCGACAACGCGTTGACCACGGCGGCGCCGACGCCATGCAGACCGCCGGAGACCTTGTACGAGTTCTGGTTGAACTTGCCGCCGGCATGCAGGCGGGTGAGCACGACCTCGGCCGCCGAGATGCCCTCTTCCAGGTGAATATCCGTCGGGATGCCACGGCCGTCGTCGCGCACGGTGACGCTGCCGTCGCCGTTCAGGGTCAACTCAACCTTCGTGGCGTATCCGGCCTGCACCTCATCCACCGCGTTGTCGATGATTTCGAACGCCATGTGATGCAGGCCCGAGCCATCGTCGGTGTCACCGATATACATGCCCGGGCGGCGGCGGACGGCGTCCAGCCCCTTCAGGACGGAGATCGACGCGGCGTCGTAGGCATCGCCGTCTTCAGGGCCGTTTTCTGGCCCGTTCTGGGGCGCGGAATCGGGGGGTGTTCCGGCGTTGTCTGACATGCCGACGAGGGACTCCTGATCGTGTTCTGAGTACTATAGACTCTTAGCACGTATCGCCGTCGGAGGACAGAGCGGATGGTGTTAAAAACCCCGGCTCCCGACGCAGGTTCCCGCCTTCCGCGCGCCAGGCCTCGGCCTGATCGGCCAACGGCAGGAACGTCTCAGCGTCGGTACCCGTCATTATGATCTGGGCTGGCGAGTCGCGGAGCGCCCGAAACAACCCGACGCGCCGATCCTCGTCCAGATGCACCGCCGGTTCGTCCAGCAGCAGCAAAGGCGCGAACCCCCTCGCCTCGGCGATCAGACGGGCATGAGACAGGATCAGCCCGATCAGCAGGGTCTTTTGCTCCCCTGTGCTGGCGAGGCCCGCTTCAGTTCGGGATTCCAGATCCGTGAGGGTCATGTCGGCTCGGTGTGCTCCCACGGCGGCGGAGCCGGCTGCGGCGTCGCGGGAGCGGTTCGCGGCAAGCCTGGCGCGCAACCAATCCTCCGCCTCCAATGCCGGTGAAATCGCCAACCGGTCCGCGATCTGGCAGAAAAGCCCGATGCGAGCCGCCGGAAATCCAGGATCACGGCGCCCACTCGACGTGGTGTCGGCGCTCAGCGCCATGTCATTCAGGCGCCGTACCAGGGCGATTCGAGCCGCCGTGGCCGCCACGCCATGGCGTGCCATCGCATCCTCCAGGCCGGCCAGCCAGGCCGGCTCCGCGCGCCCCTCCGCCAGCAAGCGGTTGCGTTGGGTCATCGCCCCGTCATGCGCCGCGACCTCCCGCGCGTGGCCGGCATCCAAAGCCCAGACCAAACGGTCCAGGAAGCGGCGGCGGCCCGATGCACCCTCCTGGAACAGGCGGTCCATCCTCGGCGTGAGCCAAACCGCCGCGGCCCGGTTGGCGACTTCCGCCTGGTTGCGCGGGGTAGCGCCATCGAGCCGGAATACGCGCCGGTCGCTGGCACCATCGGGCGCGGTGCCGGTGCCAATATCCGCCTCCCCCAGGATGGTCGAGAAGCGTCCCGCGACAGCCCAGATGCCTGGGCCGCCGCGACGCGGGAGATCGGCGGGACGAGCGCCACGCAGGCCTCGGCCGGGGACCAGAAGCGACACGGCTTCCAGCAAGTTGGTCTTGCCGGAGCCATTCGGTCCGACCAGCACGCTGATCGGCGCTCGCGGACACCAGGTCAGCGACGCGTAATTCCGGAAATCGGTCAGGATCAGACGATGCAGGCGAAGCACGCGACGAACATGGCAGCGGACCCGGGGCGGCGAAAGGGCTGATCTCTCTGGTGTCCATGTGTGGCCGGGCAACGACCTGAGAGAAAATATCGCACCTGACGAGCCCCGGGGGGCGCTACCGGCTCGGGTTGCAGTGGTGTGGACATCTCGATTAAGAAATCTAAGTATTACAGTAACTTTCAGGCAGTTGTGACCACGGAGATTTATGTTTTAATGAACCAAAATCAATCAATCGCAATAGCCCGGCCGCACCGCACAATCCAAATGCCCTGAACTTAAAGTCTTGCCTCTTCTCGATTGAGCCTCTATTGGAACTGCATGCAAACGAGACGCCCCATGACGGGACGCCACCGGATGCGTTCACTTATGTTGTCCTTCGCCATGCTTTCGGCGACTGGCTTCAGCGCCTCCGTATGGGCAAAGAACGCGGATGACGCGGTCGATCAAACCGCCATGGCGATCCCTCGCATAGGCATGCCCGGCGCGCGTAGCGTCGCTTTGCCCCAACCTCTCTCCCCTGGTGACGTCGCCCGGGTCCGGCGTGTGTTCACGCTGCAACGGGCCGGTTCGGTCACCGAGGCAACCCATGAGATGGAGGGTCTGGAAAGCGACCTTCTGCGCGGGTCCATCCTCGCCGATCGCTACCTCGACACCGCTTATCTCCCGGACGCGGCGGAGCTTTCCGCCTGGCTCGCGCGGTTCGGCGATCAACCGGACGCTCCGGCGATCCGCGCCTTGCTGGAAACAGTGACACAGCCAATGAACCAGTCGCCGGCCCGGTCGCCTGGCTCGGCGGCAAAAGCCAGCCATGGGCAAAAGGCGACCCCAGGCATCTCGGCGCGCACTCTTCTGGTGCAGAACGAGGATCAGGCCGCGGTCGATGCCGCGCGGGCCCTGCTTTCCGGCAACCCACCGGCGGCGAGGGTCGCTGATTCCCTGTTTTCGGGCGGTGTGGCAGCATGGCGGCTGAACGACTTCACGGCCGCTCGTCCGCTTTTCGAGGCCGCCTGGGAAGCCAGCGATACCCCCGCCGCGCGCGCCGCTTCGGCGTTCTGGATCGCCCGCGTGGCGGACAAGACGCATGATCGTGGCGGGCGGGTGTTCTGGTTGCGACGAGCCGCGAAGGAAACGGACACGTTTTACGGCCCGATCGCCCGCCACGCGCTGAACCCGATCATTCCCTGCCTGCCAATGCCGTCCACCACGCGGCCCGTGGTGAGCAACGCGGACGTCGATTCGCTCATGGCGACCGCCGCGGGCCGCCGGAGCTTCGCACTGCTGCAGATCGGCGAGCGGGACCGGGCCGAGGCCGAGTTGCGCGTCCTGTGGCTCGACTCCGGACCGAAACCGGCTCTGGGACGCTCGCTGATCCTGGTGGCGAAGGCGGTCGGTCTGGACGAGTTCGCGGACGAACTTCGCAGCGAGTCGGACGCCGCTGAAGCCGCTTTGGGAAAGTTCGAATTACCCTTACTGAGGCCAACCGGTGGATTCCGCATGGATCCGGCCTTCGTCTACGCCGTGGTCCGGCACGAATCGAATTTTCAGCCACTCGCCGTTTCGCCTGTCGGCGCGCGTGGGCTGATGCAGGTCATGCCGGCCACCGCGGTCAGTATCGGGGCGATCGGCGACGGGCAAACCGACCGGCTCAACGATCCATCGACCAATCTGGCGATCGGGCAACGCTATTTGATTCAGTTGGGTGACAATCCGTTGGTTGGAGACGACCTCCTGCGGTTGATCGCGGCCTATGGACAGGGCCCCACTGGAATGAACCGGTGGGCCGAGGCCATCCGTTCCAATGGCGATCCATTCTTGTTTCTGGAGGCGACCCCAAGTCCGTTCATGCGCCAGTTCGTCGAAGACGTGCTGGTGTTCCATTGGCAATACGCGTCGGCGATGCGGTTGCGAGCCAGCAGCCTGGATGACCTCGCCGCTGGAATTTATCCGCGGTTCTCGCCAATTAAAGCGGTGCCCGGCGGAATGAGAGCCCGGCCGGAGACCTGTCCCGCCCCGGCCTTGAAAGGCTGATCCTCGGCGCCCCCGGCGCTCCGACGGCCACGGCTGAAATCAAACAAGTGTCAGGAACGCGCGGAGGCTGGTATCGTGCGGTACGGTGGCGCGTCGAACACGCGAGGTGCGTGACCAACGGGTGGGCGATCCAAGGCGGTTCACCGGGCAAATTCGCGCGATGCCGCCGCTGCCAGGGGGCCTTCAGGAACGGACCGTCTGATGCGATCGAGTGAAACCATGCCGGCCGCCGCCAGGATCGACGCCCTGGACACAAGTATCTTCGCCATTCAACCGGGCCATTATGCCGATCGCACCTCATTTCTGCGCGTGCAACGATTGGTGCGAACGTTGAAGCCGGGATACGTCTATCTGGAGATTGGGTCAGACCTCGGCGCGTCCCTGCTGCCGCACCTGCTCGATCCAAACTGCCGCGCGCTGATGTCGTTCGATCCCAGGCCGGAACAGCAACCGGACGAACGTGGCGTGGACTACCACTACGCGGGCAACTCCACGAAACGTATGTTGGATGAGCTTGCCAAACGCGCGGGTCCAGAGGAAATCGCCAAACTGGTCACCATCGATGCCGATATCTCAGCGGCGGGGGTAATCCCACCAGAAGCCCGCCCCGATCTGGTTCTGATCGATGCCGAACACACGAACGTGGCGGCGTTTTCAGATTTCATGGCCGTTCTGCCGCTGATCGCGGACGACGCGCTGATCACGTTTCATGACGCGAACCTGATCAGCGACGCACTACAAATTATCGAACGGTTGTTGGTTCAAAGACAAACTCGCCACAGCATGGTGATCTTGCCAAGCTGCGTGGCGGTCTTTGGGTTTGGCGCATTCGTCGATCTGGTGGAGGCCGACCTGGCGCCGCATGGCGAGGCGAAGGAGGAATACTTCGCGGCGGCCCGTCGTCAGAGACACGCGGCGATCGCCGACGCCGTCATTGGCCGGACGGAAGGACTGCGAGCTCCTGATATCACCGGGCTTCGAGCCTGGACCGAGCATGTCGAACAACAATCAGAGGTCGCGAAAACGCTGGTCGCTCTCGCGGCCGAGCGGGAGATCGCACAGTGCGCGGAAATTGTCCGGTTGCGCCAAGCGATCGAGCAGCTGGGAAGGCAAGCGGACGTCATCATGGGCAGCACGTCATGGAAGATCACCGCTCCGGTCCGCGCCGCCGGCCGGCTGCTCAAAGGACAGCGCGTGTGACCTGGTCGGACCCGATCGACTCGGACAAAGACTACTGGCATCGATACAGCGGATTCTACCAACGCCATTTCGCGACGCTCGGCCGGGTGTCGTGCATTCTGGAATACGGCGTGTTCAAGGGCGCCTCCATCGCCTGGTCCCGGCGCATGTTTCCGGAAGCCGAGATTTTTGGTGTGGACATTCTGCCACCGCGCCCGGAGTGGCCCGCCGGTCCGGGGATCACCTATCTTACCGCGGATCAGGGCGATCGGGCCGGGATCGCCGGCATGCTGCGAAACCTGAACCATGTCTTCGATCTCGTGATCGAGGATGGCAGCCATATTCCACAACATCAGGCCATTTGCCTCGCCGAGACATTTCCACTGGTGCGACCGGGCGGTCTTTATGTTTTGGAAGATTTGCAGACATCGCACGCGCGGCACTCAATTTATCAGGAGAATTGCGCTCCTGGGACCCCGAACGCTTTGCACCTGCTGCTGATGATCGAGCGGTCGCGCGCCATGGGTCAATCGATATCGTTGAATGACATCGGGCGGTTGGCCGCGAACGGGTTGTTCACGACCGCCGACATCCAGCGGCTGGATGAGATGATATCGAATGTCGAGATATTTCATCGCGCCACGCTGCCGCTGCGTTGTTACGCCTGCGGCGGCGACACGTTCGATCCGGTGGCGCTGGTTTGCGCGTGCGGCATCGATCTCGATGTCATGGGGCTCGACTCGGTGACGGCGGTGCTGCGGCGCGCGATGCCGTCCGCCACGGCGCCACGGCCTGGCCTGGTGCGCAGACTTTTCGGCCAATAACGCGCGCGCGGGCCGGGCGCTGGCGAGCACCCTTCGCATCAGGTAATCGGATGGGAACCATTCGAGGAGAGATCGCATGACCCTCAAGGACAAAGTCGCCGTCGTGACCGGCGCGAGCGGTGGCATCGGCGCCGCGACCGCGCATCGGTTGGCGGAAGCCGGCGCGCGGGTGATTGTTGGATACAATGGGAAGTCTGCTCAGGCCGGGGAAATCGCAGGGGGTTTGCCTGGGACGGGGCATCGCGCGATGCGCATCCCCATGTTGGAAACCAATGTCATCCGTGAGGTCGCGGCAACGGTGGCGCGGGACTTCGGCCGCTGCGACGTGCTTGTGAACTCGGCGGGCTTCACGCGCATGGTGCCGCATCACGATCTGGAGGCGCTGGACGACGAGCTGATCGACGCGATTTTCGCCGCCAACGTACGAGGACCATTCGCGACGGTGCGCGCTTTCGCGCCGCTGATGAAACAGTCCGGAGACGCGGTCATCGTGAACGTTTCCTCGGTCGCGGCGATAACCGGATCGGGCAGCAATATCGCCTATGGCGGATCGAAAGCCGCGTTGGATACGATGGCCCTGTCGCTCGCGCGCGTATTGGGCCCGGAGATCAGGGTGCTGACGGTGTCGCCGGCCGCCGTGGATACCGCGTTCGTGCCGGGCCGGACGACGGCGATGGTGGAAAGGGTGGCCGCGACCACGCCGTTAAAGCGTGTGGTGCGGGCCGATGAGGTCGCGCTGGCGATCATGGCGGCGATAACCCACCTGACATCGAGCACGGGCATCGTCATTCCGGTGGACGGTGGTAAATTGGTTGGGTGACGCGGCCCTCGTCGGACGCCAAGGTCTTTGTCCGCGTGGCGGGTCACGCTCGTAACAGATGACGGCGAAGCTTTGGCAAGTACTGGCGCACGAACACGCGGGCGGAGCCGCTGAGTTGCTCGATCTCCTGGCTGGTCTCCGTGAGTCGGTCTCGGGTCTGATCAAGTTGACGTCTCGTTTCGTCGAGGTCGGCGCAGGTCACGCCCAATACGTGCCTCGCCGCGGTCAACGCCGCGATCGTTTCATTCAACTCACCGCGCGCCGCGGCCAACTCGTCGCGTGTCGTGGCCCAACCAAGAGTAGATCTTCGTCCCGCCTCAGTCCGCTCACGCAGTTGGGCTTCGGTTGCCCGAAGCTGGACCAGCATCGCTTGCCGCTCCAGATGTGTTTTGTCGCCGGTATCGCCGCGCTGACTCGCGGTCTCGGCCGCCGGGATCAGCATCGTTTCACGCAATCGTGATCGCGGCTCTGATTCGGCCCGCTCGTCGTGGCCCGCGCCGCTGTTACGAACCGGCGGTGGTCCGGTCGCCGGAACGAGAGTTCCTTGCGCGGCCGCGAGCATCGCCGCTCCATCCAGACCACGTTCGGATTCCCAGGATTTCAGGCGGTCCACCATGTCATAAATCGCGCGCAACAACGCGACCGCGACAGGATAATCGTTCCGGTCGGACGCCGCGGTTCGTCGCATCCAATGGTCAATCCGGTCATGAGAAAATTTGATCAGACAGTCGCTTGTTCCGTCGGCCTGAACGCGATCCGGCCGACTGGTGTAACGATTGGTCCGTTCGATCCAACTCGCCACATCTTGATAAGACAAGTGATGGATGCAGACACCGCTCTCGACCGGAATATCGACGATACGATCGGATTGCGGCGCGACACCGCCATGCACGGTCGGGATGAATTCGATCGCCCCTCTTCGGAACAGGCACTGGCGAGTCTCCGGCCAATAATAGGCTCGCTCGTCATGCTCACCTAGAATGTAATGCCGGTACGGAATCGTGTAGATATCCGTGTCGGCCGCCGCCAGGGTGTCCCGCAAATAAAGCTCCGCCGCTGGCGAGAGAATCTCGTCGTCATCGAGATACAAAATCCACTCATGCGAGCACAGCGATAACGCGAAAGCGCGAGTCTCTTCGACGGTTGGCGACCACGGCACGATCTCGACCCGATCCGCGTGTCGCGCGGCGATGGCGACCGAATTGTCGGTCGAAGACTTGTCGATAACGATCAGTTCGTCCGCGAACGACAACGCGCGAAGGCAGGTTTCGAGCAGCGACGCGCGATTATAGGTGATGACGAACACGCTGAGTTTTTCTCGCATGAGCGTTCCCCGATCCGATCGATGACGAGCCGGATTGTAGGCGCCATTTGTTAACGATCCGCTGATGGCCTGCTACGCGAATATTTCCGGCCGACCCGGGATGGATGACCTCGCGCGATCGGGCCGCCGGCCGGGAGAACCAGCGGGAGGCTGTCTAAGTCGCGGTAGGGACACCCA
>PLSZ01000308.1 GCA_003164305.1 Acetobacteraceae bacterium
CGGCGTTGCTGGCGGGGATGATTTAGGGGAGGGTGGGCGCCGAACCTGACGGCTCAGAGGTAGCTTGACGCCGGGCAAGAAATGAAATTCCGCGTTCACCTGCCGGGAGATCGAGTTTGTCAGACCGGCCGCGCCAGCCGCGGGTCGTAAAGCCACCGTCGTTGTTTGACGGCTGAAATCCGCGCGAGATCGGCATGGGCCGGGTTGATGAGGACGTTAAACTCCTCTGGCACGATCACCGAAGGCACCACGAGGAGTGCCGAACGTCCCGAACGGACCCAGGCCGAACCGAACTCAATGCTCACGCGGCCCGCGGGTTCGGAATCCCATCCGACACGCAGACGGCCAGGAGTTTCTATCCGCGCATTCGCCCACATTTCGTCCGGGACCGTTATCTCGACCAAATAACGGTTGAACGGCAGTCCACCCGCGTTCAGATGAACAACCGTCTCCAGGCACGCGAGCGCACGTGTCTCCGAGGTGTAGACGACAGCGATGCCCGCTTCGTTCCACCGGCCGCCGGTTGCCTTCGCGCCAGCGCCCGAAAGATCGTCCGCCTGATAAGCCGGCGTATCGGTCGCGATCCGCCAGACCGTTTTGCTCAAGCGTAAGCGCCGCTCTGCAACTTCGCGAGCGCGGAGGAGACCAGGCCCTGCCCCTCCATGGTGTCGATCAGATCGACCGGGCGTGCGCCCCCGAAAGCAGGCAATGGCTCTGTCAGCCATCGCGCCATCCATGCGCGGGAGTCGAAACCCGTGTGATCGCCGGATTCCTGGATCATGGCCTCCAACTGGCCAACCAGTTTCGCGAAGCCAATAACCCGCTCGCTTTCCTCGTTTGATAGGACAGCCCCCATCCTCGCCTTCTTGTTGACAGTCGCCGTGGACAGAGCGAGTGCTTTGAAGCCCACGCCCTGCCCAATACGCAGGTCAACGAAAAGGTGCTTCACCTCCGAGGCCGGAACGCCCCTTTTGATCAGCGAAATACGTTCAAGCGGGGACGCGCGGTAAACGCTCAGATACGACAGCTTCCAGGGCTTTTTTCTTTTCAGCGCGCTGGGTGCGGTTTTGCTTTCAGGCGCCGCGAGGAGGCCGGCCTTCCGCTTCGGCCCAGCTTTGGGCGCCGGGTTGTCTTTCGCCACCCCTGGGGGATTGGCCTGAGGAGAAGCTCTCCGGTGATTCATTCAGTGTCGCTCCAATGAGCAATGCATATGCTCATTGGAGCAGCATGCGCAACAACCAAATACGGACCACTAAGCCCGCAGCGCCCGATCCCCCACCGCGACCGGCTCATCGTCTCGCACGTCCCCAAACCGCCGCACCAACAGCGCGGCGACGGTATTGCCCAACACGTTCACCGTCGTCCGTCCCATGTCCATGAACACGTCGATGCCGGCGATGATGACGATCGCCTCGACCGGCAAGCCCAGAGCCATGATCACGGTTGTCGCCGCGACCAGCCCGCCGCCACCCACATTGCCCATGCCCTTGGTCGTGATCAGCCCGGTGACGATGATCGACACCATCGTCTGCCAGTCGAGGTGGATGCCGTGCGCCTCGACGATGAACGTCACCGCCAGCGACAGATACAGCGACGACCCGTCCTGATTGAAGCTGTAGCCGAGCGGGATCACCGTCGAAACGATCTTGTTCGGCACGCCCGACCGCTCCAGGATTTCCATGTGGATCGGCAGCGTCACTTCCGAGGATCGCGTGACGAACGCCAGGAACAGCGGCTCGGCGATTCTCCGGATCGTGCCCAGAGGGCTTTCGCCGATCGCGTACAGCACCAGGCACATCAGCAGCACGATCACGGCGAGGCCGGCGTAAAGCGTGCCGACCAGGCGTGCCAACGCGTACAACGTGCCGACGCCCTGGGTCGAAACCAGCGCCGCGATCGCGCCCGCGACCGCGAGCGGCGCCAGCGCGATGACCCAGCGTACCATGCGCATGGTCGCGGCCTGGATGCCGCGCAGCACGCCGACGACCGGCTGGGCCAACTCGCCGGTGGTGGTCAAAGCCGCGCCGAACAGGACGCCGAACAGCAGCACCTGCAGCACCTTCTGCTCGGCCATCGCGGCGACGACGTTGGTCGGGATCAGATCGAGGAAAAACTTCACCCAATCCACGGTGAGGCCGGCGTTGGCGGGCAGCTTGCCGGGGATCGTCAGGTCGGCGCCGATCCCGGGATGAAAGATGGCGTTCATCGCCAGCCCGACCATCATGCAGGTCCCGGTGGCGAGGTAGAACCACAGGAAAGCGATGCCGATCACTTTGCCGAACACCCGGATTTCGCGGCCCATGTTGTAGATGCCGAGCACGATCGACGAGAAGATCAGCGGGATGATCAGCATGCGCAGCGCGTTGATGAACGCGGCGCTGACCGGGGACAGCCGCGCGCCGAACGATGGCCACAGCAGGCCAATGGCGCACCCGGCGGCCAGGCCCACCAGCATCTGCAACGGCAGCGACACGCCGCGCGGCTTTTGCGAATGTGTTGTCGCGGTCTCCGCCATCGATTGGTCTCCGCCGTTACCGGTTCGCCATCGCGGCGCCCGCCGGTTGGTTCAGCCACTCGCGCGCCAGCCCAGCCACCGCGTCCACGTCGTTGGTATTATTATAGATGTGAAATGAGAACCGCAGCAGGCCGCGGCGGATGCCGAGCCGTACGCCGCGCGCCGAGAGAAACCCGCGCAGGTCGGCCATCGCCTTGTCGCTCGTGCCATCGTGCTCGGCGGTCAGCGAGGGTCCGACGGTCACGACCGGAGATCCGGGCGCGTTGGATCGGCCGCCAAACACCGGCAGCCCAAGGTCGAGCATCCGGTCCGCGAACGCGCGCGCCAGACCGCAAACATACGCATCGACCTCCGCCTGCCCAAGATCGAGCAGCAGCCGCAACGATGCGCCCACCGCGATCGTCGCCGGATAATTGTAGTTTCCGACATCGAAACGACGCGCCCCGGCGGCCAGCGTGTAAGCCGACGAATCGCCGCCAGCGCCCTCATGCAGATCGCCGAGATCGACGCTGAAGCGCGACAGCAACACCGGCTCCAGCGTTTCCGCGAGTTCGCGGCGGACATAAAGGAAGCCGACGCCGTACACGCCCATCAGATATTTTTGCGCCGAGGTGGCCAGCACATCGATGTTCCAGGCTTTCACGTCGGTATCGATCGCGCCGATCGACTGCGCGCCATCGACGACCAGGACGACACCCCGGCGACGGCATTCCGCGCCAAGCTCCGCGAGCGGCAGCCGGAAGCCGGGCGCGAATGAAACGGCGGAGACCGTGACGACCCGCGTGTTCGCGTCGATCGCATCGAGCATCGCATCGACCGGGATATGGCCGGCTTTCGGGGCGACGTTTTTGATGACGATGCCGGTGCGTTTGGCGACGCCCCGCCAGGGATAGACGTTGGCCGGATGCTCCAGGTCTTCGCAGAGCACGACGTTGTCGCCGGCTTGCCACGGCAGGCAGGCGGCGATGGTGGCGATGCCGTCGGTGACGTTGCGGGTGAAGGCGATCTCGTCCGGTTCGGCGCGGATCAAGGTCGCGAACAGGCGGCGGGTTTCCTCGACGCCGTCGAACATGGCTTTCTTGTCGAGCGTGCCGGCGACGTTGTCGTCCAGATAGGCGTCGAACGCCTTCCGCGCGCCGCCATGCAGCAATGACCGGGCGGAGACGTCGAGATACGGACTGGTGGCCGCGCCAGGGAATTCCGCGCGGACCTCGGCGAATCGGCCGGACATCAGCGGGCTACTTTCGGTGGCAGATCGATCCGCAACGACAACTCTTTCAGACGCGCGGGAGAGATTTCGGCCGGCGCGCCCATCAGCAGATCCTCACCGCCCTGGTTCAGCGGGAACAGGATCACTTCGCGGATATTCGGCTCGTCCGCGAGCATCATCACGATCCGGTCGATGCCCGGCGCCGACCCGCCATGCGGCGGCGCGCCATAGCGGAACGCGTTCAGCATGCCGCCGAAACGCGCTTCCACTTCCTCGGGCTTGTAGCCGGCGATGGCGAAGGCTTTCAGCATGATGTCCGGGCGATGGTTGCGGATCGCGCCCGACGACAGCTCGATCCCGTTGCAAACGATGTCGTACTGCCAGGCTTTGATGGTCAGAGGGTCTTGCGTGTTCAACGCCTCCAGCCCGCCTTGCGGCATGCTGAACGGGTTGTGGCTGAAGTCGATTTGTTTGGTTTCCTCGTTGACCTCGAACATCGGGAAATCGGTGATCCAGCAGAAGCGGAACGCGCCTTTTTCCGACAGGTTGAGTTCCTCGGCGATCCGGTTGCGCACCACCCCGGCGAATTTCTCCGCGACGTCCTTCTTGCCGCCGACGAAGAACACCGCGTCGCCCGGGTTCACCCCACACGCGGAGCGGATCGCTTCGGCGCGCTCCGGCTCCAGATTGCGGGCGATCGGGCCCTTGGGTCCTTCCGTATCGTAAACGATGTAACCGAGGCCGCCCTGGCCCTCGGCGCGCGCCCATTCGTTGAGCTTATCGAAGAAACTGCGCGGTTGCGCCGCGGCGCCGGGCGCGGGCACGGCGCGCACGATCCCGCCCGCGGCGGCGATCTTCGCGAACAATCCAAACCCGGAACCGGCGTAGTGCGCCGTCACATCCGCGATGCGCAGCGGATTGCGCATGTCGGGCTTGTCGGAGCCATACTCCAACATCGCCTGGTCGTACGGAATTTGCGGGAACGGCGTCGGCGTGACCGCGCGGCCCTCGCCGAATTCGTTGAACACGCCGGCGATGACGGGTTCGATGGTGGCGAAAACGTCCTCCTGCGTCACGTAGCTCATTTCGAAGTCGAGCTGATAGAATTCGCCGGGCGA
>PLSZ01000021.1 GCA_003164305.1 Acetobacteraceae bacterium
TTGACCGGCATGCGCACGATGGCGCCCTCGGCGTTGATCAGGTCGGCTTCCGCCGGCAAACAGATCAGGTGAGACGAATGACCGGCGAGCCCCAGTTTGGTGGCCAGCAACGATCCGTACGACGCGCCCATGATGAGCACGTTGTATTTTTTGGACATTTTTATCTCCCTCCGGCCCGACCGCGGTTGTTCGCGTCGCGCCGGTTGCTCGGTTTGGCGGCCTTGGTGGCCGCGCTGACCGGTATCTCAGGACCTTATTGGGCCTCGCCGCAAGGGGAAACTTTGGCCAGGCGAGATGCGAGGGGCGCGGTCAGCATCCGCCGGCCGAATGGACGTCGCCGTCCCGGGCCATGCCACCGGCGAAAATCGGCGCGCGTGCGAGGCACGCACGTTCGGCCGCGGCGATGCCGAATTGAGTGTTCAAGGGGCCACGATCGGAACGCGATTTGATTTTTCGCGGCAATTCNNGTTTGCCATGCCAGGGCTTTGGCCGGGGCGCCGTGCGCGCCGTCCAACCAGTAAACCCGCGAACGCGAAACCAAATAATCCGATCGATGCCGGCTCGGGGACGGTCGCCGCGTCAAGTGTGAAGCCGATGGTTTGGTCCAACGGGCCGCCTGGCGCGGTGGGAACGTCGATTTCAAGCGAACCCGTCCCGCCGAGGAACGCGGCCGTTTGAGTGAGATCGCCGGCGATGAGCGCGCCCGGGTTACTCAGATCGAGTGAAAAAGTCGCGGTGAACGGAGTATGGGTCGTCGGGAACTCGAGCGGGTCGATCGTCGATACCGTGTAATCGCTTGAGGTCACGCTGGCGGTCGCCGTCGAAGCGGCTCCCGCCGGCAGGGTGAACGTGTCACCGCTTGTCGTGTCGTCGAGCGTGGCGGAGAACGAACCGGTGATGTTGGAGGTATCGAAAGTGAACCTCCCGTTGACCGTGTCGCCTTCTGAAGAGCTGAAGCCATTGCTGGCGAAGTTGCTGGACGGGGAATCGTTCAGGGTTCCGGAGAAGGTCCCGTTTACTANNCGTCCCTGGCGGCGATCCCATCCACAACGTCAATGGTAGCAACACCGCGGTACCCGCGGTGATTGACGACCGGTGCGCGGGCACGGTCGATTTGCTATCTCGCGCGGCAAGGCGCAACGCACAGGAGAACGGCATCATGGATGTAACCTCTGCGAAAGCCCTGTCGACGCGACAAGGGCAGGCACATTTGGTTCAGTGATGGCCAAAACGACGCGGGTAGCATCGAAAAATCATTTCGGAGGTCTTTTGACTCTTGTTGAATCGCTGAATCCACCGATGAGTCTGACTAACACGAGAAGACGTATGTTCAAAGTGAATTATTCCCGGAAGCCAAATTAATTCCGCGAGTATTGGGTTCGTAACAGGTGGTGTAAAAAAGATTGTTCTTGGATTAAATAGAGCGCTCTGACCCGGCCGCGCATCGCATTTATCTTGCGATAATTCCCCCGGCGGCCCCGGTGGCTGCGAAATGGCTCAACCCGCCGGGCGATGCCAATCGGGCACTTAATTCCAGCGGCGTCCTCTGGACGACGCGCGACCTTGTGAAAATCATGCATTATGGAGACTTAACCGATGCTCCCGGCGGCCGCGCGCGACAACCCCACAATGATACGCGACGCGATCATATCGTTCATCGCCCGATCCGCCCTCGGGTCACCCTCGTTCGATGACCCGGCGATCAGCGCCAGGTCCGGCCGCCCGCGGAGGTCGCCTGGACTGTGAGCATACGCCCTGTCGCTGGTGAGGCGTTCGGCGGCCTCGGCACCTGGCCGAGTGGCACCGGACCGCGGCCCCGAAATGCCGCCGATGTATCGCCGCGGGACACACAGGGCCGCCAGATGAGGCGTAACGGCGCGGCGTCGGTCGGCCATCGATAAACCGCCCCCCGGCGATCCCCCCCGGCGATCCCCCCTGGCGGTCCCCCAGGGCAGGATGCTGTCTTGTTGGGCAATGCGGCCCCCGCCACGCGGGAACGTTGACGGGCTCATTTTCCGCCCCGTGCGAGAGGTTTCGAATCGTTGTTCGCAACGGTTGCATGCGGCATGGCCATGTTCCGCCGCCGATGCTACAAATATATGCATTATATATTTTAATTCTCGATTTCATATACTTCCTGGCTCCCAGGAACGGGCCTCCGCGCTTCGATCAGAAAAAAATATATAGCTATTATAATGGGTTACATACGAATTTGCGAACGTCTCCCTGGTTGGCACGATTGTTGATATATACGCCCCGACCCGCCCCAATCGGAGGCGGCCAGGGGAGACCACGATGCGACCCTCAACAAACAGAGGCAGCCGGGCATGAAACTAATCATGGCCATTATTAAACCGTTCAAACTCGACGAGGTCCGCGACGCGCTGACACCGCTCGGTGTGCAAGGCCTGACGGTGACCGAGGTCAAAGGCTTCGGCCGGCAGAAGGGCCAGACCGAGATCTACCGCGGCGCGGAGTACCAGGTCAGCTACCTGCCAAAAGTCAAAATCGAAATCGCTATCGCTGACGACATGGTCGATGCCGTGATGGAGGCGATCTCCAAGGCCGCCAACACCGACAAGATCGGCGACGGCAAGATTTTCGTGCTCGATGTCGAACGAGCGATGCGCATCCGCACCGGTGAAACCGATATCGCCGCGCTTTGAAACGACGCACCGCCCGGAAAGACAAACCAGAGGATTCCAATGATGAAACGATCCCACCCCACATGGGGGTTGGCCGTCCTGTTGCCCGCCCTGTTGCTCGCCGTGCCGGCTTTCGCGGACGATGCGCCACCGAAACTCGATTCCGGCGATACCGCCTGGAT
>PLSZ01000474.1 GCA_003164305.1 Acetobacteraceae bacterium
TCGGGTTTCGCTGCGTCCGAGGCCACTCATAGCGAGCGGAGCGGCGTGACGGCGCTGGCGGACCGGCAAGAGGGCGATAGCGCGGAGCGCCGCCCTCGGCCCGGGCCGCCGGCGACGGCACGCGGCGCAGCGCCCGGCGGACGAAATTTCAGCTCACCCGTTGCCTGGCCGGATCGATCCGCCTACCAGCCCAGACCAGCAAGGCCCACCGGATAACCATGCGGCACAACGTCGATGGCCGCGAGGATCGAGTCGCGATCGGTCGCCATCGAAACCACTGTCTCACCCAGCAGCGTCACCCGGACCGCGCCGATGTCCAGGATGCGCGCTCGGTGCGAAACGCCGTCGATCATCAGTCTGGGAGCGAGAACATCGACATCGCCGGGAACCGGCGGCGACACGGGTGCGACGAGGCGTGTCGAGGACGGAATGGCGTGATGCTGGACCACCAGCAGATAGGGTGCCCGTACCCGCCGCGTTCGGTGGCGGACGACGCCAGGCCAATCAGGCAGGCTCATCGAACTCCGTTTCGGCCCATACGGCGTCGCCAAGGCTGCCATTATCCGCCAGATAGCGTTCGTGAGCTTTGCATGCCTGGGCGACCTCCGCCTCAAATCGGGCGCGCGCGACGCGGGCCAGGGCGGCGGCGACTGCCTCCCCGGCGACGGCGGACAGGTTCAGACCGTCCGCTTTCGCCCGTGCGACGAGATTGCTGTTGAGTGTCACATTGACGGGGCGCTTTGGCGTCTTGCGATTGCTTCCGGCCATCCGCGCAACCTTTCCACATTTCACGCGCATTTTCTGGCGTGATTGCGCGTGCGGCAATAGTCATTCACCTGAACGCGGTGCGGCGGTATGGCGCGTCCTTGAACAGGAGGGCGCGTAGGGTTTAGTCTGGTCCGACCAGACCAGGGATGACACCATGNNTCCCTGGAATCCGGCCAGGAAACCGAGATCATCATCGCCCGCAACGGCCGCCCCGCCGCGCGGCTCGTGCCGCTTGCCGCGCCACCTGCCGGCAAACGCCTCGGTGTCGCCGAAGGGCGGTGGGTCATTCCGGACGACATCGACCAGGACAACGACCTCATCGCGGATCTCTTTGAGGGCAAAGTCACGTGAAGCTCCTGCTCGACACGCATGTCGCGCTGTGGGCCATCGCCAGAACATTCGCCCTTTCCGACCTGGCGAGGACGTTGATCGGCGATCCGGAAAATGAGGTTTTCGTCAGCGTCGCCGCCGCCTGGGAAATAGCCATCAAGCATGAACCGACGCGCATACCGAACCCGATGCCCTTATCCGGAGAAGAGGCCATGGACGCGTTCCGGGACGCGGGTTTCAAGACAGTCGATATCACATCGGCGCATGTTCGCGCGCTCAAATTGCTCCCGCCTCTGCACCGGGACCCATTCGACCGCATTCTCGTGGCTCAGGCACTCAGCACGCCGTTTCGGCTGTTGACTCGCGATCGGAAAGTCCTGGCCTACAGCGACACCATCATCGCGGTCTGATCCGCCGGTTGACGCCGACTCGATCCGGCCCCGATAACGCCCCTCGTGTTCTACAGTCAGAAACATCTCCTCCAGATCGAAGGGCTCCGCCCGCCCGAGATCAGCCATTTGCTCGACCTGGCGGAGAGTTACGTGCTGCTGAACCGCTCCGGCAAAGCGCAGCGCGACCTCCTGCGCGGCCGCACGCTGATCAATCTGTTCTTCGAAGACTCGACCCGCACCCGGACCTCCTTCGAACTCGCCGGCAAGCGGCTGGGCGCCGACGTGATCAACATGTCCGTCTCGACGTCCTCGGTGAACAAGGGCGAGACGTTGCTCGACACGGCGGCGACATTGAACGCCATGCAATGCGACCTGCTGGTGGTGCGGCACGGCCAGTCGGGCGCGCCCCACTTGCTGGCGGAAAAGGTCGACGCGGCGGTGATCAACGCCGGCGACGGCACGCATGAGCATCCGACGCAGGCGCTGCTCGACGCGCTGACCATCAAACGCCGCAAGGGCCGCATCGCCGGCCTGACCGTCGCCATCTGCGGCGACATCGCGCACTCTCGGGTTGCCCGCTCCAACATCCATCTCCTGGCCACGCTCGGCGCCCAGGTGAGGGTGGTGGGGCCGCCCACGCTGGTGCCGCCAGAGGTCGCGCAATGGGGCACCGAGGTGTTCCACGACATGGCGCACGCTCTGGAAGGCGCCGACATCGTCATGATGTTGCGTTTGCAGCGGGAGCGGATGTCGCGCGGACCGGTGCCCAGTGAACGGGAGTATTTTCGATTTTGGGGCCTGGACTACACCAAGCTCGCGGCCGCGAAGCCTGACGCGCTGGTCATGCATCCCGGCCCGATGAACCGCGGCGTCGAGATCGACAGCGCCGTCGCCGACGATCCACGCCGCAGCGTCATCCGGGAGCAGGTGGAGATGGGGGTCGCGGTTCGCATGGCGGTGCTCGACACGCTGTCTCGGGGACCGGGTCGCAATGCACTCTGACACGCTGTTCACCGGCGTCCGTATCATCGCCGACGGCATCGACATGCACGGCGACTTGCTGCTGCGCGATGGTGTAATCGCCGATTTCGGCCGCTCTCTGGGCCGCCCCGACGGCGCCGCGATCGTCACCGAGGAGGGCGCCGTCCTTTGCCCCGGTCTCGTCGATATCCGCGTCAACCTGGGTGAGCCGGGATTCGAATACCGCGAAACTATCGCGACGGCCGCGTCTGCCGCCTCGGCGGGCGGCATCACCACGATCGCCGCGCTCCCGGACAGCGAGCCGGCGATCGACGACCCCGGTCTGGTGCACATGTTGATCGCGCGCGGCCGCGAGACCGGAGCCGTGACCATCCTGCCCTATGGCGCCGCCACGACCGGCTGCAAGGGCGAGGCCCTGGCCGAACTTGGGCTGCTGCGAGAGGCCGGCGCCGTCGCGTTCACCGACGGGACCCGGGCCATCGCATCCTCCGGCCTGATGCGGCTGGTGTTGTCCTACGCCCGCGGCTTCGGTGCCATGATCGTGCAGCATCCCGAGGATCCGTCGCTGGCGCGCGGCGGCAGCGCGACCGAGGGCGAGCTCGCGGCCCGTCTCGGATTGCCCGCCATCCCCGCGGCGGCGGAGGCGATCCTGGTCGCCCGGGACATCAGTCTGGCGCGGCTGACCGGCGGGGCGGTTCATTTCGCGCATGTCTCGACATTCGCCGCCCTGGAACTGATCCGGCGCGCGAAAGCGGATGGGCTGGCGGTGACCTGCGATACCGCGCCGCCGTATTTCGATCTGAACGAGAACGCGATCAGCGGTTACCGGACCTACGCCAAGCTGTCGCCACCGTTGCGGAGAGAGGATGACCGGCTCGCGGTACTCGCGGGCCTGGCCGACGGGACGATCGACGCGATCGCCTCGGACCACCAGCCGCGCGATGCCGACGACAAGCGGCTGCCGTTCGCCCAGGCGAGCGCGGGCGGCGTCGGACTGGCGACGTTGCTGGCGGTGACGTTGGCGCATGTGCATAACGGCGAACTTTCGCTGAACGCCGCGATCGCGCTGCTGACCAGCCGGCCGGCGGGCTTGCTGGGCATCGACGCCGGACGCATCGCGAAAGGCGCGCCAGGCGATCTTTGTCTGTTCCACCCGGAGCGGACCTGGCAGGTGAAGGCAGGGACCTTGGCCGGCAAGGCGCAGAACACTCCCTTCGACGGACGCGCGCTGGAAGGGACCGTGCTGGGGACGTGGAAGGCCGGGAAGCGGGTTTACGCCCATTGAGGTTGGCTGCCGCGGCGCCTGTTTCGGATACTGCCGATCTGGCGGGCAGAATTTGGGTAGTGTCTCAGTTTGAAATTATCAAGAATGAGACGTTAGTT
>PLSZ01000290.1 GCA_003164305.1 Acetobacteraceae bacterium
CGGACGAGGTCGCCGGGGACCGTCAACGGAATGTAAAGCCGGGAGCCGTCAGGATGGGTGCCGATGCCGTCGCCGTCGGCGCCGATTTCAGCGATGCGCGTCGTTACGAGGTCCGACGAGACGGCTCTGGGCGGCGTGGCATGGCGCTGGGCGCGGGGACGGATCATCTGGATGCCAGGCGGTTGGCGGAGATTAACCGGGGCGGTCGTTTTGCGAACGACACAGTGCCGCCACGGATGAAATCATTATATTCCATCAGGCGCGAGGCGCGGTTCACGTGAGGCACGCGGCTTCATGCGTATTCCGAATCATCTGTGCGGATCTGTGCGCATCTGTGGTCCACTTGTCTTTGCCGATCGCCTATCGTCACCGAATGTGTGGATTCGATGCCCATTAAGGTTTTGCAACGGATACACACAGATAAGGAATTATAATAAGTTCGATATAGATACGAATACCCGGGCTTCACCCCCGCGTCAGCCGCCGAACGCGGAAATTCCGGTCTGCGCGCGGCCGAGGATCANNATGCCGGTCTGCGCCCGCCCGAGGATCAGCGCGTGCACGTCATGCGTGCCCTCATAGGTGTTCACCGTCTCCAGGTTCATGACGTGGCGGATGACGTGGTACTCGTCGACGATGCCGTTGCCGCCGTGCATATCGCGCGCCATTCGTGCAATATCCAACGATTTGCCGCAATTGTTGCGTTTCAGGAGGCTGATCATCTCCGGCGCCGCGTCGTGCGCGTCCATCAGCCGGCCCAAACGCAAAACCGCGTGCAGACCAAGCGTGATCTCGGTTTGCATGTCGGCGAGTTTTTTCTGGATCAACTGCGTCGCCGCCAACGGCCGCCCGAACATCATCCGTTGCAGCGTGTAGTCGCGCGCGGCGTGCCAGCAGAACTCGGCGGCGCCCAGAGCGCCCCAGGCGATGCCATAGCGCGCGTTGTTCAGACATGAGAACGGACCGCGCAGGCCGCGGACGCCGGGCAGTAAATTCCCTTCCGGAACGAACACATCCTGCATCATGATCATGCCGGTCACTGACGCGCGCAGCGAGAACTTGCCTTCGATCTTCGGCTGCGTCAGGCCCTTCATGCCGCGTTCGAGAATAAAACCTCGAATGTCGCCCTTGTCGTCCTTCGCCCACACCACCAGCACATCGGCGATCGGCGCGTTGGTGATCCAGGTCTTCGAGCCGTTCAGCAGGAACCCGCCATCGACCGCTTTCGCCCGCGTGCGCATCGAGGCGGGATCGGACCCGGCGTCGGGCTCGGTCAGGCCAAAGCAGCCGACGAACTCGCCGGTGCGAAGTTTCGGCAGATATTTTTGCCGTTGCTCTTCCGATCCGAACGCGTGGATCGGAAACATCACCAGCGAGGACTGCACCGAAAACGCCGAGCGGTAGCCGGAATCGACCCGCTCCACCTCCCGCGAGATCAGGCCGTAGCTGACGTAATTCACGCCGGCGCAGCCATAACCATCCAGCGTGGCGCCGAGGAAACCCATCTCGCCCATTTCGTTCATGATCTCGCGATCGAACTTTTCCAGCCGGTTGGCCATCAGCACGCGCGGGAACAGCTTTTCCTGGCAGAAGTCGCGGGCGGTGTCGCGGATCGCGCGCTCATCCTCGGACAGTTCGGAGTCGAGCCGCAGCGCGTCATCCCATTGGAACGCGGTGAAGTGGCTGGCGGGTTTCGAAGGCTGGTCGTTCACGCGTCGCTCTCCGGCAGAGGCGCCGGGGCTGGCCGGCGGCGCACCAACATGAAGGCGGGAACGTCGTCGCCAAACCCGACGACGGAGGGACCCAGATCGTCCTGCCGCCACCGGTCCCGGCGATGGTCGGAGGCTCTCTCGTCGCGCATGGGCGGACGATCCCGGGACGCTTCCCGGCGCGTTTCGTCACGCCGCGGTTCTTCGCGCCTGGGCTCGTCCCGCCTGGGCTNNTCCCGCCTGGGCTCGTCCCGCCTGGTCTCGTCCCGCGTGGGTTCGTCGCGGCGCGGTTCATCGCGTCTGGGTTCGTCGCGGCGGGCGGCTTCACGTGGCTGGCGCATGCGAGGCGCCGCCTCCCGGCCCCGGGGCCCCGCCGCGCGATCATGCGCGCGCGCCGGCCGTTCCGCCTCAGGTCCAATGTCCGCGCCCGGCGTGAACGGAAGCTCAGCCTCGGGGGCGACCGAAGCCGCTTCCACAGCGGGTGTCTCGACCCTCGCGCGAGCGGGCGGCCGCGGTGCACGCTCCTCTCCGCGCTTGCCGCGGGCAGTCTTCGCCGGAGCACCCTTCTTGCCGGCCGGCGCTTTCCGTCCGCCACGCCGCTTGCGGCCGTCGAACTCCGCCCAATCGACCGGATCGAGACCCTCGACGATCATCGGAGGGATCGGATGGCCGGTCAGCTTCTCGATCGCCTCGACCGCGAGGCGGTCTTCCGGCATCGCGATGGTGAAGGCGTGGCCCTCCAGGCCCGCGCGGCCGGTGCGGCCGATGCGATGGACGTAGTCCTCGGCGTGGTGCGGCACGTCGAAGTTGAACACATGCGACAGGCCGCCAATATCCAGCCCGCGCGCGGCGACGTCGCTGCAGACCAGCAAACGCAACTCGCCGGCCTTGAATTTCTCCAGCGTGGTGAAGCGAACGGTCTGCGCCATGTCGCCATGCAGCGCGCCGGCGTCGA
>PLSZ01000436.1 GCA_003164305.1 Acetobacteraceae bacterium
TCCTTCAGATCGTCCCGCCCCATCGCGCGCAGCAGATTCTGCCACTGCGCCTCGGTGACGAGGATGATCGCCACATACCCGTCCTTCGCCGCGTAAACATTATACGGTGCCCGATTGAAGTTCGCGAACGCGTTGCCGGTTCGCGCCGGAATCTTCTCCCCGGCCCGGTGATANNCGTTCCAGCAGCGCCGTCATCAATCCCGCGTAAAGATGCGCGCCGCCAAGAATATCGACATACGGCGCTCCCGTGCGTAGCGGCGGCCCATCGGCATAACCGGTCAAACTCATCACCCCGGACGCAGCCTGAATGGTAAAGTCCATCGCCAGATTATCGCGATCTGGTCCCGACAATCCGTATCCGGTCGCCGAAGCGTAAACCAACCGCGGATTGATCTCACTCAACACCGACCATCCGACGCCGAGCCGATCCATCACGCCAGGCGCATAATTCTCCACCAGCGCGTCAGCCTTCAGCACCATCCGCTTCAGCAGATCGCGCCCGTCCGCGGTCTTGAGATCCAGCGTGATGCCTCGCTTATTGGCGTTCAGCGCGGCCACCGGATACGACCCCGTCTTCCCAGCCGGAGCCATCCCGCGCAGACTTTCCCCTTTCGGCGGCTCGATCTTTATGACATCGGCGCCCGCTTTCGCGAGCATCATCGTCGCGTACGGTCCCTGATAAAACTGCGTCAGATCCAGAATGACGAAACCATCCAGAGGAGTGTTCGCCATCAGATCACCTTCTCCGCCCGCAACGATGTCAGTTCCGCCTGCGACAGCCCAAGCCAGCCGCCATAAACCTCGTCGTTATGTTGTCCGACCGAGGGGCTCGGCACCGCCGGCGCGACATCGGTCCCATGCACCCGCAATGGCGTCGTCGGCAGCACCACGCGCCCGAGATCGGGATGATCGACCCACTCCAACATCCCGCGTTCATGCATGTGCTCATCATGCATGACCTCGCTGACATCGCGCACCGGACTTAACGGAATGCGAAACCGCCGCCCTTGTTCGGCGATCTCCGCTTTCGTCAATGACCCCGTCCAGGTCGTGACAACCTCCGTCACTTCATCGAGATGCACATTGCGCCCATGCATCGTCTGCAACCGCGGATCGTCCGTCAGATCGGTCCGTCCCGCCGCTTTCAGAATGTTGAACCAATGTTGATCCGTCCCCGTATGGATCGCGACATAGCCATCCTTTACCGCGAACACTCCATACGGCGCCGTCGCCCCGCCCGCGCCGTTGCCACTCCGCGGCGGCACCTCGCCGCGTCGGCGAAATTGCTCCATCGGGCCGGCCAGCGTGAAATAAACCGCCTCCTGCATCGCGACTTCGACCAGACGGCCCTCACCGCTGTGTTCGCGTTCATACAGCGCGGTCATGATGCCGCCGTAAGCGTGAATGCCGCCCATGAAATCGGCGACCGTGACACCAGTGCGTACCGGCGGCCCATCGGCGAAGCCGGTGACGCTCATGATGCCCGACGCCGCCTGCACCGTCAGATCCATCGCCAGATCGGAGCGATTCGGCCCGCTGATCCCATACCCCGAGGCGGTCGCGTAAATCATCCGATTGTTCATCGGATGCAGCACGGACCAGCCAAGTCCCAACCCATCCATCGTGCCCGGCGCGAAATTCTCCAACAACACGTCCGCCCGCTTCACCATCTCGAACAGCAGCGCGCGGCCTTTCTCGGCCTTCAAATTCAACGTCACCCCGCGTTTGTTCGCGTTCAGCATCGCGAACGGCAACGTCGATGTGTCACCCGGAGGCGTCCGCCGCCGCAACGGCTCCCCGCCCAAAGGCTCGATCTTGATCACGTTCGCGCCAGCCTTCGCCATCAGCAACGTGGCGTAAGAACCTTGAAAGATCTGGCCAAAATCCAGCACCGTCACACCGGTCAACGGCATCGCCATGGTTTAACGTCCCTTGAACGCGGGTTTGCGGCGCTCTCGCCACGACTTGTGACTTTCCGCTTTATCCTCAGTCATTTCCAGCATCGCGAAGCGGTACAGATCGCCCAACACCGCTTCCGGCAACGGCGTTTCCAACCCGGAGCGCAACGATTCCTTGGTCAACCGCGCCGCCAAAGGCGGTAGCGAGGCGATGTGTTCCGCCACCTCCATCGCCTTGTCCATCAACCCCGCGGGAGGCACCAGCCACTGCGCCAGTCCAATACGGAACGCCTCGTCGGCGTGCAGCGGAAACCCGAAGGCCGCCCGCGTCGCCATCCCCTTGCCAACCCAGCGCGCCAGCCGGATCGCTCCGCCCTGCGCCGGCATAATGCCCAATCCGGCCTGCGGCAACCGCCACTCCGCCGCTTCGGAGGCGACGATCATGTCGCAGCAATAAGTGACGATGCAGCCGATACCGATCGCGTAACCATTCACCGCGGCGATGATCGGTTTAGCGAAATCCGTCACCAGAGCGATCGCGCTCTGACGCCGCCGACTGGGCAACTCTTCAATAAAGTCCGCCACCGATTCATGCGTATGCGTCTTCGGATTCTTCAGATCCGCCCCCGCGCTGAACGCGTTCCCCGCCGGATCGCCGGTCAGCACGACACACCGTACATCGCGATCCGCTTCCAACGCCGGTATCAGCTCAATGAACCGCTCATTATATTCGGCGCACCACGCGTTTCGAGCCTCCGGCCGGCTCAGCGTCAGGATCGCCACATGTCCGCGTTTCTCATACAGCAATGGCATCGCACCGTTCCCTTTCCCTGTCGCTCTGCCTACGGTACACCGCTCGCCAAGGAAAGCCATGGGGACACACGTCAATGACCGAGGAACGCCAGTTCGTCGAATACGAGCGCAAAGGCAACATCGTCACCATCGCGATGAACCGCCCGGAAAAACTCAATGCCGTCAGCGATGAAGTTGTCCGCCAACTGATGACCGCCTTTCGAGAGTTCGACGCCGACCCGGACGCGCATGTCGCCATCCTGTGTGGCCGCGGCCGGGCATTTTGCAGCGGCGCCGATGTACATCAGCGCCAGTTACGCTCCCGTGAGGAGTTCGAGCGGCTCGGCGGTCCGCAAGGTCACGGCGCGAACTCCGGCGATCTGTTGATGCAATCGGTCAACTGGAAACCCGTCATCGCCGCCGTCCACGGCTACGTTCTCGGTCTCGGATTGGGCCTGGTGCTTGACTGCGATCTGATCGTCGCCGAATCCGGAACAAAATTTCATTTAACCGAGACCTCGCGCGGTCTTGGCTCCGCGAAGCAATGGGCTCAACTGCACTTCAGAAGCGGCGCGTTCGCGGATGAAATCGCCTTGACCGGCCGCTACTTCACCGCCGAGGAAGCGCTGGCCGCCAATTTGATCAACCGCGTGGCCCCAACTGGCACGTTCATGGAAGCGGCCTGGACGCTCGCGGAAGCCGTCGCCGCGAACCCGCCGCTCAGTGTTCGCGCCACCGTACGCACGCGGCGCTGGCGCCTCGGCCAGGTGGTGCGGGAGGCCGCGCACCAACAAGCGCCGATGCGGCTCTATCTGACGGAGGATTTCCATGAAGCCGCTTTGGCGTTCAAGGAGAAACGCAAGCCTCGGCCCTTCAAGGGACGCTGACCGCACCCTGCCCCCAGGGCGCGGTCAACTCAGCGTATGATTACTTCCGGCGTCCCGCCTTCTTCGGTACCGCGCCGCGGCTTTTGCCGAGCCCCATTTCCTTGGCGAGCGAAGACCGCGTCTTGGCATAATCCGGCGCGACCATCGGATAGGTCCCGGGCAAACTATATTTCGACCGGTACTGATCGATCGTCAGACCATGCTCGGTCATCAGATGCCGTTTCAACATCGTCATCTTCTTCCCGCACTCCATGCAGATGATGTGCGAGGCGAAGACCGACCGAGCAGCCGGCACCGCTGGTTTCGCCGTGTCCGCGGCGGGCGCTGGGGCGGCTTCGCCCAACCCCGACAACGTGCGGAAGACATCGCGGATCAGCGCGGGAAGATCCGCCACCTCAACCGCGTTCTTCATCACGTGCGCGCTTACGATTTGCGCCGTCAGCGCCAATAAATCCTCTGCCATGCCGTGTATTCCTGTTCGTTAGATGGTTTCAATTACCCGGACCTCGCACGGTTCCCGACATTCTGCTGTGATTCGCGGACGGGAATGCCGTGAAAAGTTGCTCCTTTTGGCCAATCCCGGCATGCTTGTCGAGCATATGCTGCGAGGGAACGTCATAATGGATCTCGGGTTGAACGGAAAAGTCGCGTTGGTGACCGGTGCCAGCCGCGGGATCGGCGCCGCCGTCGCGATGGAACTGGCCAAGGAGGGCGTGCATCTTTGCCTCGTTGCCCGCGATCTGACAAAACTTCAGGAGGTCGCGGCCGCGGTGCATGCGATCGCCAATGTTCGTACCGCCGTTCATGCCGCCGACCTGAGAAATCCCGCCTTCGCGACCGCCGCGGTGACCGCCGCGACCGATGCGTTCGGCCGACTCGACATTCTGGTGAACAACGCCGGCGCCACCAAACGCGCCGATTTCTTCACGTTAACTGAGGAAGACTGGCAGGACGGTTTCGCGCTTAAGTTTCATGGCTATGTCCGCATGACCCGCGCCGCGTGGCCACATTTGCAAAGCGCCAAAGGCAACATTGTCAACATTGTCGGAATCGGTTCCCGCGCCGGCTCCGCGGAGTTCACCATCGGCGGCTCCGTCAACGTCGCCATTCTGAATTTCACCAAAGCCATGGCGGATATTGGCGTGAAAGATGGGGTGAGGGTTAACGCGATCAACCCCGGGTTGATTGAAACCGACCGCTTCACACGAAACGTTGAGCGCACCATGAAAGATCGCGCCTGCTCGCGCGATGAAGCAGTTACTTTCCTGTTGTCATCCCACCGGACAACGCGGGTCGGACGTCCGGACGAGATCGGCGCGATGACCGCTTTCCTCGCATCCGATAAGGCCGATTTCGTGCAAGGATCGATCATCGACGTCGATGGCGGCGCGACACGCTCACTCTAGACCCGGAGACCGGCATGGAGATCACCGCGCGCCTGGCCGAATACGCGGTCACCGCGAATCAGGCTGACTGGCCTTCGACCGTTCGCCGTGAGGCATTGCGGTCGCTCTTTAATGTCGTCGGCTGCGCGATCGGCGGCGCGCGGCATGAGATGGTTGATATCGCCGACAAAACGCTCGGCGCTTTCGCGGGTCCGGCGCAGGCGACGTTATTCGCACGAGGTCGTAAAGCAGACACTCTCCATGCGTCGTTGATCAATGGTCTGGCTTCAAGCATTTACAGCTTCGACGACACGCATGAAACGGCAGTGGTGCATCCGTCGGGCCCCATCGCCGCGGCCGTTTTGGCGCTGGCGGAACTGCGTCCCGTTTCTGGCCAGGATCTTTTGGCGGCCTTCGCGCTTGGCGTTGAAATGACCTGCCGCCTTTGTCTGGGCACCACGGTTCCGCCCGCCGATGGCAGCTTCGCGTGGTCCGGCACCGGCATCAGCGTGGGCTTCGGCGCGGCCGTCGCCGCTGGCCGGCTGTTACGACTGGATCCCCGACGAATGCGCGTCGCGATGGGTCTCGCTTTATCGGAGGCGTCGGGGTTTCGCGCCATGCACGGCACCGCGACGGTGGCGTTCATGCCGGCCCATGGCGGCCAGATGGGACTGCGCGCGGCCCTGCTGGCGGAACGAGGATTCACCGCCGGACTGTCGGGACTTGAGGGAAAATCCGGGTACTTGTCGGTGTTTTGTACGAAGCCGGACATCGACGCGCTGGCCGGCGATCTGGGACAGCGCTTCGAACTGCTGCGCAATACTTATAAGCCATACCCTTGCGGCATCGTCATCCAGTCGATCATCGACGCCTGCCTGAAACTCCGTCACGATCATCACCCCGATCCCGATAAAATCGCCAGCGTCGCCATCCAGGCCTCCCCCGGTGCGATGGCACTGTGTAACAATCGCAACCCAAAAGATGAGATGCAGGCTCATGTCAGCCTGCATCACTGGACCGCCGTCGCCTTCATTCGCGGCACCGCGCGCATTAAAGACATGGATACGGAAACCGCCGTGCAAGACCCCGCGCTGATGGCGTTCCAATCCAAGGTGGAAGCGATGCTCAATCCCGCGATCGCCGCCGACCAGGCCGAGGTCACGATCACGATGTCCGACGGCACGAAGCATTTTTGCCGCGTCGAGCACGCCGTCGGCAGCAAGCTCAACCCGATGTCCGATGCCGATCTGGAACGGAAATTCACCGGCCTCGTGGAACCGATCGTCGGCGCCGCCCGCGCCAGAGAATTGATCGCGAAGACCTGGGCTGTCGCCAGCCTGCCCGACGCCGGCGAACTGGCCAGAGCCGCCGCATGACCGAAGCGTTCGACCCGCGATCGACGCGCCCACCATCATGATCGGCGAAAAATGCGCCGCGATGATGCTGGAGGACGCGGCGTGATCGACCCATCCTCGTCGCGGCCGGGCTTGATCCGGCCATCTGATGCAAACACGACCCAGGGATAGAATCATGGCGGAAGACGCGAATACCTTCGATTACATCGTGACGGGAGCTGGATCGGCGGGCTGTGTCCTGGCCAACCGGTTATCTGAATCCGGCAAACATCGCGTGTTGCTGCTGGAAGCCGGCGGCAAGGACTCCAGCTTCTGGATCCACGTGCCGATGGGTTACGCGAAAACCTTCGTCGATCCGAAGGTCAACTGGATGTTCGAAAGCGAGCCCGAGGAGCGCCTGAACAACCGCACGATGTACCAGCCTCGAGGCAAAGTGCTTGGCGGCACAAGCTCCATCAACGGCATGATCTACATGCGCGGCCACGCCGCCGACTACGATCAATGGCGTCAACTGGGCAACGAAGGCTGGGACTACGATTCGGTGCTGCCGTATTTTCGCAAAGCCGAGGACAACGAACGCGGCGCCGATGAATTCCACGGCTCCGGCGGACCATTGCGCGTATCGAACCAGCCCTATGAATGGGAAATTGGCAAGGCCTTACTGGAAGCCTGCAAACAGGCCGGCATTCCGGAAACGCCGGACTTCAATGGCGCGCGGCAGGAAGGCTGCGGCTATTATCAGACGACCACGAACAATAAGCGTCGTTGGAGCACCGCTCGCGCCTACCTCGATCCCGCCCGCGAGCGGCCCAATCTGAAGATCGAAATCCGCGCCTACGCGACCAGGATCCTCGTCGAAAACGGACATGCGGTGGGCGTCGAATATCAAACGCCCGCCGGCCGTCAAACCGCGCGCGCCCAGGGCGAGGTGATCGTATCCGGCGGTTCCTTCGGCTCCCCGCATTTACTACAACTGTCCGGCATCGGACCCGCCGAGCATCTACATGATATGGGAATCGACGTCGTGCATGAACTGCCCGGAGTCGGTTCCAACCTACAGGATCACTTCAATACGTTCTGCACGTATAAGATCTCGAAGAACCTGTCGTTGAACTCCCTGCAATACAGCTTCGTGGACCGCATGGTCGCCGGGGCGCGCTATGTGCTGCTGCGCAACGGTCCAATGACTGGCAACGGACTTTACGTTGGCGCGCTGGTGCGCACCGATCCGCGCTTTGAGCGGCCCGATCTGCAAATGAACATCTCCGCCTGGAGCACGGTGGAGCGAACGCGCACGGGAATCATCTCGCACCCGCATCCGGGCATCTCGATCAGTCCGGTCCACCTTCGTCCTGAAGCACGCGGCACCGTTCGGCTCGGCTCGAACGATCCCTTCGCGGCGCCGCGCATTCATTTCGACTTCATGAAATCCGAATACGACATGCAGGTGATGCTTTACGGCGTTCGCCTGGCACGGCAGATCGTGCGGCAACAGGCGATGCAAAAACTTCTGGTCGAGGAAACGTCACCCGGCATCAAGGTCCGGACCGATGCCGACATGATCGAGGACACGCGCGCCCGCGGCGTCTCCAACCTGCATCCGGTCGGAACCTGCGGCATGGGACACGGTCCGATGGCCGTCGTCGATCCAAGGCTGCGCGTGCATGGCCTCGGTGGATTGCGGGTCGTCGATGCCTCCGTCATGCCCGTCATCATCGCCGGCAATACCAATGCGCCCACCATCATGATCGCGGAAAAAGCCTCCGATATGATATTACAGGATGCGCGCGCCGCGTAACGAAAGGGACAGCCCATGGAACTCGGAATTCATCTGCCGCATATCGGCCGCAAAGCCGGGCCGGACGCCATCCGCCGCGCCGCGATCCAGGCCGAGCAATTGGGTCTCGCCGATGTCTGGGTCAGCGAACATATCATCGTTCCGAAAGATGGCGGCTATCCACCCTCGCCCAACTTCTGGGATCCCGTTCTGACCCTGACCTGGGCCGCGGCCTGCACGGAACGCGTGCGACTTGGCACTTCGGTGCTGGTTCTGCCGCTGCGGCATCCGTTGCCATTGGCGAAAGAACTCGCCACGCTGCAAAACCTGTCCAACGGCAGACTGATTTTAGGCGCCGGTGTTGGCTGGCTCGAAGCCGAGTTCGACGCGCTTGGCGTGCCGTTCAAGGAACGCGGCCGGCGCATGGACGAAGGCATCGCCATGATGAAAGCCGTCTGGAGTCAGGATCCCGTGACCTTCCCGGCGAAATACATCCCCGCGATCATCCACAACATGCGCTCCCAGCCGCAACCAAAAACCCCAATTCCAATCTGGATCGGTGGCTCCTCCGACGCCGCGATCAACCGCGCGCTGAAGCTGGATGGTTGGCACGGCAGTCGCGTGCGTCCGGAAGCCGCCGCCGAGGTGGTGAAACGCTTCCGTGCCACCCGGCCAGGCAACGACTTCACGATTTCAATTCGGATCAACATCAACGCCAGCAACGTCGATGAAACCCGCGCGGCTCTGGCGACGTACAAAGCCGCCGGCATTCAACACGTCATGGCGGCGCCGGAAGACCGTGAAATCGACGATTACCTGAACACCGTCGAACGCTTCGCGAAGGCGGGCGAAGGCTTGTGACCGACGCCCTTTAAATCACCGCCGCATCCTTCAGCCGCTGCAACTCCTCCCCATCCAACCCCAGCAGCCCGCGGTAAATTTCCTCGTTATGCGCTCCGAGTTCGACACCCAGAAAATTCACCTTCCCCGGCGTCGCGCTTAGTTTCGGCACCAGATTGGGCACCGCCAGTTTCCCCACCCGAGGATCATCGACCCACAGAATATTCTCCCGCGCCGCGTATTGCGGATCCTCAAAAATTTCGTCGATGGAATAGACCGGCCCGCATGGCACCTGCGAGGCTTCGCACATATTCAACAAATCCGCGCGATCGAACCGCGCCGTCCACGCCCCAACCGTCTCGTCCACCTCGGCGCGATCCGCCTCACGTGCCGCCAAGGTGGCCCAACGCGCGGCGAGGTCCGGCCGCTCCATCGCCTCCGCCAGCCGAGCGAAGATCTTGTCATTCGTGCAGGCGATCGCGAGCCAACGCTGATCGCGCGTCGGATAATGACTGTGCGGCACGACGTTGACCGTGCCAGGCCCCATGCGCTGACGCACGAACCCCTTGTGTTGAAACGCCGGTGCCAGTTCATCCAGAATCCGAAAGATCGGCTCGTAAAGTCCGATATCGATCACCTGACCTTCGTTGGTCTTCTGCCGCGCCTGCAACGCCAGCAACGTGCCCAGAGCGCCATAAAGTCCCGCCATATAATCCGGAATCGTCGCCGACCCCGGCGTCACCGGCGCCCGATCAGGATATCCCGCTAAAAACGACAATCCCCCAAAAGCGTTGCCAATCCGCCCGAATCCTGGGCGATCGCGATACGGCCCGGTCTGACCGTAGCCGGAAATCCGCACCATGATCAGCCTGGGGTTGACCGCGTGCAGCACATCCCACCCAATGCCCCAGCGCTCCATCGTGCCTGGCTGAAAGTTCTCGATCAGCACATCGGATTGCTCCACCAGACGCTTGATCAAAGCCACTCCGTCCGGCTTGCGAAGGTCCAGCGTTATGCATTTTTTGTTGCGGGACTCCGACAGCCACGGCAACGAGTCGCCGCAATCCGTCATGGTGCCGAATCGCCGTGTGGCGTCGCCAACACCTGGCAGTTCAACTTTAATAACCTCGGCGCCGAATTCCGCCAGTTGCGTGGCGCAAAACGGGCCGGCCAGAAACGACGCGACATCCAGAACGCGACAGCCTTGCAAGGCCTGAACATCGAACATCAGTAAACTCCTCGCGCCGCCACCTGACGCGCGCGTTGAACGATGGGATAGTCGATGAACTGACCGTCCAGTTGGATGGAAGCGAGACCCTTCGCTTCCGCCTCCTCGAACGCCGCGATGACCCGCCGCGCCCATGCCAACTGAACCTCCGTCGGAGAAAACGCCGCGTTGGCGACAGCGATCTGATCGGGATGGATGCACATCTTGCCCTGAAACCCCAACGCCGCGGCGTGCTCCGCCGATCGGGCGAACCCCTCGGCGTCGCGCAAATCAGCCCAAACGGTATCCAAAGGCGGCTCGATCCCGGCCGCCCGCGACGCCATCACGACGGCCGAGCGCGCCGGCAACAACTCCGCTTCGTCACGCGACCAAACCATTCCCAGATCGAGCGTATAATCCCCCGCCCCAAACGCCAGACGTTTCGTTCTCGGACTGGAACCGGCGATCGCCCCGACGTCGCGCATACCGACCGCGGTTTCGATGATCGGCACGAGGTCGATCGCTCCCATCGGCAGTCCACGCTCCCGTTCCAACGCGGACAACAACCAATCGACGGAGCGCAATTGATCGGCCGCTTCGACCTTGGGCAGGATGATACCGTCCAGTCCGGAGCGCGCCACCGTAACGATATCGCCATGACACCATTCGGTGGAATACGCGTTGACCCTGACATAAAGTTTGCCGTGTCGCGGCACGCCGAACGCTGCCGCCACCAACTCTCGCGTCGCTGGCTTTTCGCTGACCGCGACAGCATCCTCCAGATCCAGGATCACCGCGTCGGCCGGTAGAGTCAGTGCCTTTTCCACCCGGCGCGCATGGTTTCCGGGCGCGAACAAGAAACTGCGCAGCGCCATCAATTCGCCTCCCCGCCTTGTTGCACGGTGAAAATCGAGCCATAGCCGATCCGGCTCCAATCCGGCGGTACCGGGCATGGCGTCGGATCCAGATGCGCCTCCGTCGCGGCCTGGCCACGCACGATATCGCCGGTATGCGAGGTGGGCGTCGGCGCCGCGGTCCACGGAAACGCGTCGGCCGAGCTGTAAACGAACAAAGCGACCGGCCGCACGCGATCGGTCCGATTGGCGCGAGACGCGTGCAATGTCCGGCAATTGATCGCGATCACGGTGCCCGCGCGCCCGGTCAGGTCTTCAGTTCCGGACTGATCGACCGCCGCCATATCCCGTTGCCGAACCGATCCGGTCCATTTCCCCGCGTCGTCGCGATGCACGAAGATCGGCCCGCCATGAGATCCGGGGATACAGGTCAACGGCCCCTGCTCCGCCGGCACGTCATCGAGATAAACCCCCAGAGTCACCGGCGAATAATTGGTGTGCGGCCACGCCGGAATGTCCTGGTGCCAATCGACGATCTCGCCTGGTCCGGGGTATTTGTAGTTCAACTTGGCGCTGTGAAATTTAACATCGGGACCGACAAGATCGGCGGCGATATCGGCCAGCACCGACTCGCTGGCGAACCGCCAGAAGTCGGGATGCCGGTCGACCAGAGCGCGCAATCGCCGCACATGCGGCCGCTCCGGACTGTGCGACGGCCCCAGATCGAACGCCTCATTCGACGCGCGGACCGTCCGGCTCGCCTCCAGGAATTCGGCTGACAACGCCTGAAAACGCCGCACCCACTCAACCGGGATCAGTCCGTCCGCCGTAAGATAACCGTCGCGGAAATAGGCGTCCCGCTGTGCGTCGCTCAACACGTTCGCGGGACGGCGCATGATGTCTTCTTGTCGCATCGTTTTACTCTTGAGGATATCGCCAGGGCGCCGCCGGTTGTGCGGCGGTCTCATCGATTGTCCATTGCGGCAACGACAATCCCTCGGATACGTCGGAGAACACCATCCGCACGCGCGTGCCGATTCCCACCGTCTTCACGACATCCGGCGGAGCGAACTCACCATTTGGCAACGTCAGATTGGCGGCGACGCGAATCCCATCATCCGGCGTTGGCTGCCCAGGCTGCGTGTCCAGTTCCACCAGCAACACCATGTAAGGCGTCTTCGCCTTAAAGGCCGGTTGAATCGCATGGTGCACTTCAAGATAGGAATACACCGCGCCCTTTCCCTCCACCGCGGCCCATGTCGATGTGCCGCACGAGCAGAATGGACACCCGGTTGTTGGCGGGTACCGCAGCAGCGAACAGTCGTCGCACTTTTGCAGATGGAACTTATGTTCGGCGCAGTGTGCGAAATAACCGAGATTCTCACCGTCGAGATCGTCGATCGACAGCACCATTCCCATGTAGTCGCCTTTGACGGCCATTGCTTTACCCTCCCTCAGAAGCCGCGCCGCATTACCATCGCCGATCCGGTCGCCGGATTGGCCCAACCCAGATTGGCGGTGACTTCGATATTTTTCACGGCGCGGCAACCGCCCTCACGATAGTCATAGGTGTGCTGGACGACGCCGTCCGCCCCGACTGGACAGGAATCATCGACCGTCCCGCGCAACTGCCGCACGTTCTCGATCACCATGTTCATGCCGTGCGTGTAGGCCTCGCACAGATGCCCGCCGGAGGTGTTCTGCGGCCGCCTGCCGCCCAGTCGCGTGATGCCGGACGAAACATATTCGCCACCCTCGCCCTTTTTGCAGAATCCGTAATCTTCCAGTTGCAGCATGGAGGTAAACGTGAACGCGTCGTAAGCGCCGACCGCGTCGATATCCTCAG
>PLSZ01000523.1 GCA_003164305.1 Acetobacteraceae bacterium
TGCCGGCATTGGTATAGCCGACCAGCGCAATCACCGGCCACGGCGCGCGCTGACGGCGTTCGCGGTGCAGACCGCGCGTGCGACGCACCTGGTCCAGTTCGCGGCGGATGCGCGCCAACCGGCCGCGAATCAACCGGCGGTCGGCTTCGATCTGTGTTTCACCCGGGCCGCCCAGAAAACCAAAGCCGCCGCGCTGGCGTTCAAGGTGAGTCCACGACCGCACCAACCGCGAGCGCTGATAGGCCAGATGCGCCAGTTCGACCTGAAGGATGCCTTCCCGCGTCACCGCCCGCTCCCCGAAGATATCGAGGATCAGCGCTGTCCGGTCGATCACCTTGCAGTCCCACTCACGCTCCAGGTTGCGCTGCTGCACCGGCGACAGGGTGGCGTCGATGATGACGAGATCGACGTGTTGCTCGCGGATGATCGTGTGGAGGTTTTCCACATGCCCACCCCCCAGCAATGTCGCTGGCTTGCGCTGACGCAGCGGCAGAATCGCCTGATGCACGACGACCAGCCCGATCGCGGCGGCCAGACCCACGGCCTCCTCCAGCCGGGCCTCCGCCGCGCGCGTGGGTTCGGGACCACCGCCGTCGCGTTCCGCCGATCGCTCTCGAGGACGTTCCCATGGCAAAACCACAGCGGCACGGGTCGGACCCGCGCCATTCGACACGGTTCGCCTCGGTCCGCGCTGGTCCATGTCTGGTCCGTTGGTCTCCGGCTTGTGTGTCCCCAGGGCGCTAGTCCCCTCCCGCGACGGCGCTCATTTCGCGCACCGGGGCAGCCGCGGGAGCGCCAGCCTCGGCTTTCGTGGCGTCGAACAGCTGGATCGGCGAGCCCGGCATGACCGTGCTGATCGCGTGTTTATAAACCAGCTGCGTGTGACCATCGCGCCGCAACAAAACGGAAAAATTGTCAAACCAGGTAATAATCCCCTGCAGCTTGACCCCGTTCACCAGAAACACCGTCACCGGTGTCTTGCTTTTCCGCACATGGTTCAGGAACACGTCCTGAACGTTCTGCGCTTTTTCAGTGGCCATTTTCATGGTCCTCTTATATTCGCCGTGTGCCACGGCGAGAGTTGAAAGGTGCCTGTTATTGACGACCCGATGGGTCCTGGCGGGACCACCGGCTTACGCACGCTACCAGCACGCATGGCTCAGGCCAAGCTTTTCAGCAACGCCGCCAGGTCATGGGCGGAATGCAGATGGAGATCAGGCGTTGCACGGTCAACTCCCCCATCGTGCGCGGCGTCGCCGACCAGCACCGCGGTCACCCCGGCGGCCCGCGCCGCGACCATGTCCAGCGCGGTGTCGCCCAGATACCAGACCTCGGGTCCGGCGGAAAAACCCATTTGTTCCAAAGCCATGAGGATCGGCGCCGGTTCGGGTTTGTCCGCCGGAGCATCTCCCGCGCCGATCACCGCGCCAAAATGCGGGTCCCATCCAAGATGTGTCACTTCCGCCCGCAGATACCGCCCGGCCTTGTTCGACACCACGCCCCGCGGCCACGCCGCGCCGGCCGCCAGTGCCTCCGCGGCCCCCGGCATCGGCGACACATGCGCCAGATGGTCGCCGCGAAACCGCTCATAGAAGATGTCCCGCGCATGCTCCCAATCGTCGCCAAACATCACCGGGAAGCTTTCCTTCAAGGAGACGCGGACCCGATTTTTGGTGTCCTCGATGCTCCACAACGGCTTGCCGAAGGCGGTGAACGCCGCGTTCAGGGCGGCGGCGATGGCCGCCCACCCATCGACCAGAGTGTTGTCCCAGTCGAACAACAGCACCGCGGGCCTTTGGTCCCGCCCGGGAACGAGCATGCTCACCCGCGGCCCGGCGCCCGTATGATCCGGTTCAGCAAATGCGCGTTCACGCATAATTTCACCCACGCCTCGAACGAGAAATCATGCGCGTTGTCGCCCGGCGCGAACCGGTCGATGTAACCCTTCAGCAGACCGTTCATCAGCACCTCGACCGAGCCGGTGGGATGACCCGGTTCCTCCGGCACGACCCACAGCAGCGTGTTGGCCTGCCTGCGATTGAGCGCGAGAAACAGCGGCAGGATCTCCGACTCGGCGATCGGCGTGCCTCGCTTGAACACGAAGATCTTTTCGCCCGCGTCGAGTTCCTCGAGAAACTTGCGGCGCAGGAACTTCAGCCGCGTGGCTTCCTGCTGCCGCATCAGGTCGGCGGTCCGTTCGCCTTCGTAAACGAAGGTGTGATAGATCAGCCCGTATTTCCGCTCATGGATCATGAACTCGCGTTTGCCCGCCTCGCCCTCCAGCCTGGGCGTGATGTCCTCCGGCTCGCCGATCCCCTCGAACTCCCGGTCGATGCCGCGAACGATGTCGTTCGACAGCGATCCGGTGAAGCGCAAAAGACCCAAAGGCTCGGTGTCGCAGCGGCGCTGCACCAGACCGAATTCGCAGTTTTCGCCGATGCTTTCGAACCCCGCCGCGAGTTCCGGCAACGTCATGCCGGTCCGCCTTGTCACCCACTCCTTCAGATCAATCCCCGGATGC
>PLSZ01000579.1:0-374 GCA_003164305.1 Acetobacteraceae bacterium
CGATCGAGAGTCAATGTTTCGGACGACTGGTATTATGCGCACAGTCACTCAGGATAAGCCCGATGCCGTACGATGATGACGTCACGCCCCCCGCGACGATCGGAGCAACCCTGATCGAGGAAGCGCGCCGGGCCGGCTTACTCGACGACAAAACGGAGCACGTCAGCTTCCGCGCGCCCAAGGCGCTGATCGAAGCCGCGAAACGCGAGAGCGGGCTGCGGTCGACCACGGAACCTGGCCTCACCGCGTTGGCGATTCTCGCGCGGCCCGATCCGGTGGCGGCGGCGTCGGTCGCGGCGAACGCGCGGATGGCCTTGGTTCCGGATACCAACGTCACGATCAGGAACATGAGCGGCTCCCTGCCCGCCGAAGTG
>PLSZ01000579.1:391-8530 GCA_003164305.1 Acetobacteraceae bacterium
AGACAATACGGCATCCTCCTCGGGTCGATACCCGATACGCGATTGCTGGTTCCGGATGCCGAGACCTGGCATCTCGCGGGAGTCATATCCGGCACGCTCGCCCGCACACAGGGGCTTCAGCCACACCAGCGTAACGAATGCCTGAACGACGCGCTGATTTATCTCACCGCGGCGAAGCGAGGCCTGCCCGTATTGACCGCCAACCGATCGGAGTTCGACATGATCCAGCAGATCGCCNNGAGCCGGTCTCGGGCGGCGCGGTTCGGACAATACGTTGGTGTCGAGCAGCCACCCCGTCACAACGTCACGTGACGCACCGGTAAGCGAGAGCGTCCAGGCGCGATGTCGATTTCCTGGCATGATGACACCCGCGTCGCGTCGATCAACGCGGCGCCCGTCTGCTCNNCCTTTCAGGCGGCGGAACTCTTCGGCCGAGATGATGACCACTTCCTCACGCCCGTGCAGGGTCACGTGTCGCGGGCCTTCGCCTCGGGCGCGCCAGGCTTGAAGAAGACATCTCAAAGAGGCTTTCAGCGGTCGCGAACATGTATTAAAATATATTGAAAATCGCACTAATCCTCGCGGTTCGCTTTCCCGCCAGCGAGCCCGTGTTCAAGAAGACTCTCGTATCGGGTCGACCCGTCAGCGTCCAGGAATATGTAGTGCTGCTACCGATATGACGCTCCTCTGGAGTCCCTTGGAGCCTCAAGGTTGAAATCAGTTGATTACGGATGGGCTCGACATCAACGTCATACACAGTGATGTTGCATGCCTCACTCCGATTCCTGGGATTTTTCATTTCGTTGACGCTGAAGTCGAAGTGCGCCTCGTCAGTGCCGCCGCGCCACTCCTGGTCGCGAATGGTGATGCCACCAGCCTGATGCCTCAGTCCGTCGGACAGCGGCTCGAATTTGAGGGCTTCGGCTTGGGCGACGAGAGCATCATAGTCGCGAGGCGCTGCCGCGCACAGGCTACGGAACGCCTCTACCGCCATCTTGGCCTGCGGTGGCACGGCATCATCCGCTTGCGCGGGTCCATTGTCGCTGACCGCCAGCAGGAACGGCATCAACAGCAGCAGCGTGCGCATCGGGCATCATCCGGAGAACAGCATCTGGAGAGGATATTATGGGTGGTTGTTCCGCACTTGCAAGCGAGAGGGAAGGAACCGTGTCGCTCCGACACTGAGGGATCCTACCGGACCTCCGAGCCAATGCGTCGTCCGAGCGGCGGCGGGAACCGCCCGGGCGCTGACCCCCAATCTCGTCTGTAAATGGGGTCACCACACGATTTGGAACAGATCGTTTGGTGACCCCACGTGTGCCAACTGGCCGCTCCCAAGCAACAAAGCGCGGCTTTTACTTGTTTCATGATTCTTGAGAATTGCAACCGGTGAGTCCGCAGAGGGTGGAAAGCGGACCGCTCCTGGCGGCCAGATCTGTCCAGCGGCGTAGCCCAGGTTTTCCTCTTTCCACGTCAGGGCGCCGGCAATAAGGTGGCCACCGGCACCTGGCCCTCGGTGGCAACGCCGAAGGAAGGTCTTATGAGCAAAACAATCTCCATCAGCTACAGGTCGGGCATTACGCTCACCTCGGCGGCCGACAATCCCACGACCATTACCCCGTCCGGCTATGTGGATGGTGGCCTGTGGGTGTATTCCCCGGGCGGGTGGCTGGTCGTGAACCAGGGCACGATCACCCAAGGGGAGCATGGCGTCTGGCTTGATGGCCCCGGCACGGTGACGAACGTCGCCGGCGGCCTGATCAGCGGCGTCGCGAGCGGTGTTTACGGCGGCCCCAGCGGTGCCGTGACCCTGGTGAATTACGGCCGTGTCACAGGGAGTTCGGCGGTGTACCTCGCCTCGGGTGGCTATGTGGCCAACAAGTTCGGAGGCACGCTGAGTGGGTCTGAAGGGATTCTCAGCTCCCAGTACCTGTCGGTCGTGAATGCCGGCCAGATCCTGGGAGACAACACGGTTGGTCAGGGCATCGACCTGTTTTCCGGCGGCGGCGCGGTCACCAATCTCAGCGGCGGTACCATCAGCGGTACGACCGGAGTCTATGGCCAGTCGAACGGCACACTAACGGTCGTGAATACCGCTCATATCGTGGGTAGCGAAGCGGCGACCAACGGGAGAGGGGTAGAACTCTCGTCTGGCGGCCTCGTATCCAACCAGGCCGGCGGAACGATCAGCGGTTATACCGGGGTTCTGGGGAAGTATGGTGCGACGACGGTGGTGAACGCCGGCAGCATCATTGGTGTCCAGAATGCCGTTTTGCTGCACAGCGGATATGCGAACCTGGTGAAGATCGATCCCGGCGCGGTGTTCAACGGCACTATCAACGGCGGCAACCTTCTTGGCACGACCGTGATCAGCACACTGGAACTCGCTTCCGCTTCTTCCGCCGGGGCGTTATCGGGTCTGGGCTCGACCGTCGTCAATTTCGGATCGATCGTGTTCGATACGGGCGCGGATTGGCTCCTCGAGGGGAACACGGCCGGGCTTTCGGGCACCATTAGCGGTTTCTCCCCCGGCGATACGATCATGATCGATGGGGTGACGTCGACCGGAAAGAATTATGCCGGGGGTACCCTGACCGTGAGCGAGGCGTCAGGTCTCGTCAGTTTAACACTGCCGGGAAACTTCACGCCCAGCGATTTCACGGTCACCAACGTCGCCGGCGGTGCCGACGTTACCGTCTCCTGCTTCCTCGCGGGAACACGCATCCGGACGCCTCTGGGCGATCGGCCGGTGGAAGATCTACAGCCCGGCGATCTGGTGGAAACCGTCATCGGTGGAACGCCCAGACCAATCATCTGGATTGGTCACCGGCACCTGGAGAGTGGGCGTCATCCGAGGCCGGAACAGGTCTGGCCGGTGCGGGTCCGGGCCGGTGCCTTCTCCGATGGCGTTCCGGCGCGCGACCTGTATTTGTCGCCCGATCACGCGGTTTACGTTCAGGGCATCCTGATCCCAATCAGATTGCTGATCAACGGCGCTTCGATCGTGAGCGTAACGAGGGATCAGGTGACATATTTTCACGTCGAGTTGGCGCGACATGACGTCATTCTGGCCGAAGGCCTGGCGGCGGAAACGTACCTGGCCACCAGCGATCGCCGCGACTTTGACAATGGCGGCGGCCCTGTATCGCTCCACCCGGAGTTCTCGGCCCGCATGTGGGAGGCGATGGGTTGCGCACCACTGGTTCTCAGGGGCCCGATGCTCGAAACCGCGCGAAGGCCCGTTAACGCGCGATTGGGCCGTTTCGGCGCGGAGGAACCTGCCGGACCGAGCGTCGCCGGTCGGGCGAGACCTTTCGACCACTCCGCAGGCCGTTTCCGAGACGGGAAGACGTTCCAATAGGGCATCATAACGGCATCGCTGATTTAGTGAACGTATCAAAAACTCACCCGACATCGTCTTGAGAATGTCTTGTCACACATTTCTTGATCAGCGCACCAAGGACCAGGTCATGACCGCCAGAAAACCGCCGCCCACGCCACTCTCCCGGCGCCCATCGGCCATCGCCGAGGCCCCCTACCCGTGCAACTCCGCTGACAACCGCCGCCGCAGTTCATTGAACTCCGGCGACGACACGTCGCGTGGCCGCGGCAGCTCGATCCGCGTATCCGACACGATCCGCCCAGGCCCCGGCTGCATCGCCACAACGCGGTCGGCAAGCAGGATCGCCTCCTCGATCGCGTGAGTAACGAAGATGATCGTCAGCCCGGTGCTCGACCACAGTTCCAGCAGTTCGTCCTGCAGCCGCTCCCGCGTCATGGCGTCCAGGGCGCCGAATGGCTCGTCCATCAGCACCACGCGCGCGTCGTTCGCCAGCACCCGGGCGATCGCCACCCGCTGCTTCATGCCGCCGGACAGTTGATGCGGATACGCATTGGCAAACCTCGAAAGCCCCACCAGCTCGACGAACCGGTTCACCGTCTCGGCGATGCGCGCCTTTGGCAGTCCCCGCGCGGCGGGCCCGAACCCGATATTGTCGCGCACCGTCAGCCATGGAAACAGCCCATAATCCTGGAACACCATGCCGCGATCCGGGCCAGGACCGGAGACCTCCTTGCCGGCGACGATCATCGTGCCGTCGCTCGCCGCTTCGAACCCCGCGATGATCCGCAGCAGCGTCGATTTGCCGCAGCCGGACGGCCCGATCAGGCAGACGAATTCGCCCTCTTTCACCCGCAGATTGGTGTTGCCCAGTGCCAGGAAGTCGCCGAACCGCTTATCGACCCCGTCGGCCTGGATGATATCGGCGGCATGCTTTTCGGCGACATAGGCGTCAGCCGCGGGTTGACTATCCATGTTGCGGACTCCAGCGCAGCAGCCGCTTGCCAAGCAGCAGCACTGCCCGATCGGACAAATAACCGGCGGCGCCGATAACGATCATGCCGCAGATGACGATCTCAGTCCGGCTGAGTTGGCGCGCGTCCATGATCATCGCGCCCAGTCCGGTTTGCACGCCGGTCATCTCGCCCACCACGATGACAACCCAGGCGAAGCCCAGGCCGACCCGCAGGCCGGTGAAGATCCCGGGCAGCGACGCCGGCAGCACCACCGTCGGGAACATCGCCGCCGGTCGTGTGCCCAGCATGGCGGCGGCCTCGAACAGCCGAGGCTCCACGCTGCGCACGCCGAAGATGGTGTTCACCAGAATTGGATAAAACGCGCCCAGGGCGACCAGAAAGAACGCCGAGCGCGGGCCAAGCCCAAACACGATCATCGACAGCGGCAACCAGGCGGTCACCGGCACCGGTCGCAGCATCTGCAACATCGGGTCAAGCAGCGCGCGGGCGGTCTGCAGCCGGCCGATCAACATGCCCATCGGCAACGCCAGCACGCAGGCGAGCAGGAAGGCGCCATACACCCGGCTGGCGGAGGCGATCAAATTGGTCAGCAGCATGTTGCTGAACGCGTCGTCGTTGATGCCGCCAACGGCGAGGTCGACCATCTCGGTGGCCACCTCCATCGGCGGCGGGATCAGCGAATACGCCAGCCCCCGCGTGCCCAGCCACCATCCCAGCAGCAACAGCGCCGGCACCGCGATGCCCAGCAGGAACGAGCGCACGGGCTAGGCCTGCTGGGCCACCTGATCGGAGAAACGCGGGTCGAACAGCGCCGCCAGATCGGGGATCGCCTTGATCTGTTTCAGCGCCAGCATCTGCCCGGCATATTCATGGCACTCCGCCAGCATTTCCGGCGTCATGCGCCAGTTCAGCTCGACATTCGGCACCGAGATGGCGATCGCCTCCCGCTTCTGGCCAAGCTTTGCCACCGTCATGTCCATCATCGCGGTCGGGTTGCCCATGGCGTAGGCACTGGCCTGGCGCTGCACATCCACCACCACCTTGCAGATCTCCGGCTTCTGCTCAACGAGATCGCGATGGGTGCCGAGGATCATGTTCAGGCTGCCCATCGGCGTGGAATATGGATACTCGACGATCTTGCCGACCCCGGTGCTGACGGAAACCCCAGGTGCCGGTTCGGCGCCGACGTAAGCATCGATATCGCCACGCGCGAGGGCGGTGTGCATTTCGGAGAACGACACCCGCACCGGGGTGATGTCATGCACAGACATCCCCTCCATCCGCAGTCGTTCCAGCACGAACACCTCCTGCGTCGAACCCGGCCAGATCGCCACGCGATGGCCTTTCAGATCCTTCAACGTATTGATATCGCCATTCTTCGCCGCAACGATCGCCATGCCCTTGTTGCATGCCGAGCCGATCACCGTCAGCGGCTCATGCGCGACGGCGCTGAGAATCGCGGCGGCCACGCCGAACGTGCCGAAATCGACGGATTTGGTGACAACGGCATTCTTGCAGTCATTCGGTGACTCGAACGAGATGATCTCGAAGCGATAACCGGAAGGTGCGAATTTTTCATAAAAATACGGGGTGATCGAATGGATGAGCTTCAGCGCTCCCATCTTGATGACGACCTCATCGGCCCGGGCGCTGCGGGCGATGAACGGGGCGGCGAGGCTGCTCGCGAGAAATGTGCGACGGCGCATGAGCGGTCTCCCTGGATAGGATTCCGCCCATGCGATGCAAGATCAAAGCCAAGCCCGTACAGATTTATTCCGGCTTCGGCAGACCAATCCCGGTCAACTGTTCCCAGAACCGTATAACGAACGCATCGTCACGCGCACCATGGCCGGCGGCCGCTGCCGCCAGGAACAATTGATGCGCGGCGGAGGCCATCGGCAGCGGAAACGTCAGCGCGCGGGCCTGGTCCAGCACGATGCCAAGGTCCTTGACGAAGATATTCACCGACGACAGCGGCGTGTCATCGCCCGCCAGGATATGCGGCACGCGGTTCTGGAACATCCACGACGACCCCGCGGACGTGCTGATCACGTCAAACAACGTCTGCGGATCAGCACCGGCGCGAATGCCGAGCGCCATCGCCTCGGCCGCGGTGGCGATGTGCACCCCGGCCAGCAACTGGTTGACCATCTTCACCGTGCTGCCGACACCCACGGCATCGCCGAGCCGCCACACCTTGCTGGCGATCGCATCGAGCATCGGCTGGGCCTTGGCAAACGCCAGCTCGGAACCGGATGCCATCACCGTCATCGTGCCGCCGCGCGCGCCGACCGCACCGCCGGAAACCGGGGCATCCAGCATCAGCAGGCCGGCTTCGGTGAGCCTGGCATCCAGCGCGCGGGCCGCTTCCGGCGCCACCGTCGTGCAGCACAGCACCACAGCACCGGGGGTGAGGCGGGCAAGGCAGCCGGCTTGCCCGAACAGCACGTCATTCGCCTGGGCGGCGTTGACGACGAACACCACGACGGCTTCGAGCCCATCCGGAAGGTCCGCGGCCGAGCCCACCGCGGTGCCGCCGGCAGCGACAAGCTCGGCGCGTCCGGCTTCGCGCAGCTCGCACCCGGACACCTCGTGGCCAGCGCGCACCAGATTGAGCGCAGCGCCCATGCCCATTGAACCAAGACCGATCACGCCGACGCGCATGGTGTTCCCCCTCGCTCCAGCACGGCTAACCCGCGCGTTGATCTTCGCCATAGCGCGGAAATCTTGCGCGGGTAAGCGCCAGTTCTTCAGTCGAAATTAAGCAGATCGCGCTTGAATGAGGGAGAGCACAGGGCCCAGGCCGGAACCTGATGAACAATGTGGCGAGGAAAATGACGCATCAGGCGCTGGACGACCGGATGATCGCCTGCTTGCGCCACGCGCTGCGTGAGGAAATCGGCGAACCGCTGGCGGAACTGCGCCGCTTCGTCGATCGCCGGATCGCCGAGCTCAGCACCGAAATTCACGCAACCGTTCAGTTGGTGGATTTCAGTGAGGAAAACCTGTCACGCCAGCTCGCCAGCATTCACGAGCAGATCGCAACCGTCGTCTCCGCTCCCACCCAGGCCGCGCGCAACAGCGGGGTGGAGCTAGAAGCGGTGGTGCAGGCCACCGAGGAGGCCGCCAACCGCATCATGGAAGCCGCCGAAGCAATCGACGACTGGGTCAACCAGGAGCAGCCGAGTACTGCCGGACGGATTGTGGTGAATGAAAAGGTCGCCGCAATCTTCGAGGCCTGCAGCTTCCAGGACCTCACCAGCCAACGCATCCGCCGCGCCATCGAGCATCTGCAGAACGTGGAGAGCATGCTCGGCAAGCTGATCCCGCCCGGCACCGTCGCGCATGATGGGCCGGAGACGGTGCTGCGGGCGGGGATTCACGTGGTGGCCGATCACACCGAGAGCCCGGACATGGGGCAGGCGGCGATTGATGCGCTGTTGGATTTTTAGCCGTAGGGCGGCTGCAATCCGCCCAGCTAGATGTAGTGCTCCGCCAATGGCGCGAATCCGTTGAAGCGCTGGCTGGCGTATGTCGTCACGTACGCGCCGGTGGACAGCAGCGACACCCGATCCCCGCACGCCAGTGCCAGCGGCAGCCGGTAGTTGGATTTCTCGTACATGATATCGGCGCCGTCGCACGTCGGCCCCGCGATCGCCACCGGGCCGGTAGCACCGCCGTCGTGTTCGGTGGCGATGCGATACTTGATCGCCTCGCCCTCGGTTTCAGCCAGGCCCCCGAAGCGGCCGATGTCCAGATAGACCCAGCGCACCGGATCGGTGCCGCCCTGCGGCAGACCGCGACGGCTGACCAGCACCACTT
>PLSZ01000397.1 GCA_003164305.1 Acetobacteraceae bacterium
TGGCGGGCCGCATGTAGTCGCTGAACACGAAGAACGTGCCGGTGTAAGGGATGATGCCGCCATGCACCGCCATGCCGTTCGCCGCCGCGGCCATGCCGAACTCGCGCACGCCGTAGTGGATATAGCGCCCGGCGAAGTTGCCCGGGGCGATGCTGGCCTGGCCCTTGATCATGGTCAGGTTGGAGCTGGTCAGGTCGGCCGAGCCGCCGATCAGTTCCGGCGTATTCGGGATCAGGGTCTCCAGCACTTTCTGGCTCGACTGCCTTGTGGCGAGCTTTGGCTTGCTATCTGCGATTTCCTGCTTCATCGCGGCGATCGCGTCGTTCCAGGTGTCGGGCACCTTGCCGTCGATCGCGCGTTCGAACTCGCTGCGTTGGTTGGAGGTCGCGAGGCGTTTCAGCCAGGCCCGCCTTGCGCCGAGGGACCGCTCACCCGCCGTGTGCCACAGCGCGGCGAGGTCGTCGGGCACGGTGAACGGCGGCGCGGTCCAGCCCAGAAGTTGCTTCGCGCCGGCCGCCTCCGCCTTGCCAAGCGCCGAGCCGTGCACGCCGTTGGTGCCGGCTTTGGTCGGCGCGCCCAGTCCGATGATAGTGCGGCAGACGATCATGGTCGGCTTGCGGGAGCGCGTGGCGGCGGACAAAGCCGCGGTCAGTTGGTCGGGATCGTGGCCATCGACGCGGCGGACCGCCCAGTTGTGGGCGGCCACGCGCTTTTCGACGTCGTCGGAGACGGCGAGCGCGGTGTCCCCGTCGATCGAGATGTTGTTCTGGTCATACAGCACCGTCAGCTTGGACAACCCCAGATGTCCGGCGAGGCCGAGGGCTTCATGGCTGATGCCCTCCATCAGGTCGCCGTCGGAGCAGATGACCCAGGTGCGGTGATCGACCAGCGATTTGCCGAACCGCGCCGCCAGGATGCGTTCCGCGATCGCCATGCCGACGGCGGTGGCCAGACCCTGGCCCAAAGGACCGGTGGTCGTCTCGATGCCGGGGGCCTCGCCAAGTTCGGGGTGCCCGGCGGCGGCGGAGTGCAGTTGGCGGAACTGCCTGATCTGATCCATGCCCATGCCGGGATAGCCGGTCAGATGCAGCAACGCGTAGAGCAGCAAGGAGCCGTGGCCGGCCGATAACACGAACCGGTCGCGGTCGGGCCAGGACGGCGCGTTGGGGTCGAACTTGTGGAACCGGCTCCACAGCACGGTGGCGGCGTCGGCCATGCCCATCGGCAGGCCCGGATGGCCGGAATTCGCGGCCTCCGTGGCGTCGATCGCCAAGGCGCGGATGACATCCGCCATGCGCCGGTTTTCGGTCATCGGCCGAGACAGGATCTCGGCCTGTAGTGCGAGGGCTGGATTGATGCCCGTGGCTTCGGTGGTGGCCGCCATGACGTCTCCTTCGACGGGTGCCGCTATAGGCGGGGGTGGCAGGTGGGGCAAGTACGGGAGGAGACCCGCGACGAACCGTCTGGTCCATAATGGGGCGCGGCCGGCGGAGGTTCCAGCCCGCGGCTGCCCGTGGCACCATGCATCGCGCGAACTTTCGAGGACCCTCCAGGCATGAGCACCACATTCGCCGTCGGCGACCTGACCATCCATCGGGTGATCGAGTCGGAAGCGCCGCTGTTCGATCCGCTGACCTTCTTCCCAACCCTGACGCGGGAGTTGCTGGAGGAGAACCGGCCGTGGTTGGAGCCGGCCTATATCGATCCGGCCAGCGGGCAACTGATGCTGTGCATCCAGTCGTACATCGTGCGGACGAAGCATCACAACATTCTCATCGACTCCTGCGTCGGCAATCATAAGGAGCGGACGAATTATCCGTTCTGGAACCGGATGGAATCGGATCGTTACGAGCGCAATCTGGCGGCGACCGGTCTGACGGTGAACGACATCGATTATTGCATGTGCACCCATATGCACGTCGATCATGTCGGCTGGAACACACGGCTGGAGAACGGGCGCTGGGTGCCAACCTTTCCGAAAGCGAAATACGTGTTCGCCGATCGGGAACTGGCGTTCTGGACCGAGAAGGAGCGCACCGATCCCGGCAAGCAGCCATGGATCGCCGATTCAGTGCTGCCGATCGTCGCCGCCGGCCGGCAGGAGGTCGTGACCAGCGACCATCAGTTATCCGACGTCGTTACGTTGATCCCCACTCCTGGGCATACCATCGACCATTATTCCGTCCTCGTCGGCAAGCCCGGCGCGGACGCGGTGATCGGCGGCGACATGATCCACTCGCCGATCCAGGCGCGGTATCCGGAATTGTGCATGCGCGCGGATTACGATCGCCAGCAGGGCGGCGAAACGCGACGCACGCTGTTCGCCAGATTGTGCGATACCTCGACGCTGTTATGCACCGGGCATTTCCCTTCGCCGTCGAAGGGTCGCCTGACCCGGTGGGGCGACGGGTTCCGCTTCACCCCGGTCGTTGATTGAACGGATAGTACGGCGGGAAGTCACCGACCGCCGTCATGTCCACTTCGACCATCGTCAGTCCCTTGATCGCCAGGGCTTGCGCGACGGTCGATCCGAACGTGTCCGCGCTGCTGCATTTGAAGTACGGAATGTCGGACAGCGCCGCCAGCTTGCCCAGATCCGGCCCTTGCAAATCGGCGAAGAACCGGCGGCCCTGCGCTGTGGCGTCCTGGATGCGTTTGATCACGCCATAGCCTCGGTCGTTCATCACCAACACGACCAGATCGAGGTTTTCCTGCACCGCTGTCCAAAGTTCGCCGACATTGAGGAAGAAGCCGCCGTCGCCGGTCATGCAGATGGTCTTGCGCTCGCCTGCCGCGGCGGCCGCTCCCAGGGACAGCGACAGGCCCTGGCCGATGCCGGCGCCGACCGGGAAGACGCTTTGATTCGGGGAGTAAACCGGGAAGACGCGATCACCCCAGGTGGTGTTGTTCTGGGTCACGTCGCGCACCCAGATCGCGTCCTTCGGCAACACGTCGCGCAGTTGCTTGCTGAACCCGCCATAGACACCGAGCGTGCCGAGGAAATCGGCGACGACCTTGCGCTTGAGGTCGGCGAACTCGGCTTTATAGCCGGGATCGATGGCCATCTGACCGGCGATTTTCGGCAGCAGCGCATTTAAGGTCAGTTTGGAGTCGCCGCAGACGAAATACGTGTCCGCGTAGGTGCGGCCGTTCGCCGCCGGATCGCAATCGATATGCACGATATTCGACGGCAG
>PLSZ01000481.1 GCA_003164305.1 Acetobacteraceae bacterium
AGGCAGGAAAGACCGAAGAACCTCCCCAGAAAGATCGTCAGCGGCGACATCGACCTGCATCCTCCGCGTGTAATGGATTGGGCCTCAAGAGTGGCATCCGCTGGTCCACGGCCAATTGCGCGCGCCCTTTTCTGAAACCAACTGGCTGGACTGATCATTGACCTCAATCAATCCGGGGTCTCGCAACCCGTCGCGCGCGGTGCGTTGAATGTCCCTTATGGGTCGAAAGCGGCTGTTATGCGTCGCCAGTCATCTATTGTGCGTCCGTCTCACGGATCGTGCGCTGTGTCTCAGTGAATGCGCGTCGGGCGCTCGCTTCCGTCTCAGCGGAATATGCGCCGGAAAAGACGCTCTATCGCGCGTCGGGCCGTTCAGCATTGCACGCCGCTACAATTAATCGGTTCCGATAAACCGGTCCCTGTTAACCGGCTCCCTACTGCCCGGCGGCCTTCAGCCAGTCGGTCAGTTCCAGCCGGTCCAGCACGATCAGGCTCGGCCCAGAAGCGCCGGTGGGCGCGAGGCTGAGCAGCATGTCAGCCCAGACCCGGCCGTCGCCGCCGCGCTCCACCGTGGGGTCGGCGCCGGGAAACCACGAGGACAGCGCGTTTTGCGGCTGCCCGGTGACGATCGAGTCGCGCGCGAACCGGGTCACCGGCAAGGCCGGCGTCAAGGAGCGGCCGTCGCGAAACAACCCCAGATCCACGTCGAAACCACGCTGTTGGCGCCCCACGACCATGTTGTGGAACACCAGCGTGAGCGCCCGGTCGCCGTCCATGATCAGGGCCGGGGCATAGGACCAGCCGAACCCGTGCTCGGGATCGGCGTCCCGCAGCGAGACCGGAGCGCGCCAGGCGCCATCCGCCGACCGCCAGGCGTAATAGGCGCGATCGTTGGCGTAAATCCGGCTGACGGCGGTGCCGTGCCACGTGACGTGCAAGCCGCCCGCCCGGTCCGCCATCACCCTCACCCAGTCGGCCAGCACATCCTCGTCCGTCCGGCGTGGCGCGGCCCATTCCGGACGCCCGTCGAGCGGTCCGGAGATGCGCTCCCATTGCCCAGGAGCGACGCGGCGGAGCATGCGAATGGTCCAGTAGCCGCCATGGCCCTTGTCCTCGTCCATCGGCGGGCTGGCGATCACCGAGCTGGCGGCGGCGACCGGATGGCCGCTGCTGTCGATGGTCAGCGAGACGGTCTTCACGTGCTGATCGTCGCCGAAATTCACCTTCTCGGTCGTCCAGGTGCGACCGCCGTCGGCCGACGTGGTGTAAACCGAGGCCGTCGTGAGGATATGCACCCCGCTGCCATCCGCCACGATCGAGGGGCCGGTGTCGCGTCCGGGACCGGACACCTTGGTATCCAGCTCATCGGACCATCGCCAGTCCGAGCCGTCGCGGGTCAGGGAGCGATAACGCAGCGTACCGTCGGCCTGCCAGGCGAAATGCACGGTGTTGCCGAACGCGGCCACGGTGGGCATCGACGACCAGCTTCCAGGATGCGGTCCGAGAGGCATGACCCCGGTCTCGAACTGAACCGAGCCGTCCGGCATAATGTGGGCGCGGCGGTATTGCGCGCCATCACTCATGCCGCCATAGGAGTCGTACCAGACCATGTGCAGTGAGCCCCAGGCATCGCGGGCGATGTGCGGCGTGTTGTTGCCGGCGAGCGCGTTGCCGCCGCCGCTGGCGCCGACCACGGTCATGCCGCGCGGCAGGACGAACAGGCTGGAATCACGGCGGGCGGCGGGGTGTTCCGGCGATTTGGGGTCCCACGCGGACCAGATCACGCGAAAGACGCCGACGCCGATTCGGTCCTGGGGCAGGGTCACGGTAACCGTGTCCTCGCCGGCACGGACCGTGCCGATCAGATCGTGTATCGAGGGGTCGTCGGCGCCGATGCTGTCCGTACCGGCGGGCAACGTGATGGCGACGGGATAGGGCAGCAGAATGTCGGGCGTCGCGGCGCGGCCGGCGGTGGCGGCCAGCAGCGCGACCACGGGGGTGAGCAAGAGGGCGGCCAGGAGGTTGACCGATTGAGGGATCAGGTGGCGGGTCACGTCGTCCCTCGGTTGGTTGGCGCCGGTAACAGGGCGCCCATAATGGAGCGCCGGGGATGGCTGGTCGATCATTGACATGCGGCGTGGTCTCTTCCACGTCATGGCGCACTGGTTTCCTCATAGCACAATCGGATGGCGGATGAACGAGCCAGGACCGCGAGATTCAGCGCCGGAGCCCCCGTTCCCCCCGGGTCTGTCACCCCACGGCCTGTCACGCGACGATTGGGACCCCGGTCCGCCGGAGGACTGGAGCACCCAACCGCCCGAAACCTGGAACACCGGGCCGTCGTGGATCGAACGGGGGCGGCGGTGGCAGCCATGGCTTTGCGTCGCCGTGCCGATCGTCGCGGTGGTCGCGGCCGGGCTGCCGTTCGGCGGCTGGCTGTCGTTGCCCACGGTCCTGCACCGCACGGACCCGCTGACGTTGATCCCTGGGATGCAGGTGGATCTGGAGCCGCTGGCCACGTCGATCCCGCGCTGGGTCGTCACCGCGCTGCTCGCCGGGCTGATCGGCCTGATGACCTGGTTGTGGCGCGCCTGCACGCCTGGATTCGGCTTTTTCGCCGCGGTGGCCGCTTTCTCGCTGTCCATGGCGGTGGAGATCGGGCGCTGGTTCAAGCCGGACCAGTTGCCGGATTTCCGCGATCCACTGCTCGCCGCGATCGTGGCCGCCCTGGTCTGGCGCCTGTTGCGATGGTCGCCCGAGCAGCCGGTCACCCCCCTGCCCCGCCACACCGCGTGGGGCATCCGGCGGCGCGTGGTGGTGAGGTTCGCGGCAGCCGCGCTGGGGATCGCCGTGCTGATCGGCGCCGCCAGCCTGGTGCCGGCGATCAACTGGGTCGGTTACGCCCCGGCGCAGATCGCCGACCATGTCATCGCCATGCCGGAGGGCCGCGTTGGCGCTCCCGGCCTGGTCACCGGCGCCATCACCGGCGCGTTCGAGGCGGTCGGCCTGGCGCACTGGCTGCAAACGGCGAACGCGCTCGACCGGCCGGACGACCTGCCCTTGCCCACCTGGGTGGGCGCCGGCGAGGCGCACGACGGCGTGTTGCCGCCGGGCCGGTTGCGCTCGGTGTCCTCGATCGAGACGTTGCGTCAGGCGATCGACACCGCCGATCCGGGCGATGTGATCCTGCTGCAGCCCGGGGTCTACACGGTGCACAGTTCCTACATCACGTTCCGCCGTCCAGGCACGCCCGCCGCGCCGATCACCTTGCGCGCGCCGCGTCTGGGCCTGGTCACCATCGAATCGGATCAGCCCGAGGCGCTGAAAGTGGCTGCTCCCGACTGGCACTTCGAAAACATCGTGTTGCGCGGCGTGTGCGCTCATGACACCGATTGCGACAACGGATTTCACATCGTCGGCGCGGCCGAGGATACTGTGTTGCACAACATGCGCGTCGAGGACTTCAACGCGCAGATCAAGATCAACGGCGAGGGCGGCAAGTTTCCCGATCACGGGCGGATCGATCACACCACGCTGACGGATACGCACGGACGCGACACGCCGGCGCCGGTGACGCCGATCGACCTGGTGGCGGCGAACGGCTGGGTCATCCAGGATTCGCTGATCGCCGATTTCGTCAAGCTCAGCGGCAACACGGTGTCGTATGGCGCCTACGCGAAAGGCGACGCGCACGGCACGATCTTCACCCGGAACGTGGTGCTGTGCGAGTGGCGGCTGCGCGGCACCCGCGGCCAGACCATCGGCCTCTCCTTCGGTGGCGGCGGCACCGATCCTGGGCTTGGCCGCGACGGCGGACGCTCGGGTTATGAGCACGTGGATGGGGTGATGACGGACAATCTGGTGGCGTATTGTTCCGATGACGGAATTTACCTGAATCGCGCGGCGAACAGCGTGGTGCGGCACAACACGGTGATCGGCACGTCCGGGTTGGACGTGCGGTATGTGGAGTCGATCGCCCAGGTGGACGGGAACGTGGTGGATGGGGCGATCCGGGCACGCGATGATGGGCTGTTCTGGGGCGACGGCAATGAGAGCGGCACGCTGACGGGCATGTTTCTGGGGCGCAATCCGGTGCGGGCGTTCTTCGTCGATCCGGCTCGGTTCGACCTGCGGTGGAAGACGTTGCCGGTGTTGACGAAGCCGGACAGCGGCGTGGATTTGTGCGGCGCGCAGTGGACCGAGCCAGCGCCGGCGGGAGCGTTTCAGGATTTCCGGGTTTGCGGCGCGACTGAGAAGCCGGCGGACGCGCCAAAGTAGCTTGTCGCCAAAACGCGACATACTGCCGCGAGGTCGTCATGGCTGGCGTTGAGCCTGCCATCTGTCGCCGCGCCTGCTGGCCAAGAGGGCCGGTTCAGGCCCCATAAGCATCAAGATAATCGCCGCGAGAGGAAAATACGCCTCTTCCCGTCATCCTCGGGCTCGACCCCGAGGATCTCTCGATACGCCAAGGAAGTCATAGTTCGGGCAAGGGCCTGGGCGGGCCGATCCTCAGGTCGAGCCCGAAGATGACGTTCGGGGAAAGGTTTCCACCGTCCCCGGCCTTGTCTTGATGCTTATGGGGTCAAGCCCGGCCATGGCGGTGCTTCAACGGTTCCGGATCGTCGGTTCGTGATCGCGCGAGCTTATGGGCGCGGGTTCGAGCGGGCCGTTCCCGGGGGACGGGCGGGATCATCCTCGGACGGTCAGCCGTCCCAGGCGTTGGTTGGCATTGGCAAACCGGCGTAATCCGCGGGCGTGAGCGGACTGTCCGGCATGATGCCCGCCATCTCCAGCAGCATGATCCACTGGCGAACGTGCTGGCCGCTGTGCCAGGTCGCGCGCTCCATCGTTTCATGCAACGTTTGCGGACCGTAATAGGTTTGCACCGTATCCTTGCCGGAGTGATCGGACTTCGCAGCCCACCACGCCATGTAGCTGGCGCGAATTGTCTCCCCGAACGCGGCGATGTCGGCGAAGGTGTTCAGGCCTTCATGCGGCGGTTTCGCCAATGCCTCGTAGGTCAGCGTCGCGCCATTAGCCATTTCCAGAAACACTTCCTGGATCTGGAAGATATGGAACGAGAGCACCTTGTAGGAGCGCGGCCGGTTGGGCACCTCGGTCGTCAGATGCCGCGCCGGCATCTGAGGGATCAGGCGGATCGCGGTGCTCAGGATCAGGTCGGTCCGCGCGGCGAGTTCGTCCGGCGACAGCACCGGGCCGGTCTTTTCATTCAGGCCGAGGAACTTAACCACGTGGCCAATGTTCTGCGCGAACACCCACTGATCGCCGCGCGAAAGCACCGGAACCGAGCGGGCGCCCAGTTTACGAAGGTCGGAGAGACCTGAGGTGCCTTCAAGAACGTTGACCGACTCGAACTCAATCCCACGGACCGAGAGAAACTCTTTGAGTTTCAAACAAGACGTTCAACCAGGCTGCCAGAATACCCTTAACGGCTCCACATCGGCCATGATCGTCTCCAATTCCGGAGTCATGACTACGAGCGCTGGCCCGTCCGGTCAAGGGCGAGCGCCGGGGCTGGGGAGGCGCGAGGGCTCCGCCCTTCGAACCCGCCAGGGGCGTTGCCCCTGGACCCCATCCCGCGCGTCAGGCGCGAGGGCACGCTCCGGGCGAGGCCCTTTGAAATCCATCCATTGGGGGGAATGAGGAGGGGCGCCGACCGTGCACGGTCACGGTCGGCGCCCCTCCTCAATCCCCCCAAATTAATGGTTCCAAGGGCTGTGCCTTTGGTGGGGGTCGAGGGGGCAACGCCCCTCGTGGGGTCCGGGGTGAAACCCCGGCGCTTCCTCAGTCTCGGCGGTTGCCCAGGATCAGTGGCCGGTCAGCAGGCCGTCGACGGCCTCGAGCATGGCGCGCGATGACTGGATTCGTTCCAGCGCCATTTCTTCTTCGACCGGGTTATCGCCATCGACCTGGCCTGCCGCTTCTTCCGCGTCGCGCAGGCGCTTTTCGGCTTCCGTACGTTCGATTTCGTTGACCGGCATCGCCTCCCCGGCCAGCACGGTGCAGCGCTCGGGGGTGATTTCCGCGAAGCCGCCGGCGACGAACAGCGTGTCGGTGACACGGTCGCCCTCGTACAGCGACACGACGCCACCGCGTAGCGTCACCATCATCGGCGCATGACCCTCCAGCACGCCCATGTCGCCTTCGGCGGCCGGAATGACCACCATATCGACATCGCGCGACAACAGCAGCTTCTCCGGACTGACGATTTCCAAATTCACGGGCATGCGGAGGGAGTCTTTCGGTTCGTTACGCGTTGGTCTTCATCGTTTCGGCCTTGGCGACCGCTTCCTCGATGGTGCCCACCATGTAGAAGGCGCCTTCCGGAAGATGATCGTATTCGCCGGCGCAGATCGCCTTGAAGCTGCGCACCGTCTCGGCGACCGGAACGAACTTGCCGGGGAAGCCGGTGAACACTTCGGCCACATGAAACGGCTGCGACAGGAAGCGCTGGATTTTGCGAGCGCGGGCGACCACGAGTTTGTCTTCTTCCGACAACTCATCCATGCCCAGAATGGCGATGATATCCTGCAACGACTTATAGGTCTGCAGAATCTCCTGCGTTCTGCGCGCGACCTCGTAATGCTCCTGGCCCACGATGCGCGGATCGAGCGAGCGCGACGTCGAGTCCAGCGGATCGACCGCCGGGTAAATTCCCAGTTCCGCGATCTGCCGCGACAACACCGTCGTCGCGTCAAGGTGAGCGAACGACGTCGCCGGCGCCGGGTCGGTCAGATCGTCGGCGGGCACGTAAATCGCCTGCACCGAGGTAATGGACCCCTTCTTCGTCGAGGTGATCCGCTCCTGCAACGCGCCCATGTCGGTCGCCAGCGTCGGCTGATATCCCACCGCCGAGGGAATGCGTCCCAGCAGCGCCGACACTTCGGCGCCGGCCTGGGTAAAGCGGAAGATGTTATCGACGAAGAACAAAACGTCCTGGCCTTCGTCATCCCGAAAATATTCGGCCAGCGTCAGGCCGGACAGGCCGACGCGCGCGCGGGCGCCCGGCG
>PLSZ01000458.1:0-5156 GCA_003164305.1 Acetobacteraceae bacterium
CGTCGTCTGGCTGGAAGATCCAGTCTCCCACACGGACATCTCCGGCATGACCCGGGTCACCGCGGCGCTCGACGTGCTGGTCGCGACCGGCGAGCACCTGTATCACATCGCCGATTTCGCGCGGTTGTTGGAAGCCCGAGGCACCGGCATCGCGCTGATCGATCTGGGCCGCATCGGCGGCGTCACGCCGTGGCGGCATGTCGCGTCCCTCGCGCACGGGTTTGGCGTCCCGGTTGGTGGTCACGTGCTGCCGGAAATTCACGTGCATCTGCTGACCGCGGTTCCGAACGCCCGGATCGTCGAGTATGTGCCTCGTTCCGCCGCGTTGCTGACCACGATGCCCGCGATCGGCGACGGCGCTTTAATCGTTCCGCCTGGCGGTGGTTTCGGATTGGAACTGGATCGCGACGCCGTGCGGCGGTTCCGCGTTTAAGTCGTTATGGCCAGCCCCTTCCTGTCGTCACCTCTGTGCTTCCTGTCGTCATCCTCGGGCTTGACGCGAGGATCGGTCAGCCCACACAACGCCGCCAGCTTCAAGCCTCCTTCGCCGATCGAGAGTTGTTCGGCCCAAGCCCGAACATGACGATTGGGGCCACCCGATACGCTTACGGGACTTGACCCGTCCATCCATATCGGCACACCCTCGCTCGGGAGGCACACATGACCGCGAAAGACAGAAAAGCCAGCATCAAACAGGCATTCATCGACGCCAGAGGCTACTGGAGCCGCGGCTGGGACCCTCTGCTTGATATCGCGCCCGATTATTTCGAAGCCTATGCTAAACTTTCCTCAGTCCCCTGGACGACCGGCACGCTGCCGCCGAAAATCAAGGAACTGCTGTATATCGCGATCGATTCCTCCACCACCCACATGTACGAACCCGGCCTGCGCGTGCACATCCGTAACGCCCTCCGGCATGGCGCCACCCGCGACGAGATCATGGAAATCTACCAGCTCACGTCAACGCTTGGCGTGCACACCGTGACCATGGGCGTGCCGGTTTTGCTCGACGTCATGCGCGCCAACGGCCACGCCGACGTCACCGCGAAGCCGCTGTCCGCCCGCCAGGAAAAACTCAAAGCCGCGTTCATCGCCAACCGCGGTTATTGGTCGCCACTCTGGGACGGCGTTCTGGCCTTGTCCCCCGACTTCTTCGAAGCCTACGGCGAGTTTTCCTCGGTCCCCTGGAAGACCGGCACGCTGGAACCGAAACTTCGAGAATTCGTCTATATCGCCATCGATGCCGCGACGACGCATCTTTACGAACCCGGCACCCGCGTTCACATGGAGAACGCGCTGAAACTCGGCGCGACGCCGGAAGAAATCATGGAAGTTCTCGCGCTGGTCAGCGTGCTTGGCGTGCACACGGTTTCCATGGGGCTGCCGATCCTGCTCGACGAACTGAAAAAGGCCGAAACGCGCGGCGCGTGACGCTTACACCAGGCGCACGCGCGTCCCGCACAGCATCAACGCCCCATCGACCGTGTCCACTTCCTTCTGTCGCGCCGCGAACCGCGCCCGCTCATGCCGAGGGATCTTAACATCGATCCCGCCCAGACCCTCGCCACGTCCGTCCGTCGCCGGAATGAACCGCAACGACCCGATATCCAGCGGGATCGTCGCCACCCCGTCCACGTCCCGCACATCCCGCCTTAAAATCTCCGCCCACCGCGCCGCCAGCTTCCCCGGTTCCGCCGATTGCAACTCCGCCGCCACGATCCCATCCTCGGCGTCCACCCCATGCGCCCCGTTCCACCGAGGGCCCGCCGGATGGTACGGCCCATCCCAGGCGCCGCCACCGGAAGAATTGATCTCCAGCAACGCCCCGCCGGTATCCCGAGGATGCAGTTGCAGCCCGCGATATTCCCCCGGATAATCCAGATCGTTCGCGATACGAACCCCAACGCCTGGCAAATGCGCCAACCACGGTGCGATGGCGTCACAATCCAGAATCACCACGTAACCGCCCTCTCCGCCCCGGCGCTCCAGATACCGTCCCGCCGCCGTCCCTTCGGCCATCGGCGCCACCACCTCCAGAAACGAGTTTCCGAACGGCATCAGCGCGTTGACCAACCCGTATTTTTCCACGTGCGGATCGACATAACTGACCATCGTGCCGAGCACCGTGCAGATCGTGGACACCGACGGTTCCAGATGCGGCGCGACCAGGCAGATCTGGCGCAGACGTAAGGTCATGATGTTTGCTCCCTCGCGTATCGCGCGCCACACTGCGCGAAACCGAAGGAAACGCCAATGACGTCACTCCCTTTGCCCGCCGCCCTCGACATGCAAGGCAAACGCGCGTTGGTCACCGGCGCCGCCAGCGGCATCGGCCGAGCCACCGCCCTCGTCCTCGCTCAACTGGGCGCCGACCTGACCCTCGTCGATCGTGCCCCACTCGATACGATCCAATCCGAAATCATCGCTCTGGGCCGAACCTGCGATATCGCCCAGGGAGACCTGACCGACGACGCGTTTCTGGCGAGCCTGTTCGAGGGTCCGCGGTTGCACGCGCTCGCCCATTGCGCGGCGATTCTCGAAGCCAGGGACTGGCGGAAAGACCCGAAGTGGCGCGACCGGTTCCACCGCGTGATGGACGTCAACGTCCGCGTCCCGCTGGAGATCGTGATGCGCGCCATCGACCACATGGCCGCCCACGGCGGCGGCCACATCGCGCTGACCGGATCGGTCGCCGGCAAAACCGGCGGCACGTCCGTCAATACGCCTCCGGATTATTCCGCCTCGAAAGGCGCGGTGCACGCGCTGGTGAAATGGTCCTCTCGCCATGGCGTCGGGCACGGCGTCATGGTCAACGCCGTCGCCCCTGGCCCGGTCGATACCCCGATGGCGAGCGGTTCAAACCTCGGCCCATCATTGCCTCTCGGCCGCATGGGGCGCGCCGAGGAAATCGCCTGGCCGATCGCCTTCCTCTGCACGCCCGCCGCGAGTTACCTGTCCGGCGCGATCCTCGACGTGAATGGCGGCGCCTTCGTGGGGTGAGTTACACGTCCGAAGGAATGACGCACCGGTCACCCATCCCGTCATGCCAGGGCCTGACCCTGGCATCTCGTGATGCAAGCCCCGTTATCTCACATATAAGGCACGAATTCCGTGCAGGCCGATCCTCGGGTCGAGCCCGAGGATGACGTTGAATATGCGTTACGGCCGAGAGGCAACGTCAACGCGGTTGGGATTAAACTTTCGCCGGGGCCTTGCTCTCCGCCAGATGATCGAACCGCCGCCGATACGTTCCCAACCCTTGGGTCTGCGACCGCAGATCGATGATCAGGTCATGCAATTCCGCCTCCGGTACCAGCGCGACCACGTCGTCCCAGCCCGGCCATCCCTCCCGCTCGCCAAAGCCGAGGATCTGCCCGCGCCTTCCGGTCAGCAGCCGTTGCGCGCGCGGCGTTAAATCGTTCGGCACGCTGATCGTCACGTGATCGATCGGTTCCAGCAACACCGGGTCGGCTTTCGCCAGCCCCTCCCGCATCGCGATCTGCGTCGCCGTGCGAAACGCCATGTCGGAGCTATCGACGGCATGAAACCCGCCATCCGTCAGCGTGACCGAGATATCGACGACCGGATACCCGAACGGGCCTTTCTTCGCCGCTTCCTCCGCCGCCTCACCCACCACCGGAATGAAATTGCGCGGCACCGACCCGCCGACCACCTTATCCACGAACAGGAATCCCGCGCCCCGTTCGCGGGGCGCGATGTCAATCTTTACGTCAGCGAACTGACCATGCCCGCCGGTCTGCCGTTTCAGCCGGCCATGCTCATGCACCGCGCTCTTGATCGTTTCGCGATACGCGATCGACGGCCGCCGCGTGGTCATCTTCAGGTTGTAGTTCTTCGCCATGTGCTCGATGGCGTTCAGCAGATGCATCTCGCCCTGCCCGTGCAACACCGTCTCTCCGGTTTCGTGATCCTGAGTGACTGTCAGCGCCGGATCTTCCTCGGCCAGTTTCCGCAGCGCGTCGGACATCCGGACATCGTCCTTACGGTCCGCCGTGGTGATCGTCAGAGCGTACACCGGCGTCGGCGCCGGCGGGAACGGCAACGCGTCCTCCACTGTCCCCAGACCGATGGTGGCGCCCGTCGGCACGCCATCCAACCGGCCCAGAGCGACCACGTCGCCGGCCACGCAGGACGGTGATTTAGACAGTTCGCCATTCACAAAATGATAGATTCCACCCAGTCGCGTGCCGCCAAGCGTCACGCCGTCCTTGATCTCGCCGCGCCAGATCCGGGCATACGACAGCTTCCCGGTATGGCCCGCGTACTCCGTGCGAAACACCTGCGCCAATGCCGTTCCCTCGGCCTCGATGCCCTTGCGGTCGCAGGTTTCCGCCGCCGTCGGCGTTTCATGCCGCAACGCTTTCCATAACCGCCGCACACCGTGACTGGCCTCGCCGGCGCCCAGCATGACCTCGATCACCGCGCCGGCGAGCAGGTCCTTGCGCATGTCCAGATAGAGTTCCTCCGGCGTCGGCCTGATGTCTTCCAGCACCTTTTCCAGCAGCGCATCGTCATGATCCGCCAACGTTTCCACCAGACGGCCACGCTCGGCGGCTTCCTCGGCCATCACGGAATCCGGAATGCGGATCAGTTCCGAGGCCTGTCCCTTGCGGTAACGATACGCCCGCTCGCTCATCAGATCGACGTAACCGGCGACCCGCCCGCCATCCAGGATCGGCATCTGCCGCAGCACAAGAGGGCAACCGGCGTAAGCCTGTAACGAGTCGATCACGTCGGCGATCGAACCGTCGAACGTATCGATCTTATTGATCAGTACGATGTGGGGCACCTGCTCGGCTGACAGCGCGCGCAGCAGCGGTGCGATGGTGGTCGCGCGCGCCGGATCGGGCTCACACACGACGACCGCGATATCGACCAAAGCCAAGGCGGCATGCACTTCATGCGCGAACTCGATCGATCCTGGGCAATCAAGGATTGACCACGCTTCGTTGAGGAAACCGCAATGGCCAACGCGGATCGATGTGGTCGCGGGCCGGTTCCGCGGATCGGCCGGTCGTTTCACCGCCGCCCCGGCGGCCTCCATCAACGCGTCGAACAGCGTCGACTTGCCGCTGCCCTGCGGTCCCACCAGGGCCACGGATCGAGGATTGTCGCCGTTTCTGCTTTTGGTCATG
>PLSZ01000458.1:5258-14300 GCA_003164305.1 Acetobacteraceae bacterium
GTGGTCGTGCCTTTGCGCGTCAACCGCAACAATCGCCCGCGCCCATCGCTCGGGTCCGGGCTCTGCCGCAGCAAACCTTTCGCGACCAGGCTCTGCGCGGCCCGGCTGACCTTGACCTTATCCATCCCGGCATGCAGTCCCACCGCGGTTGGCGACAGCGTACCGTGTTCCGCGACAACGGCGAGCGTACGCCATTCCGGGATTGTCAGGTTGAACGATCCCTCATAATTATCGGCGAAGATGCGAGCGAGTGACTCAGTTACAACCGCTAGTCTGTATGGTAGAAAGTCGGCAAGGTTAAATTCCGCCGCACGGACGGAGTGCGTCTTGACTGGTGGCATGAAGAACCCCTCTCCCGGGCGAGGCATTCGTATAATATCGTTAATGTGGAAATCAAGCGGCAAACGGGAGATCCGTCATGACACCTGAAACACCTGTGTATTTATCGGGGTTCGGCAACGAAAACGCCACGGAAGCCCTGCCGGGCGCGCTTCCCACCGGGCAGAATTCCCCGCAAAAACCAGCGCTTGGGCTGTACGCCGAGCAAGTGTCCGGCACGCCGTTTACGGTCCCAAGAAGAGAGTCAAGACGATCCTGGTTGTATCGTATCCGTCCTTCCGCGGCGCATCCGCGATACAAAAGAATTGAATCAGATTTTTTATGCGGCGCGACATCTGACCCGACACCCAATCGCCTGCGCTGGAATCCCTTGCCGAAACCTGGCTCCGCGACAGATATGATCGACGGATTGGTGACGATGTTGTCAGGCTCTGAGACGACAGCGACGAATGGCGTCACGATCCATCACTATTACGCGACCCAGGACATGCGACGGATCTTCTGCGACGCCGACGGCGAGTTGCTTTTCGTTCCACAACTCGGCCGCCTCTCCATCGACACCGAACTCGGCCGGCTGAGCATCGCGCCCAAAGAGATCGCCGTCATCCCACGCGGCATCCGCTTCCGCGTCGCTCTGCCGGATGGCGAAGCCCGAGGCTACGTCTGCGAAAATCACGGCGCGATGTTTCGCCTGCCTGACCTTGGACCGATCGGCGCCAACGGTCTGGCCAATCCGCGCGACTTCCTGACGCCCGTCGCATGGTATGAAGATCGCGACGAAAAGACGGAGATCGTGCAGAAATTCATGGGGCATTTGTGGGCCACGACACTCGATCACTCGCCGCTCGACGTGGTCGCGTGGCACGGCAACCTGGCACCCTATCAATACGACCTGACGCGATTTAACACGCTCGGCACCGTCAGTTACGACCACCCCGATCCGTCGATCTTCACCGTCCTGACCTCGCCCACGCCCACGCCAGGCGTCGCCAACATCGATTTCATTTGTATCGCCGACCGTTGGATGGTGGCCGAGCATACGTTCCGTCCACCCTGGTTCCACCGCAACGTGATGAACGAATGCATGGGCCTGATCGAGGGCGCTTACGACGCGAAACAAGGCGGGTTCGAACCTGGCGGCATGTCCTTGCACGGCATGATGGCGGCGCACGGACCCGACCGCCCGAGCACCGAGCGCGCTATGCATGACGAGCTACAACCCCGGAAAGTCGCCGGCTCCATGGCCATCATGTTCGAAACCCAGCAGGTCCTGCTGCCCACGCGTCACGCGCTGGCCAGCCCTCAACTGCAACCGGACTACGATGCCGTGTGGAACGATCTGGGGAAAACTTTCACCGGAGCAACCCGATGATCGATGAGACGCACGACCCCGCGCGCGCCAGTTGGGTGGAGTCCGCGAGCGGTCACGCGACGTTCCCCATCCAAAACCTGCCGCATGGCGTTTTTAGTCCCGACGGAGGCACCCCACGCGGCGGCGTCGCCATCGGAGAGAAAATTTTCGACATCAGCGCCGCGTTGGAAGCCGGTTTGTTCTCGGGCGTCGCGTTGGAAGCCGCCCAATCGGCGAGTGGCAGAACGCTGAATGGCTGGTTGGAAATGGGGGCGGACGCGCGGCGCGCGTTACGGCGGCGGATCGGCGCGTTGCTCGACGCCGGGAATCGCGAGGCGCGCGATCCGCCAGTGCTGCGCGATGCCTCGCGCTGCGTCATGCACGTGCCGGCACGGATCGGCGACTTCACGGATTTCTACGCCGGGATTCACCATGCCCGCACCGCCGGCACGATCAGCCGTCCGGAAAATCCGTTGATGCCTAATTATAAATACGTCCCCGTCGCGTATCACAGCCGCGCTTCCTCGGTGCGCGTTTCGGGCGGCACGGTCCGCCGGCCCAACGGCCAACGCAAGCCGCCCGACCAGGCCGCGCCCGATTTCGGTCCCTGCCGCAACCTCGATTATGAGCTTGAGCTTGGCGTTTGGATCGGACCCGGCAACGACCTCGGCACGCCGATCCCCATCGCGGACGCACCCAGCCACATCGCCGGTCTTTGCCTGCTGAACGATTGGTCCGCGCGCGACATCCAAAACTGGGAATCGCAGCCGCTGGGTCCCTTCCTCGCGAAAAGTCTTTCCACGTTCATTTCGCCCTGGATCGTCACCGCGGAGGCGCTCGAGCCCTTTCGCATCGCGCAACCGCCGCGGCCCGAGGGCGATCCGGCGCCGTTGCCTTACCTGAACGATCCCACCGATCAGGCCAGCGGCTGTTTCACCATCGACTTCGACGTTTCCTTGCTGACACCGGACATGCGCGCGGCCGGCCTGGCGCCGTTCGTGCTGTGCCGTTCGAAAGCCGCCGACCTTTACTGGACCGTCGCGCAGATGGTGGCGCACCACACCTCCAACGGCTGCGACCTGCGGCCCGGCGATCTGTTCGGCAGCGGCACGATCTCCGGCACCGGCGCCGGCGCGTCCGGCTGCCTGCTGGAAATGACCCGCGGCGGACGCAATCCCTTCACGCTCCCCACCGGCGAAACACGCACCTATCTCCAGGACGGCGACGAGGTGATCTTCACCGGCACGGCCCATGCCCCCGGCTGCGTTTCCATCGGCCTCGGCGAGTGCCGCGGCACGGTGACACAGGCCTTGCCGCTGTCCTGACCGCGTCCCATCATGGCCCGGACAGCAGAGGGCCGGGAACGATGGATCTCGTGGTACGCAACGCTCGCCTCGCCAGCGCACCCGAGGCACCGCCGGTCGATATCGGCGTCACCAATGGCACGATCGTCGCCGTGCAACCGGCCCTGAGCGTCGAGGCTCCGTCGTATGACGCCAAAGGCCACCTCGTCTGCGCCGGCCTTGTGGAAACCCACATCCACCTGGAAAAATCCCGCATCATCGATCGCGTCGCGCCGGAGACCGGACGAGCGCCCATGGCCATGGAACGCGTCGCCGCCGTCAAGCACAGCTTCACCGTCGAGGACGCCTATCGCCGCGCGGCTCAAACCCTGGAAGGCTGCATTAAATTCGGCGCCACGCGGATGCGCCCGCACGTCGAACTCGACGGCGGCGTCGAACTCCGCACCTTCGAGGCCGTCTCCGCCCTCAAACGCGACTACGCCTGGGCTATCGATCTTGAACTCTGCGTATTCCCGCAGGAGGGACTGACCAACAATCCCCGCGCCGACGCGCTGCTGGTGCAGGCGTTGAACCAGGGCGCCCGCGTGATCGGCGCCGCGCCCAACTTCGATCCGGATCACGCCGGGCAAATCCATCGCGTGTTCGATCTCGCGCGAGAATACGACGTCGACATCGACATGCATCTCGATTCCGGCAACACGCCCGACGACATGGACATCGAACTGGTCTGCCAACTGACCGAGAAATACAAGCTCGGCGGCCGCGTCGCGATCGGCCACGGCTGCAAGTACTCGACGATGAAGGTGGACGCGTTCCATACGCTGGCGAAACGCATCGCCGACGCCGGAGTCGCGGTGACGTCGCTGCCGGCCACCGACCTGTTCATGCAAGGCCGCGATCAGACCGAGAACGTCCGCCGCGGCGTCGTCGATGTGAACGACCTGGTGGAGCACGGCGTCAACTGTTCGATCTCCACCAACAACATCCTCAACCCGTTCACCCCGATGGGCGATTGCGCGCTGATCCGCATGGCCAACCTGCAGGCGATGGTTTGCCAGATCAGCCATCCGCGCCGGCTGCGCGAATTGTTCGCCATGACGACGGAACGCTCGGCCCGCCTGATGAACCTGAAGGACTATGGCATCGCCGTCGGCAATCCCGCCGACATCGTGATGTTCGACGCCCTGACCCCCGAGCAGGCGGTGGCCGAGAACGCGCCGCCTCTGGTTGTCTACAAGCGCGGCGTGCGCACCGTGACTCGTCCGCGCGCCGAACTACATCGTCCCGGAACGTAATCAAAAGGAAACGACCATGAAAATATCAGGCTTCGAGGCGATCACGCTCGCCATCCCCGAAGACGATCCTTTGGCCAACATGCCGGAGGAAGCCGGTCGCAAACGTCCCGTCGTCGCATTGAAGTTGCGCACCGACAGCGGCATCGAAGGCATCGGCATCAGCTTCTATGGCGGCAAGATGACCGGCAGCCTGCGCAAAGCCGTCGATGAGCTCTCTGAACTCACCGTCGGCATGGATCCGCTGCGGATCGAGGCCATCACCGAGAAATTGCGCAAAGGCACCGGCGATGCCTGCGGGCCGGGCGGGATTTTCACCCTCGCCGCCTCGGCGATCGATATCGCGTTGTGGGACATCAAGGGCAAGGCGCTTGATCAGCCGCTGTGGAAGCTGCTGGGTGGTCATCGCGATCGCGTACCGACCTACGCGTCGGGTTCGCTGCGCCGCGGCCTGACCGACAGCCAGGCGCAGCGCGCCGCGCAAATCCTGGTGCAGAAGGGCTTCAAGGAGATGAAGACCCAGATGGCGCTGCCCGGAAATCCCACCCCGGCCGAGGAAGTCCGCCGCGTCCGCGTGGTGCGCGAAGCGATCGGCCCCGACATCAAACTGATGTGCGACATCAACCAGCGCTGGCGCCCCGAGCAGGCGATCGACATCGGCTCCCGCGTTGAGGATGTCGGCCTGTTCTGGCTGGAAGACGTCACGGCCGCCGACGATTACCAGGGCCTCGCGCGGGTGACGGCGGCGTTGAAGACCCCGATCGCCGGCGGCGAATATGTATACGGCATCGCACCGTTCCGGCAGATGATCCAGAATCATTCGGTCGATATCGTGATGATCGACATCGTCCGCGCCGGCGGCGTGACGCAATGGATGAAGATCGCCGGCATGGCGGAGGCCTTCAACCTGCCCGTCGTCAGCCACGTGATGCCGGAGATCCTGTTGCATCTGGTCGCCGCGATCCCGAACGGCCTGACCGTCGAATACATGCCGTGGATGCTGGCGCTGTACGAAGAAACCCCGGCGATCGAGGACGGCATGCTTGTGCTGCCGGAAAAGCCCGGTCTGGGCCTGAAGTTCGACGAAAAGGCGCTGGCGTCGTTCAAGGTCGGGTAATCGTTGCCTTTGGTCCGGAGGATTGCTATCAATATCAATAGCAATCCTCCGGACCGTCCCTCATGCCGACCGAACAACTTCTGCTGCGCTTGCCGGAGGACCTCGTCCGCCGCTTCCGCCGAGCCGTGCCCAGTCGGGAACGCAGCCAGTTTATCCAGCGTCTGCTGGAACAGGCGCTGACGACTGGCGACAGCGACGACGATCCGCTTTATCAGGCCGCCCTGGAGGTTGAACGCGACACGACCCTCGCCGCCGAGATGGCTGACTGGGAAACCACGACGCTGCGAGACGGACTGAACGAGGCGGATGGTCCCGCGCACCGCGCGTGAGCGAAAGCGAGACACCGCGCCGGGGCTCGATCTGGTGGGTCGATCTGGACCCGACGCGCGGCGCCGAAATACGTAAGCAAAGGCCAGCCGTGGTTTTAAGCGCCGACGGATTGAACCGTGCTCGGCGCACAGTCGTGGTGGTGCCGTTATCGACTGGTCCCGCGCCTCGCCCCCCCATCAATGTGGCCGTACCATCGGCCGGCGAGGGATCGGTCGCGGTGTGCGATCAACTCCGCGCGGTTGACCGGATACGATTACGGCGCCGATCGGGCATCCTGTCGCGCGCGGACCTCCGGACGGTCGAGGACGCCGTGCGCGCCGTACTGGTGCTGTAACGAAGGCATCCGTCGCCCCTTAACATCCTCATTCCGGCCCAGGAATAACTTCCAACGTCCAGACGCCAGTCCGAAGCCGGGAAGCACGCGCCGCGCGTTCCCGCCATCTTCGGTACCGCGCCCGCGGCCAGGCCTGCGCCGGATACTCTACCGTCCGCGAAATCCCCCACGCCGCCACGATCGCCAGCGCGGCGGTCAGTAACGCCGCGGCATCCGGTGTCACGCCCACCGCTTCCAACCGCGCGATCACCGGAAATCCCATCTCCTGATGCAACAAATAAAGCGGGTACAAAATCCGGCCCAGAAAAACCAACGGTGCCAGCAGCGACATCGGCAACGGCCGTATCGCCAGCCACACCGCCACCGCGCCCCCCCAACCATCCCCACATACCCCATCCTGGGCAGCGGGTTCAGTACCGGCGGCCGCCGAACAGCGTCAGCGCGAAGGCCAGCCACAGCACCGCCCAGGACGCGATAGTCGCGCGGCCGGTGTAGTGGCGGGACAACATGATGCCGATCACGAACAACTGGCAGAACGGCGCGGCGGTCAGTTGCACGAGCGCGAGGCTGTACCGGTCGGCGCCGCCAAATCGTAACGCGAGACAAACGCACAGCCAGATCGCGCAACTCAGTTCCGGCCCGCGGGGACGCACGCCGAAAAACACGCAACCCGCGAGCCCGTAAAACGCCAGTTCGTACAACAGCGACCAGTACGACCCATCGATCGGACTCGTATCGAACAATGCCGGTGCCATGCTGAGGTTCGCCAGGATCGAGCCGGCATCCTGGTAACCGAAACCGCCCAACGCCTCGCTCACCAGCACCGTCAGAATCAGCGACGCCAGAAACGCCGGATAAAGTCGCGCGAAACGGCACACCAGGAAATCCGCCAGCATCCGGCCGCGCTCAAGCGTGACAGAGATGACGAAACCGCTGATGATGAAGAACAGCCGACCCCGTAATTGCCATGCGGGACGATCAGACTGACGCCGGGCGACGGGTGCCCGCCCATGACCTGGCTGTACCAATAAATATATTGGCACGCAATCACTCTGACCGCCGCCAGGCCGCGCAGCGCGTCCAGGCCCGCCAGCCTGTGGGAGGCCGTGACGTCGTTCACCAGCCGCGCCGGATGTCCGCCATCTCGTGACTTTCGCGCAATTCCGCTGCGTCCTGGTAACAAGATGCGTGCCGCGGCCAAATAAACCACGCGGCGGACTGGCCGCTGTAACGGCCTCGACACGTTGAGGCGGCGATACGGCCCTCCACCATCACCCCACCGATCGCACGAAGGGACCCAGGCGGGTTTGAGCATCGCGACCACGCGTCCGACAGCGTCCTGGATTGGGCGCGTCGCCGAGACAGCCTACACTCACGCGCCCCTGGCCGTGTCGCCGGTGCCTTGCGTGTTCCTCAGCCTGTTGCTGTGGAACCGGCCGGACGTGCTGATCTCCTCGGACTCGCTGTTCCCGGCCGAGTTCGTCTGGAACGCGCTGCACCGGGCCGATCCATGGACCGGCTGGCAACTGCCGCACATCCCCAGCTTTGTCCCCGATCTGTTGCTGAACGGCGTCGTGCAGGCCGCGACCGGAGACTGGCGTCTGGCGATGGCGGTCTGGGTGTTCGTGACCCTCGTCTGGCTGACGGCGATTGGAAGCTGGCTCACCGCGCGCCTCGCTGGCGCGGGCGGCGCCGCGGCGACGATCGCCGTCGCGGCGTTATTGCCGCTGGTGATGGGCGCGGCGTTGATCGAGCAGGGCCACATCTGGCGACCCTGGCTCCTGATCCTGGTGCCGTACACACATGGCGGGCCGTTTCTCCTGGCGCTCAGCGTGGCGGCGTTGGCCCACCAGTCGTTGCGAAGCCCAATCACCGGCAGGCTGGCTGTCCTGGCTTTGCTGTCCTGCGCCGCCAGCCTGTCCGATCAACTCTGCCTGTTCAGCCTGGTGGCCCCGCTCGTCGCCGCCATCGCCGGCGCGCTGCTGATGCGGCGGATAGCCCAGGGACCAGCGCCGCGCGTGCTTGCCGCGGTCGTCGTGGGGGGCCGCGATCGGCGCCAACCTGGACCGGATGCTGTACCGCCAGGCGATGCCCAAACCCTCGGTCGCGGACATGCTGGCGCACGCGCATCGCTTCCTGACCGGGCCCGGCCAGCACACCCTGATGCCGCTGCTGCTGCTCGTCGCGCTGCTGGCGCCAGGCATCGCGGTGTGGCGCCGCGGCCCGCGAGGCTTCCTCGGCGATTTCTGGCCTGTCTTCGCGGCGACCAGCGCGATCGGCTCATTGGCCCTGACCATGGCGATGTATCTCGACACATGGTCGTACCGCTACGCGTTGCCTTTGCTCTGGTGGAGCTTCTTCCAGGTCGCCGCGCTATTGTCCGAGGCGCTCGGCCGTTATCCCGCGGCGCGTCCGGCCGCCGCGCCTGGCGCCTGTCTGCTGCTGTGGTTGCTGGTGCGGCAAATGTGGACCTCGCCGGTGCCGCGCCTGTTCGATTGGACCACGCCGCTCGCCACCTGCCTGGAACAGGAGGGTCCGCGCGCCGGCCTCGCCGATTACTGGCTGGCGCACCAGACCAGCGCGGCGACCGGCTGGCGGCTACAGATCGACCCGATCTTCGACACCGGTGAGGCGCGCGTCTGGGGCAATAACCGAATGTGGTTCACCCACGACATCCACGACGACACGCGGCGGCCCTCGTACCGCTTCGTCGTGATGGATCGGCTGGCGCCGGACGGAATCGCGCGGGCGTACGGGCAACCGGACCGGGNNGGGTCCTGACGTGCGGGGCATCGACGATCTGGGTCTATGAGGGTCCTGACGCTCTTTGGCGTGGACTGGTGCGGGCGTCGCCCCTGATGGCGCCGGTGTTCGCGAACGCGCCGCCGCGTTTCTGAAAATCGAACCGCCGCCGAAGTGGAACGCCAGGGATCGCCTCATGCTTCATTTTTGTCGAAAAGCCATCGCCGCGCCCG
>PLSZ01000300.1 GCA_003164305.1 Acetobacteraceae bacterium
GCCCGAGGATGACGACGAAAGGGCCGAGGATGACGTCCGGGGGAAGGTTTTCGCCTTCGCCGGTCTTATCCTGATGCTTATTAGCCCGGCCATGACGCTGAGAGGTTGGCGGAACACGTTTTGCTCCGTTCGCCGACGCATATGTTCGCGCGTATCGGGTCAGGCTCAGAATTGACGAAAAGAGGGATACGACGAGCGGTCGGAATTTAATTCCATTGGTTATTACTTCTTCGCGGCGCGCGCCTCGGCCACCGCTTGCTTCAATTCCGACGCGTCCACCGCGCCCGGCAGCATGGTATCGCCAACGATCATCGCCGGCGTGCCCTGAATGTTCAGCTGTTGCGCCAACTTCAAATTCGCGTCGATCTGCTGCTGAATTGAAGGATCGTCCATGTCGCGCACCAGCCGCGCGCTGTCGAGGCCGAGTTTCTTCGCCTCGGACTCGATCCCCGCGCGCGTGATGTCGGGCGGCATCCGCATGACCGCGTCACGCAATTTCTCATACGCGCCCTGCTTGCGCGCGGCGAGCAGCGCCTTCGTGCCGAGCACGCTCGCCGGACCGAGGATCGGCAGATCCTTGTAAACCAGCCGGACATCGCGATCGGACGCCAGGAACGCCGCCATCTCCGGCTCCAGCTTGCGGCAATACGGGCAGCGGACGTCGAAAAACTCGACGATGGTGACGCTGCCGCGGGGATTGCCGCCGACCGGGTCGTTCGGGGTGATCAGCGTGTCGCGCGCGGCGACCAACGCGGCCTGGGAAGCGGTCTTCTCCCGCTCCCCATCGTCATTCTGCAACGCAGTCACGGCGTCGCGCAGGATCGACGGATCGCGTTTCAGCGCGTCGCGCACGACGGCGACGATTTCCGCGCGTTGCGCGCCGGTGAACTCATCGGCTGAGGCGACGGAAGAAAACCCGGCGGCGGCGGCCAGGACCGCGAGGAAAAGCCGTGCCGCCGGGAAAAATGATGCCAGAGAACGGGATGGAAACCTCATGGACAAAACTCTTTTCCTGGCGGCGTGAGGGACAAAGCAACGCGCGCGGCGGCGCGCCGCCGATGCTTGTAGCAGATGATTGACGGATCGCGCGACCGCGGTCGCATGCGGCGAAGTCTGCCGCGGCATCGTGAGTTTCGCGGCGGATGGCAACCGCGGGGTTCACGGGAAATCGCGACCTGTTGACAACCGCCAGCCGGTTGCCGGTGCTGTCGAAGCCGTTTATGGCAGCATCGCGAACGATGAGGCGCGAACGACGTCGTGGCGGAAGATCGGGCCGCGAGTAAGCGGGCGGTGGAGCGGTTCGCGCTTTGGGTGCCTGATCCCATGACCAGGCCAACAGATGGAGACCAGGGACGGGAATGTCGCCGACACCTAGGACGAACGCTGACGGCAAGCTCAGATCGAGGCGCATGGCGACTGGTTCCCATCCGGAGCGACGCTTCCCCATGCGCCCCCCTGGGCGAATGACGGCGCGCCTGGCTCTGCCGCTGGCCTTGGGGCTGCTGGCCGCCGGCTGCTCGACGCTGACCTCCGTCAAGCAAACTTTGTTCGGCGGCGGCGACCAGCCAACCGCCGGGCAACCGGGATTCGTCACCGGCTTCATCGGTGAGGTCGTCGCGGATGAGCCGCGCGCCGCCCTGGCCGGCAAGGAAATCCTGTCCGGCGGAGGCTCCGCGGCGGACGCGGCGGTCGCGGTGGCGATGTCGCTGGCGGTGACATTGCCGTCGCGCGCCGGTTTGGGCGGTGGCGGCGCCTGCCTCGCTTATACGGTCGATCGCAACAAAGTCGCCAAAGGGGTCCCCGAGGCCATCATGTTCGTGCCGCCTCCGGTGCGGAGCGTCGGCGGCGATCGGCCCGCCGCGGTGCCGATGCTCGCGCGCGGCATGTTCCTGCTGCACGCCCGCCACGGCAGGCTGAAGTTCGAGCCGCTGGTCCAGAAAGCCGAGCAACTGGCGCGGTACGGCGTCCCGGTTTCCAGCGCCCTGGCGCGCGACCTGGTGCTGGTCTCCGGGCCGCTGTTCGCCGATCCGGCGGCGCGCGCGGTGTTCGGGCCCTCCGGTGTGCCGCTGACCCAGGGCCAGGGGTTGTTGCAACCGGATCTGGCCGCGACCATGGCGCAGTTGCGCGTGGCGGGCGTCGGCGACCTGTATCTGGGTGTGATGGCGCGAAAGCTGGAACAGGCGTCGCCGGCGGCGGGGGTGCCGATCGGCATCGCCGATTTGCAGGGCGCGCTGCCCTCGATCGCGGCGCCGGTGCTGGTGCCGTTCGGCGACGACAGCGTGGCGTTTCCGCCGACCGAAGGCGGTGTGGGCGCGGCGGCGGCGTTGATGTCGCTCAAGAGCCAGCCGGCCGACGCGCAATCCGCGTTCGCGCGCTCCATCGCCGCCGCCGAACGGTGGCGGCAAGGCGGCGTCAACTCGGATCAGGTGCTGAACAGTCCGCCCGCGGCGCCCGCCGACGTGCCGCTGTATCCGGCCTCCACGACCTTCGCGACCCTGGACCCGGACGGCAACGCGGTGGTCTGCGCGCTGACCATGAACAACCTGTTCGGTACCGGGCGCATCGTGCCCGGGCTTGGCTTCCTCGCCGCCGCGTCGCCCACGACGGTGACGCCGCCGCTGCTGGCCATGGCCCTCGCCTGGAGCGGCCACGCGTTTCACGCGGAAGCCGGGGGCAGCGGTCAGGCGGGCGCGTCCCTGGCCGCCGCGGCGGCGCTATCCACCGCCCTGCGCTCCGGCCAGCCCATGCAGACTCCCGTGCCCGATCCTGGGCGCGCCAACGTGATCATTTGCCCACGCTATTTGCCGGGTTCGGAGTCGGTCTGCGCCGCGGCGCCGGACCCGCGCGAAACGGGACTGGCGACCGGCGGGGGAAGTTAGTCGGGAATCAGTGGAGGAAACGCGGTATGCGGCTTTTCACCCTGGCCGGCGCGGTGACGTTGTTGGCGCTGTCGTCGCATTTGAGCCATGCGCGGCCGGCGACCCCGGCGGGACCGGGCCGGATCATCCGCGAGAACGCGGCGTCCTGCGTGCTCGGCATCGGCACGCCGGCGACATTGAAGTTTCAGGTCGATACTTCGACCTTGCCCGGCGCCGACAAGGATCGCCTTGGCCAGCAATGCAAATCCAGCCGCGAGACACCGTGCGTCGTCACCGTGCAAGGCAACGAAATGGGCGATCCGATGAAGGTCAAGACCGCTTCGATCAATTGGTACAACTGAGCCGGCCATGCCCCTGAAAATCGGCCGCGGCGCGTCGGCGCCTCCGTTCATCGTGATGGACGTGATCGCGGCGGCCAACGCGCGTCAGGCAACGTTGCCCGCGGGCGCGCCGCATGTGATCCGAATGGAGGTCGGCCAGCCGGGCACCGGTGCTCCGGCGGGCGCGGTGGCGGCGGCGCAGGCGGCACTGCGGTCCGGCGATCCGCTGGGATACACCGAAGCGTTCGGGCGAATATCGCTGCGGGAACGGATCGTCGCGCATATCCGCTCGTGGTACGGGCTGGACGTCCCGGTGGCGCGGGTCGCGGTGACGGTCGGCGCTTCGGGGGCGTTTCCGCTGGCGTTTCTGGCGGCGTTCGATCCCGGCGACCGCGTGGCGCTGGCGGCGCCGTTTTACCCGCCTTACGTCAACATCCTGACCGCTCTGGGCATTCAACCCGTGATCCTGGAAGCCGGACCGGAGACGCGGTTTCAGCCGAGCGTCGACATGCTGGAACGGCTGGATCCGCGGCCCGATGGCGTGATGATCGCCAGCCCATGCAATCCCGCCGGCACGATGCTGCATCCGGACGAACTGGCGGCGATCGCGCGCTGGTGCGACGCCAATGGCGTGCGGCTGATCAGCGACGAGATTTATCACGGGCTGAATTACGACAGCCCGATCGCCAGCGCCGCCGCGTTCAGTCCGAACGCCATCGTGGTGAACAGTTTTTCCAAGTATTTCTCGATGACCGGTTGGCGGATCGGCTGGATGGTGCTGCCCGAGGACCTGATCCGTCCGGTCGAGTGCCTGACACAGAATTTGTTCATCAGCGCGCCGTATATCTCCCAGATCGCGGCCGAGGCGGCGTTCGATTGCGATGATGAATTGCGCGGCAATATCGCGCGTTACCGGCGGTCGCGGGACCATTTGCTGGCGGTGTTGCCCGACGCGGGTTTCCCTCGGCTGTCGCCGGCCGAGGGGGCGTTTTATCTGTTCGCCGACATTGGCGACCGGTCGAACGATAGCGTCGCGTTTTGCACGCGTATGTTGCATGAGGCGGGTGTCGCGTGCTCGCCGGGGGTGGATTTCGATCGGACGCGCGGCAATCGGTTCGTGCGGTTCAGTTATTGCGGCCCCGAAGCGGATATGCGCGCGGCGGCGGAACGGTTGCGCGGCTGGCGGTAGCTCACATCCAAGGTTGGGCGGTGGCGGCATTGCGCCCGGCGACGCGGCCAAACGCGAGACATTCGCCAATGTTGCCGGTTCCCTGATACAAATAACTGTAGATCGAGCCGAGTTCTCCGGCGCTGTACAGCCGTGGGATCGGTGTCCCGTCAGGCCGCACGATCTGGGCTTTTTCGTTGCGGCGAGGGCCGCCTTGCGTGTTGAGCATCGAGGGCGACAGTTCGACCGCGTAAAACGGCGGCGTCGCGACCGGCGCCAGCATCAGAACACGGCCAAACTCGGTGTCGTGCTTCGTTTCGCAGTCGATGTTCCATCGTTTGACGGTGGCCTCCAGCGTCGCGGGGTCAAGCCCCACCAGCGCGGCGAGCGACACCAGGCTGCCGGCGGTTTTGATCCAGCTTTTCGCCAGTTCGGCGCTGTTGTCCTGGCTCCAATCGTAGCGCTCGACGATTTGCGTCCAGCCGTGGCTCGGGTGCTTGTCGTAGAGTGGGCCAGAAGAAAACAGCGTGTGATCGACGATCATGAACATCGGGCATGGCGTGGACAGCGGCAGCCAAACGCCATTGATGGGAACCTTGCCGTGGTGGGTTTTGAATTTCTCGTCGGTGAAACGCCGTCCGTCCGGCCCGACCACGATCATGCCGCCCGGCGTTTCCTTGCTATAGTGCAATGCCTGCATGGAAAACGAGGTGCGGACCTCCGGCACCTTCAACGCCATCGACGGGCCGGCGTAATTGTTCATGTGCCAGAGGTCGGCGCCGACCGACTGTGCCATGGTAATCCCGTCGCCCTCGTTATAGGGCGAACCGGAGGTGTAACAATACGGCACGCCCGGCAGGTAATCGCGAATCATCCGCTGGTTGTTTTCGAACCCGCCGCAGGTCAGCACCACCCCCTTGCGCGCCCTGACGGCGATCGTTTTGTCCCCGTTCCGCGCGCGCACCCCGAGGATTTCCTTGGTGCTGTCGTGCTGGATCAATTCCTTGCCCGGCGTTTCATAAAGGATCGGAATGGGCCGTTGCTTCACCAGCCGCTCGAACAGCTTCCACGTGTACGAGTAACCGTAGGTCGGGCCATCGTGAAACTTATGCACGCAGTCGGCGCCGGGCAGGTCGGGGAACTCAACGCCGACCGGCGGATGCTGATGCTCCTGAGGATCGCCGCCGAGGCTCCGAAGCCAGTCGTTGTTCTGGCCCATCTCCTCCGCCCACACGCGCACCATGGTCTCCGGCACCGTGTAGGGCCCGCATAACGCGGTCAGGTAGGCGATCGCGCTCTCGACCGACGAGGTGTTCAGGTAGCCCTGGCCGGCGACGCGCGTGTTCCCGCCTTCCTGACCCTCGGGTGCCTTTTCCAGAATGACGACCTTGCAGCCCAGATCGTGCGCGGTGACGGCGGCGGCCATGCCGGCCGCCCCGAACCCCACGACGACGACGTCGGCATCCACATCCCATTGCGGTGACATTGAACGTTGGTACTCCGTGACATATTCCACTTGCCCCAGGGGACCACGGTCCCGCGCGGGAGACCAGACCCCGGGGAAGCGTGGACAGGGCAATCGCATGATTGAGATTGCGACGAGCGGGAGGAAGAAAAGAATTTTTCGCCACGGATGGGACATAAATGCACACGGATATTCATGGGAATCGCGGAACCTTGGCTAACCTTGCCGGCTGCTCAAGACATTGCCGCTGAAATTGCAATGAATATCCGTGCGTATCTGTGTGCATCCGTGGCAAAAATCTTATCTTGGCCAAACAAGCCCCCGGCCTGGAAGGGTCGAAAACCCGTAGTTGGTTCGAGCGATCGCGCCGGGGGCGCGGAGGGGCACCCCATAGGTATCGGGATGAGGCTGGCGAGGCCGAAAACCCTCCCCCGAACGTCACTCTTGGGCTCTCGCACGTCGTTCTCGGGCGCGGCCCGCGGATCGGCCAGCCCAGACATCTTTTTCGACTTTTGACTGCCTCGGCGTGCCGAGAGATTCTCGGTTCGAGCCCGAGAATGACGGGAAAGAAGCAAGCCGCGACCCTCGACCCCGCCTGGTCTCTTGACGCGCATGCCGCCTCCGTCACATTTCGCCACTATGCGAGACTTTTCAGACCTGACCGAGCGGGAAATCCTGGCGCTGGCCATCGCCAACGAGGAAGAGGACGGCCGCATCTACCTCGATATCGCCGAGGGATTGCACGAAGAATACCCCGGCAGCGCCAAGGTTTTCACCGAAATGGCCGGCGAGGAAGGCACCCATCGCCGCCGCCTGCTGGAAATCTACCGGGAGAAATTCGGCGAACACATTCCGCTGATCCGCCGGCAGGACATCCGCGGCTTCATCCGGCACAAGCCGGTCTGGCAGATGCAGCCGCTCAATCTGAAAGCGGTCCGCATGCTGGCGGAAAGCATGGAGGAGGAGACCCAGCACTTCTACCGCCGCGCCGCGATCCGTTCCACCGACGTGTCGATCCGCAAGCTACTGGGCGACCTCGCCGACGCCGAGGTCGAGCACGAACGCCGCGCCGACAATCTGCGCGCCGAGAACCTGCCCGGAAACGTGGTGGCGGAGGAGGACGCGCACGCCCATGCGTCGTTCGTGCTGCGGTTCATCCAGCCCGGCCTCGCGGGGTTGATGGATGGATCGGTCTCGACCCTGGCGCCGGTGTTCGCGACCGCGTTCGCCAGCAACAACACCTGGGAGACGTTCCTGGTCGGCATGGCGGCCTCGATCGGCGCCGGCATCTCGATGGGCTTCGCCGAGGCGCTGTCGGACAATGGCAGTCTGACCGGCCGGGGCGCGCCGTGGATCCGCGGACTGGTGACCGGACTGATGACCACGATCGGCGGCGTCGGGCACACGCTGCCGTTCCTGATCCCCTCGTTCTGGACGGCCACGTCCGCGGCGATCGTCGTCGTCGCGGTGGAACTCGCGGTGATCAGTTGGATCCGCTGGAAGTGGATGGACACGCCGCCGCTGGCCGCGACCTTGCAAGTGGCGTTCGGCGGCGCGTTGGTGTTCGCGACCGGCGTGCTGATCGGCAGCGGTTAGCGACGCGTCATCGTCATGGCGCGGCTCGACCGTGCCATCATTCGATGCACGATTTTGTTTATTAACTGATCCCCGGTCGAGCCGGGGATGACGTTGAGAGCCG
>PLSZ01000534.1 GCA_003164305.1 Acetobacteraceae bacterium
GGCTTCATCCGCCCGCTGCTGATGGGAAGCTGGGCCGAGGCCGTGCCGTTCGGTATCTTCCCTCATTTGAACTGGACCGCCGCGTTTTCGATCCGTTACGGCAATTTGTTTTACAATCCGTTCCACATGCTGTCGATGGTGTTCCTGTACGGCTCAGCGGTGCTGTTCGCGATGCACCGAGAGTGACGTGGGCGCGCAGTGGCGGGACCCGGTGAAGCGCGGCGACATTCCGGGGGCGTACTGGGCTGTGCTGACTCACCCGGCCACGACGCAGGCGCTGGTCAAGCGCGTATTCGGCGAGGTGCACATGCTGTCGCATCTGGTGGGGGCCGCGAACCAGGCGGACATCAGGCGGTTGTGCGATCTGGACCAACGCAACGCGGAACTGGAGGCGAAACCGCGGCGGCAGCGGGACGCGTTGCGTCAGGCCATCGTGACGCGTGACGCCAGCATCGACGANNCTGCGGCGGTCGTTACGCGAACGGCAGAGCGGGGATGTGCCCGTCGCCAACGCCGATGACGCCGCGCTACGGGCGCTGGTGGCGGATCTGGAAAAGCGCCACGCCGCCGAAAGCCACCGGCGCGTGGCGGTCGAAGCGCGACTGGCGGACACGCGGGAGGACCTGGCGCGAGAACGCGCTGCGCGGGTCCGGGTCGAAGCCGGTGCCACGTCGCTGCGCGCGGAACTCGCCGCGATCGCGACGGAGTTGCGGCCGGAGAACGAGGCGGCTTCCTGGCGCGTGGACAGGCTGTCACAGCTGTATGTCGGCGGCCGGCCCACCCAGATCGCGGGCCTGCGCGCGCTGTCCGAGGATCGCGGCGCTGCAGCACCGTGACGGCGGCATCGAGCATCACCCGGATTTGCTGGCCGGCCTGACGTCCAGCGCCGATGTCGTGCTGTTTCCCATCGACTGCGTTAGTCACGACGCCGCGCTGATGNNGGTCCGCCGGAGCGACGTCGTTTCTGGCGGCGTTGCGGCCGTTAGGGACGAACGCTTCGGTTTGATCAGACGCCGACCATCACGTCGGAGGCCTTGATCACCGCGCTGGCCGCCATGCCGACCTTCAGGCCGAGTTCCTCGGCGGCTTCGTTGGTGATGGAGGCGGTGATGGTGACGTCGGGGGTGATCTCGATCGTCACGTGCGTGGTTGTGGCGCCGGGTTTGACGGTCTTGATGGTGCCGGGAATCTGGTTGCGGGCGGAAAGTCTCATGACGCGGCCTCCATTGGGGAAGCCGTTAAGTGGAGCATGGAAGCCGGACAGCGCAAGCGAATGCTGGCGGGGTGAGCGGTATATTCATGCAACCACGACGGCCGGGGGTTTGTGACGCGGGCGTCGGGCTCGATCGGATGGGCGCTGGCACAAGCGCCTCGGTCATGGCCAGGACCTGACCATCTGGCGCGGCGCGCGCGGCGACTGATCCCCGGGCTCGACCCAGGGCTCGGCCCGGGGATGACGCGGAAAAGAAGGCCGATCAGCGCATTGGTCACGCCAGGACGCACCCAGGGGACGACGAACCAAGGAGCCGGGGCTGGTGCGATTTTTTGGCGACGCCATGTAATGTTGGATCGGGCCGCGAGTCTTCCGGTTGTCGTCCCCGTCCTTTCCTCAGCCTGTCACGGAGCAACCATGGATCGTATCGTTCTCAACGCTCGCCGCATCCGTCAGGGGCTCGCGGTCGCCGGCTTGTTTGGACTGGCCGCGTTGCTGTTGCCGGGCGGGCGCTCGGCCGCGGAAACGGCGCGGGTGGTGCCGCCGCCCGCGATGGATGAACCGGCGGGAGCGGCTCCGGCCGAGGTCGCGGTGTTCGCCGGCGGCTGCTTCTGGGGCGTGCAGGGGGTGTTCCAGCACGTCAAGGGCGTGACCAGCGCGGTGTCGGGCTATGCCGGCGGCGGCCAGTCGGCGGCGCATTATGAGACGGTCAGCACCGGCGCCACCGGGCACGCGGAATCCGTGCGGGTGACGTTCGATCCAAGACAAATCAGCTATGGGCAGTTGCTGCGGATCTTTTTCTCGGTCGCGCACGATCCGACCGAGTTGAACCGGCAGGGGCCCGACTACGGCACGCAGTACCGCTCGGCGGTGTTCCCGGTGAACGATGAGCAGGCGCGGGTGGCGCGGTCGTACATCGCGCAAATCGATCAGGCGCATGTGTTCGGCGCCCCGGTCGTAACGAAGATCGAACCGGGGCGGGAATTCTTTCCGGCCGAGGGCTATCATCAGGATTACCTGACACTGCATCCGAACGCGCCCTATATCATGTATAATGACCTGCCGAAGATCGAGGCGCTGAAGGATGCGTTCCCGTCACTGTGGCGCCCCGATCCGGTGCTGGTGGCGAAAGCGGACTAACGTGCGAAAGGGACGATAAACGATGGACAAAATCTGGCCGGTGACACGCGGCGACGCGGAGTGGCGCAAGCGTCTGACTCCGGAACAATATCATGTGATGCGCGACCACGGCACCGAGGCGCCGGGAAGTTGCGCGTTGCTGCTGGAAAAGCGCCACGGCCGGTTTTCCTGTGCCGGGTGCGACTCGCCGCTGTTCGAGTCGAATGGAAAGTTCGAGAGCGGGACTGAATGGCCCAGTTTCAATGACCCGATCGAGGGGGCGGTGGAGACGAGCACCGATCGGAGTTATGGGAGGGTCCGCGTCGAGGTGCATTGCGCGACCTGCGGCAGTCACCTGGGACATGTGTTCGAGGATGGACCGCCGCCGACGCATTTGCGTTACTGCATTAACGGCGTGGCGATGAATTTCGTGCCGTCCTGACTAACCCGGGTCGTTGGCGGCTTTGAGAAACAGGTCGAAGGCCTCGGCGTGATCGGGGTGCCAGCGGGACAGCGCCGGTCGGTTTTCCACGATGTCGCCGGCGGCCCACAGGATGCGCCGCTCATCGATGGCGCGGATGACGTCGTTGTCGGGACACAGGATGTAGAAGTCGCCGGCGTTCATGCCGGCGATCAGCATGTCCACCACCTGATCCGGGGTCCAGGCGCCCGGCGGTTTCTCGGCGCGGCCGCCGCGCGTCATTTCGGTGAACGTCGAGCCGGGGATCAGCAAATGCGCGGTGATCCGGCCGCCCGCTTCGTTGCGCAGACTGTGCGCCAGAGCCTCGGTCAGCACCTTCACGCCGGCCTTGCTGACGTTGTAGGCTGTGTCGCCGGGTGGGCAGGTGATGCCCTGCTTGGAGCCGGTATTGACGATCGCGCAAGGCGTGCCCTGCGCCAGCATCGCCGGGCTGAAAATCTGCACGCCGTGGATGACGCCCCACAGATTGACCTCCAGCACGCGGCGCCAGCGGTCCATGTGGTCCCACGGGCCGCCGCCTGGCGCGGTGCCGGCGTTGTTCATCAGCACCGCGACTTCGCCGAACTTCGCGTAGACGGCATCGCGGAGGGCCAGGACGGCGTCCGGGCGGCTGACATCGGTCGGCACGGTCAGCACGCTTTCGGCGCCGAGGGGCGAGGCCGCGGCGACCTCGGCGGCGGCGCGGGTCAGCGCGTCGGGGGACAGGTCGGCGAGGCAAACCTTCAGGCCCATGCTAGCGAAACGCCTCGCCGCGGCAAGCCCGATCCCACTCGCCGCCCCGCTTATCACCGCCACCCGTCCTGGGCTTAGCGCCGGATGATCGCTCATGCTGGAGGTCCTTTGGGTTCGAGGGCGGGGGGCGTTCGAGGGGATCGGGTCTTTGGAGGGATCGGGAACGCCGTGTTCCACGGTATATGGCGGCGCGGGTTGACGGCAAGCGTTCGCGCGGGCGTCCAGATCGCGGTAGGGACGCCCATTA
>PLSZ01000046.1 GCA_003164305.1 Acetobacteraceae bacterium
CAACAAGGAAGGCGTCGCCGAGCACGTGATGGCGATGATGCTTTCATTGTCCAAGCGCATCATGCTGACCGACCACGCGATGCGAAGCGGCGGGACCTACAACCGCCGCGATTTCATGGGCGACGACGTGCTCGGCCGCACCATCGGCATCATCGGATTGGGCCATGTCGGAGGCCGCGTCGCCGAACTTTGCCGCGGCCTGTTTCAGATGCGCGTGCTGGCCTACGACCCTTATCTGTCGGCGGACGTGATACGAGCCCGCGGCGCGGAGAAGGTCGAGACACTCGAGGAATTATTGCGCCAGGCGGATTATGTGTCCGTCAACTGCCCGCACACCAAGGANNGCGCGCGGCGGAATTCATGATGAGGAAGCCCTGACGGTCGCCCTGACGCAACAGCAAATCGCCGGTGCCGGCCTGGATGTCTGGGAGGAAGAGCCTCCGCCGACCGATCATCCGCTGATGCAATTCGCCAACGTGCTGGTCAGTCCGCACACCGCCGGCATCACCCGGCAGTCGCGGCACAACATCGCGAAGATCGCCGCCGAGCAAATGTTGGACATTCTGGACGGGAAAAAGCCGCCCCGTTTGCTGAACCCCGAGGTGTGGCCGGCCTATCAGCACCGGTTCCAGCGAATTCTGGGATTCCGCCCGGAGGACTGATCCGCCGCGCTATTCCCCGCCCAGAGGCTTCATGTTCCGTTCCGCCGCGCGCCGCAACAACGCGGCGGAACGATACACCCCGTGCACCATCTTTGAGTAAGGCAGCACCACGAACAACGCCAGAATGAACCCAAGGTGCACCGCCAGCGCGAACGGCATCGCCCCTGACGCGCGCACCGCCAGCAGGACCAGCCCGGTCAACGCGGCGAACGCCAGCAGCAACAGCAACGCGACATCGCCGGCCAACATCCGGCGCGCGTTCGGCAACGGATCGTCCACCAGTTTCATCGAAAACAGACCAACCGTGCCGATCAGCAACAAAATCCCACCAACCGTGCCGAGCATGACGGGAACACTCAACAGCGGATACGGCGCCGCCCAATCGAAGAACGTGTGATAGAAGAATCCCACCGTTGTCGCCGCGAAACACAACATGAAACCATAAAACATCGCATGATGCAGATACCGCCGGCGCATCGAAAACGCCTCGGAGTTATCGTTGCAGCCATTCCCGCCGCCGCCCAGGTTCTTCAACGTCAACACATCCCACGCGGCGAAGCCAAGCGCCTTGATCCCGGTCTTTCCCTTGGGTCCCGCGTCGCGCCAGAAGTTCCTCGCGCCCATCCACAAAGCGACCAGCGCGTAACCGAATGAGGCGATCGCGACGATCTGCATCGCCCACAGTGGAATGACCGAATAGAACGCTCCCGGTTCCACCGGCCGCGCCACGAAAAACGCACCCGGCGCGCTGATCGCCATCGACAGGATCAGCACCAACGCGATCGACACCGCGATAGCGAGGCCGATCAACGTCCCGTTCTTCTCGAACGCCCGAGCGGCCCCGGCCGGCCAGGCATATTGCTCGTAACTTTCCGCGCGCACCTCGGCCATCGTGCGCGGGATATTGATGCCCCATTCATGTGGTGGCGCGTATTGGCAGGCGTAATAACAGCCGCGGCAGTTGTGGCAGAGATTGGCGAGGTAACTTAAATCCCCGGCGGAAAATTCGCGACGCAGTTCCAGCGCCGGGAAGACCGCGCAAAAGCCCTCACAATACCGGCAGGCGTTGCAGACTTCGACTTCGCGGCGCGCGTTGGCGATCGCCTCAGTTTCTCGCATGTCGCGCCGCCTCCTGGCCGGCGATCCGGCCGAAGACCGTGCCGATTGTCATGCCAAATCCCGCCAAATAACCGCGGCCGAGAATATTGCCGGCCATGATTTCTCCCGACGCGAACAAATTGGCCGCCAGTTGGCCATTCTCCATCAGCACCTGTGCCTTGTCGTTCACGCGGACACCCAGATAGGTAAACGTGATGCCAGGCCGTAACGGATAACCATAGAACGGCGGCTTATCGACCGAACGAGCCCAATTGGTCTTGTTCGGCGTCAGTCCTTCCGTGGCGTTGCCGTCGAGTTTCAGATTGTCGAACACCTGACCCGGCTTCACCGCTTTGTTAAACCCGGCGATCGTTTCCGACACCTTCCCCGGATCCAACTTCATTTTGACCGCGAGTTCCTCGATCGTATCGGCTTTGATCGCCGGATAAACCGACGGCATGAACAGCGGAAACGCTTTCGCATCACAGATGGAATAAGCGATCTGGTCCGGCTGCTGCGCGATCAGCCGGCCCCAGATGGCATAGCGTTTCGGCCAGACATCCTCGCCCTCGTCGTAAAACCGGTCGCCGTGTTGATTGACCACGACGCTGTACGGCACGCTGTCGAGGCGCGTGGTGATCCCGCCATCGAATTTCGGCGCCCGGGCGTCCAGCGCGACGGCGTGGCATTGCGTCGGATCGCCGATCGCCGCCACGCCCTGATCCAGCAGGTTCTTCAGCACCCGGCCGCGATTATACGGCGTGCCGCGAATGACGAAATTATCGACCGCGTCGCCCCAGTATTTGCGCATCCAGTCCAAATTCGCCTGGAACCCGCCCGCCGAGGCAACCACGCACCGCGCATGAACCGTTTCGGGAAAGCCTCGATACGTGATATCGACGGATCGCACCGCGCCGTCATCCATGTTCAACGCGATTACCTCGGTGTCGTAAAGGACATCGACACCCAACTTCTCCGCCGTCAGATAATACGCGTTGAC
>PLSZ01000358.1 GCA_003164305.1 Acetobacteraceae bacterium
TGAGCGCTCGGCTTAAGGCGGAACTCAATTCCGGCACGGTTGGCATCGACGTCATCCAGTGGACCGCGCCATTCGCCGGTTGGCTGTCGCCGCATTTGGAGGATCACGAGAAGCTGCTGGCGAAATATCCCGAATTCGATTGGGATGATTTTTTGCCCTCGGTCCGCGAGATGGCGAGTTACAAGGGGAAGGTACTCGGCATTCCGTATCGCGTGACGGCGAGCATTCTGAATTACCAGAAGCAAGTTCTGGCCGATGCCGGCATCGACAAAGCGCCGGAGAACTGGGACGAATTTCTGACCGCGTGCAAAGCCACGACGACGCCGCCGAAACGTTACGGTCTGGGCATCTGGGGCCGCCAGGGACCGGCCATCCTGGGTGGCTTTTCGCCGTTCCTGCGTGGCAACGGCGGAGATTATTTCGACCCAGAAACATGGGAAATCCTGATCAACAACGACAAGGGCGTCGAGGCGCTGGAATACTACGGCGACCTGATGACCAAATACAAAGTCGTCGTTCCCGACGCCATCACCTGGGAGTTCGACGAAATCGTCGCCGGCGGCCAGAACGATCGTTACGCGATGACGCTGACATTGGCGCCCTACGGAACATTGCTGAACGACCCCAAACTCTCCCAAACCGCCGGCCACTGGGCCTGGGCCGTCCCGCCCGGACATCATTCCGTCGCCGAAAGCTGCACCTCGATGGGCGGCTGGACCTTCAGCGTGCCGAAGAACGGCAAGAACCAGGAATGGGCCTTCGATTTCATCCGCATGGCCTGTAGCAAAGAATGGATGCAACGCTCGCTGGAACGCGGCAACGCCCCGCCTCGGGTGTCGGTGTTGAACGAACCCAGCGTGGCGGACCGTTTCGGTTGGGCCCCGGTTCTGGCCGCGACGATGAAGACGGCCAAATTGGAACCGCGCGATCCGATCTGGCCAAGCCTGGACCTGCAATTGCGCTCCGCCGTATCGGCCGTGCTATTGGGCGAGAAATCGGCTAAAGTGGCCCTCGACGGGGTCGCCGCGGACTGGCGGCGCACCCTGAAGCGAGCGGGATTGAAGTAGATGCAAGGTGCTATCGACTGCGACATCCATCCGGGCGTGCCGGACATCAAGGCTCTACTGCCTTACATGAGCGAGTTCTGGCGCACGTCGTTCGTCGATCGCGGGATCGACGGGTTCGACATGATGAGCTACCCGCTCGGCGCGCCGATCACCTGCCGCCCCGATTGGCGCGTGGCCGGCGAACGGCCGGGCTCCAGTCTCGATGCGATGCGGACGCAGGCTTTGGATCGGTTCGACATCGGACTGGCGATCTGCAATCCGCTGACCGGCGGCCAGGTCTCCGTCAGCGAGTCGATGGGTGCCGCGATCTGCTCCGCCGTCAACGACTGGATGATCGACAAATGGCTGAACGTGGAGCCAAGGTTGCGCGCGTCGATCGTCGTCCCGGCGCAGGCGCCGCTGCTGGCGGTGGAAGAAATCGAGCGCCTGGCCGGCGACCATCGTTTCGTCCAGATCCTGCTGCCCGCCGCCTGCGAAATGCTTCTGGGCCGTTCCTATTACTGGCCGATCTACGAGGCCGCGGTGAAGCATGATCTGCCGATCGGCATTCACGCCGGCAGCATGTATCGTTACGCGCCCACATCCGGCGGCTGGCCGTCGCATTATCTGCACGATTACGTCGCCAACAGCCAGTTGTTCGAGGATCAGTTGCTCAGCCTTGTCTCCAACGGCGTGTTCGTAAAATTTCCATCGATAAAATTCGTGTTCATCGAATCCGGCGTCAGTTGGCTGCCGTCGTTCATCTGGCGCGCGATCAAGACCTGGCGCGGCGTGCGGGCCGAGGTGCCGTGGGTGAACCGTTCGCCCGCCGATATCATCCGCTCCCACATTCGGGTCACCATGCAGCCGTTCGACGCGCCCGATCAGGAAGCGGTCGAGCGCATCGTCGAACAAATCGATTGCGACGAGATGCTGCTGTTTTCTTCGGACTATCCGCACTGGCAGTTCGAGGGCGACGCCATCACGCCGCCCGGCCTGTCGGCTTCCCTTCTGCAACGCATGCGCGTTGACAATCCCCTCGCCACTTATCCGCGTTTGAAGGAGACCGTGTCATGAACGCGCCTGTCGATGTCGCGCGACACCGCGCCGACGCCTCGTCGAAATACGGCATCATCGATTGCGACGTGCATCCGTATCCGAAAGCGGGCGCCCTGAACAAGTATTTGTCGGAGCGGTGGCGCAAGCACGTCGCGGAATATGGCCAGATGACCGCGGGCATTTATGCCGCGCGAGGCACGTATCCGCGGTTCGCGCCCAACACGTCGCGCCGGGATTCGTGGCCGCCGAATGGTGGCGCGCCGGGATCGGATGTCGATTTCATCCGGGAACAATTGCTCGATCCGTACAACATCACCTATGGTGTGCTGGAACCGCTTCTGGGCGGCAACACCTCACGCAATCTGGATGAGGCGGCGGCTTTGTGTTCGGCCATGAACGATTGGCAGGCACAGGAGTTTGTCGATCCGGAACCGCGTCTGCGCGCATCAGTATTGATCCCGGCCGAGGATCCGCCGGCCGCGGTGCGGGAAATCGCGAAGCGCGCGGACGATTGGCGATTCTGTCAGATCCAGTTGGGTTCGAAGACCTCCGAACCGCTCGGCCGCCGGAAATATTGGCCGATCTTCGAGGCCGCGCTGGAACATGGTTTCTCGATCGGGCTGCATATTGGCGGCACGCAGAGCAGCGCGCCATCTCCCGGTGGATGGCCGCAGTTTTATGTTGAGGATCATCAGATGCTGACGCATTCGATGATGAATCAGGCGACGAGTTTGATCCTTGAGGGCGTGTTCGATCGTTATCCGGGCCTGAAGATCGTTCTGATCGAGGGTGGATTCGGTTGGGTACCGACGCTCGGTTGGCGGCTGGACGCGCATTGGTCGAAGATGCGCGGCGAGGTTCCGGATTTGCAACGGAAGCCGTCGGATTATTTGAAGACCAATCTTTGGTATGCGACGCAGCCGGTCGAAGAGCCGGAACATCCCGATGATTTGCGGAAACTGTTCGAGTGGATTGGCTGGGACCGCATGGTGTATTCCAGCGACTATCCGCATTGGGACTTCGACGACCCTCACCTCGCATGGCGCTTCCAGATGACCGAGGTGGAGAAACGCAACCTGCTGCACGACAACGCGCTGGCGGTGTATTCGTTTAAGTAGCTCGCGTGGCGGCTGGGTTTTGGCCCGGCCACCTGGCGCGACAATCGCGACGAACGGCCACCGGGTCAGGCGTCACGCGCGCTACCCTGGTTCGCCGGCGATCGTTGCATCGCCAGCTCGAGCGGCGATCGGTCGGGCCAGGTTTCGCGTTGACAGATGGCACGGTCGAGCCGTGCCATGACGGTAGCGCGTGGCACGGCGTGGTCAGGACGTTGAAGGGACGGGCGCGATAACGGGCCCCGTTGTCGAATTCCAGCCCGCGGCCTACACCGTCCGGCGGACCTGAAAGGGATGGAGACCATGCTACAGACGCCCCCCGCCGTTCCCGGCATGCGAGAGGACGAGATCGACACACCCGCTTTGGTGATCGACCTCGACGCCTTCGAGTATAACCTCGACCACATGGCGGCAATGCTCGCGCCGACTGGCGTGAAGCTGCGGGCGCACGCGAAGACGCATAAATCCCCGGTCATCGCCAAACTGCAAATGACGCGCGGCGCGGTCGGCCAATGCGTGCAGAAAGTCACCGAGGCTGAGATCCTCGCGTGGGGCGGCATTCCCGACATCCTGGTCAGCAATCAGGTCGTTGGTGCATCGAAACTGGCCCGGCTTTGCGCGCTGTCTTCAATCGCGAAGGTCGCTGTTTGCGTCGATGATCCCCAACAGGTGGCGTGGATCGAAAGCGCGACGGCGGACTCCGGGCGACGCATGACGGTGCTGGTCGAAATCGATGTGGGCGCCGCGCGGTGCGGCGTCCCGGCCGGTCCCGCCGCGGTCGAACTGGCGAAGCAAATCGCCGCGTCGAAGCACCTGATTTTCGGCGGCCTGCAAGCCTATCAGGGCAGCGCGCAACACAAGCGCACGGTGACGGAACGGCGAACGCTGATCGGCACCGCCGTCGATGCCGCGCGCCGCACCGTGGAGCAATTGCGCCAACAAGGCCTCGACTGTCCGATCGTCGGCGGCGCCGGCACCGGAACGTTCCAGATCGAGTCTCACTCCGGCATTTATACAGAGATGCAGTGTGGCAGCTATGTTTTCATGGATGCCGACTACGCGCGGAACCTGGACGAGGCGGGCAAACCGGTCAGCACCTTCCGCCACGCGCTGTTCGTGCTGGCGACCGTCATGAGTGCCCCGCATACTGGCCTCGCCGTCCTCGACGCCGGCCACAAAGCGGTGTCGATCGACTCCGGTATGCCAACAGTCTGGAGCAAGCCGGATATCCGTTACGTCAGCGCATCCGACGAACACGGCAAACTGGACGTCGGCAGCGAAACGACGATGCCGAAGCTTGGCGACAAGCTCAGGCTGGTGCCGGGTCATTGCGACCCGACCGTCGATCGTTACGATTGGTATGTCGGTGTGCGCAACGGACGGGTCGAGAGCCTGTGGCCGGTCGCGGCGCGCGGTGGAATGGCTTAATCAGGCCACAACCGCCGCTTCCGTTCCTCCGACTCCGTATCGATCACCGGGGCACACGCCTGAGCGATCGCCAGCAGCCGCGAGTCGCCCATTCGCGGGCCAACCAGCGTGACGCCAACCGGCAAACCCTTCGACCCGAAACACACCGGAATCCCCACGTTAGGCCCGTGCATCAGTGTCCACATTCGGTTGAACACCGCGTCGCCCGTCGTGTGCAACCCTTCCGGAGCCTCGCCTTTCGAACTCGGCGTCAGGATGACGTCCAGCTTCGGCCCGAACAACCCATCCAACACCGGCCGACAAGCATCCGCCAGAGCGTAAGCCTCCAACAATTGCTTCGGTGTGATCTGCAAGACGTTCTCCACCCGCTCCCGCAACGTGGTCGCCAGCAGCGCGTGCGCGTTGACGTATTCAGGCAAGAACGCGGCGGCGCCTTCGCTTTCGGCGATCACGGTATGCGCTGCGTGCAGCCGGGAAAACGGTTCCGGCAGTTCAAGCTCTTCGACGATCGCGCCCGCCGCGGCAAGCCGTTTCGCCGCCGTGCTCAATGCCAGTTCGCCCGCCGGTTCGATCTCCCGCCACACCGGGCTTCGGCACAAACCGACCCGCAAACCTTTGACGGAGACCGGCATCCCGTCGCGAGGAATACGGAACGCTTCCGCCACGAGAATCAGGTCCTCGACGCTTCTGCCGTACCAACCGATCGTGTCCAACGTGATCGACGACATCCGCAGACCTTCGCGGCTGACCCGGTTCCAGGTCGGCTTCAATCCGTAGATCCCATTGAACGACGCGGGTCTTATGTGCGATCCGCCGGTCTGCGTGCCGAACCCCAACGGAACCTGGAAATCGCCCACCGCGGCGCCCGATCCGGACGACGATCCACCCGGCGTGTGCGCGTGATTATACGGATTGCGTGACAACGCCTTGCGCCCCATCGACGCGAACTCAACCGTGTCGGTCTTACCCAAAATCAGCGACCCCGAGCCACGCACGACGGCGACCGGCGCCGCATCGCGGCCGACCCGGAACTCGTCGTAAATGGGAGAGTTTTGCGTGGTCGGATAATCCGCCGTGTCGATGACGTCCTTCACGCCCCACGNNTTCAGGCACGACCGCACCAGTTCCTCACACGACATTTTCCGGGATTGGATCAGCGCGGACGCCTCGGCCGCGGTCATCCGGGCCGGTTCGGTTTCGATGTCCATGAACGTCCCTCCGCTTACGCGACCAGCGCCGGCCGGCGCGACCGCCAATCCGTTGCCTTCTCGAACGCATCGCCGACCCGCAGCACCAGCGCGTCCTGGAACGGCTTGCCGACGATCTGCGTGCTGACCGGCAACCCGCCCGGTCCGAATCCGGAACAAACGCACAACGCGGGATATCCGGTGACATTGAACGGCATGGTGAAGTTCGGTTTGTCGAAAAGGTCCCATTTCGGAATGGCATCCATGCGCGGTGCCTCGCCTGGCGCGCCGGCGGTGATCACCACGTCCAGATCGCGCATCGCCGCTTGCAGTTCCGACCGCAACTCCCGCCGCCGCCGCACCGCCTGCACGTAATCGACACCGGACACCAGCGCGCCCAGATGCAGTCGCCGCTGATAGCGTTCCGAGAAATCGCCAAGCCTGGTCTGCGCCCATTCTTCATACGCCGCGGCACGCTCGGTGATGGAAATCAGCGATCCGCACGCGTGCCAGTCCTGCAACGACGAGACCGTCACGTCGCTGATCGTCGCGCCCAGAGAACGAAACACCGACAGCGCGTGATCGATGCCCGCCTGCACCGCCGGCTCGACCTTGTAGTCGTCCTCATGGAAATGCCGGATCACACCGACCCGGACCCCCTTCAACTCGCCGGTCAGCGCGGCGCGATAATCCGGCACCGGCTGCGTGGCGCTCGCGGGGTCGGACGGATCGTGACCGGCCAGAGCCTGCAACATGATCGCGCAGTCCTCGGAGGTCCACGCCATCGGCCCGATATGGTCGAGGCTGAACGCGGCCGGCGCCACCCCGGCGCGCGACACCAGCCCATACGTCGGCTTCAACCCGGCGATACCGCACAACGCCGCTGGCCCGCGGATCGAGCCGCCGGTATCGGTGCCAATGCCGCACAAGATCACGCCGGCGGCGACCGCCGCGCCGGTGCCGCTGCTCGATCCGGCGGTGAAATGATCCGGATTCCAGGGATTGCGCGCGGGCGGCTTCGGCAGATCGAATGACGGGCCGCCATCGGCGAACTCATGCGTCGTCAGCTTGCCCATCAGGACGGTGCCGGCGGCGGCCAGCTTCGCCGCGCAGGCCGCGTCCGTCTCCGGCACATTACCAGCCAGGATCTTCGATCCGCAGGTCGTTTCGATCCCGGCGGTATTGACGATGTCCTTCAATCCGATCGGAATGCCGTGCAACGGACCGCTCGGGCCGCTTTTCATGATCGCCGCCTCGGCCGCTTTCGCGTCGGCCAGCGCGCGCTCCTCGGTCGGCAGCACGAAAGCGTGCAACGTCGCCTCGGTCGCATGCAGGCGATCCAGGCACGCCCTGGTCAATTCGACGGGCGACAGTTTCTTCGCCGCGATCAGCGACGCCGCTTCGGCGATGGTGAGGATGCTCATGTGAGATCCTCCGGCGTGAAGCCATAGGTATGAGCCAGTTCAGCCATGTGCCCGCGCTTCTGTCGCACCCGCGCCTTCATCGCGGTCAGGCCGTCGTTGACCGACTTAAGATCGGCTTTTTCCGCGTCGGTCAGCGTAAGGCCGGCACTTTGCAAAAGATAATCGAGCGCCGGATCGGTGAGCGTGGGTTTCATGGGGGAGACTCCTCGCGTCGTGCGTCCTCTGGACGAGTTCAGCAAGAATTGGGCCAATGCGCCACGGCCCGCCATGGCCGGCGACATCGAACTGGAACCGAAATGCCCTCCGACGATCTCCTGAACGCCTTTGTTCCCGGCCCGCGCTGTCACGTGCGAGGCGCCGCGGACGGCAGCCTCGCCGGTCTCACCTTCGCGGTGAAGGACCTGATCGATGTCGCGGGCGTGCCGACCGGCGGCGGCAATCCCGATTGGGAACGCACCCATCCGGTGCCCACGCGCCACGCCTGGATCGTCGAACGCCTGCTGCAAGCGGGCGCCTCCGTCATCGGCAAGACCGC
>PLSZ01000493.1:0-2381 GCA_003164305.1 Acetobacteraceae bacterium
ACGGACCCTTTGTCCGGGACATGCGGACCCATCCCGATCCGGTCCTGGCCGCCATGCTGATCCCGCTCGATGGATGGGCAAGATCGAACGGCGTCGCCTGACAGACGCATTTGTCTCTTTCCGGTGCGGCGGGCCGCGACTCCGCATGACGAAAGCGGGGCAGGGGGGTTGTCACTTTTCCTGGCTCTTTTCGGGAAAGCCGCCACCGGCCTCGAAAGCGCGATCCCTACGACGCGGCCCACGGCTTCAGGGCAAGGGCTTCGCCCTCAACGCGGTATCCCCAATTTTCGGCCGCGAAGGCGCGGCTTGTAACCGGGTGATCCCCCTCCGCGTTTCGCCCTTCCACGCGCGGGGCCTTGCGTCGTGACGGTTCGCATCGAGGCCCGGAACGGCGGCCTCGCCAACAGACGGAGCCAGACCATGAGCAACAAACCCACCCACACCGCCTACATCGTCACCGAGCCGAAGGAAGGCACCGACCGCAAGGCGCAGTGGCACGAGATCGGCGCCATCTGGCCGCACAGGAACGGCAACGGATTCGATCTGGTTATCCCCGCTGGCCTCAGCGTCACCGGACGGATCGTTTGCACCGAACGCAAGGATCAACCCGCCGACTGATCCCCTCAGCCCCGCCGGACGATCCGGCGGGGTTCTTTCCCGTCTCCGNNGCATGATTTCGTCCGGGGTGAGCAGCGGGCGGCCCTGGAAATGTTCGCCGATGCTGGTGGACGTGCTGCCCGGTTTGCCGATGCCGGAGTCGGACTCCGACGAGCCTTCTGTCTGGAAGCGGATGGTCTGCTGGCCGAGCGCGCCGGAGAGATAGCGGGCGGTGTCGTAGTCCGCCGTGCCGAAGAATTGCTGTGACGAGTTGGCGAGAAAGCTTTGCCAGCGCGGGTAGACGGCTTTGAGTTGCGACAGGTCCTGGACGAACACCCAGAGTTGCGCGCTGTAGCCGCGCAACAGGGTGATACTGTCCGCCAGACGGTCCATGCGCCCGAGTTGACCGAATTCGTCCAGGTAGAAAGCAACCCGGTGTTTGGGCCGGGCCGGACTGTCAATGACGCCATCGAGCGCGAGGCCGATAAACCCGCGCACGAACCCGAGGCAGACCCGCAACCGGTCCGGCGGGATGGCGAGATAGACCGTCATCCTCCGACGCTTCAAATCCCCAAAACTGAAATCCGAGCGGCCAAGGGCGGAACAGAGCCGGGGATCGTCGAGCCAGGCGGTGTGGCGCACGACGGAGGAGAGCACCGAGCCGCGTTCCCGCTCCGGCCGGTTGAGGTGCGCCGCGGCGGTGCGCGCCGGTACGCCGTGACCGCGCGCGGGATCGGCCATCATTTCGGCCAGGGTGGCGGCGAGATCGTCCTCGCGCGCGGTGACGATGCGCCGCAGTTCCGCCATCGAACGGCGTTCACCGGGGAGGCCCGCGACATGAACCAGCAGCCCTCGGAGAAGTTCCCGCGCCGTGTCGTTCCAATGCGAGTCGCCGGTCGCGCCATCGGCGATCACCAGCATATCGGCCAGTCCGGCGGCCCGGCTGATCACGTCGGGATCGGCGGGATCGAGCGTGTCCAGCCAGTTGAGGCTTCGCGTGGGGGCACCGGCGACGCCGAACGGATCGATCAGGATCACGTCGTGGCCCAGCGCGCGCCGGGCCGACGCGGTGACGGCATAAATTTCACCCTTGAAGTCCAGCACGAAAGCCGAGCCGGGGTATTCGAGCAGGTTAGGGATGACGGCGCCGATGCCCTTGCCGGCGCCGGTCGGCGCGCAGGTCAGCACATGGCCATCCTGGCGGAACCGGCGATCGGCGCCGCGCGGTGCGGCGCGCAGGACGCCCAGCACGAAGGCATCCTCGGGCGCGGCCGGCGCCAGATGGCGCGCCGCGTTCCGCGCGGTGCCAAAATGAGCGGTCCCGTGGGTATGAAGCGCCGGCGCGCCGAACAGGGATGCCCACAGGCGCCGGATCGGACCCGGAACCAGCGCGCCACCCGCCATCAGAACGATAATGACCGCCAGACCCCAGAGCGGAAAAATCAGGCCGTTGGATGGAAAGCCGGTCAACTCGCGCACACCGGCGAGGACCATCCAGGTGAGCGGGATCCCCAGGACAACCCGGAAGACCTTTTCCAGGGCTCGCTTCAGGCCGAACCGGTTCGACGCGCGCCAGAAGCTGATGGCGGCGAACACCAGTACGACCCCGCCGACAACGATGTAGGTATGATCAATCGCCGGGGTCTCGCGACTGGCGGCCTGGGCGGACAGGCCGCCGGCGGCAACGAGCGCGGCGGCCAGTCCCGGACGCGCTCGCATCACGCCGCTTCGGTCGCTGGTCCCTCGGACAATGGCGCCGGTGTGACGCGGCGTGCCGTGCCGCC
>PLSZ01000493.1:2437-2593 GCA_003164305.1 Acetobacteraceae bacterium
GTTCCTTGCCCTCGTCGCGGGCGCTGGCTTCGCGGGCGAAGGACCGGCCGCCCAGGGCAGTCCATTTGCTGACCTGATCTTTGTCGGAGGCGCCGTCGCGCAGCGACAGCAGCGCGCCATAGAGCGCGTTCGCCTCCAGATCGAGCAGCCCGGTCT
>PLSZ01000423.1:0-238 GCA_003164305.1 Acetobacteraceae bacterium
ACCGCCGCTTTCGTCGCCGAATACACGAACCGCGACGGCACGCCCTTCAGGCTCGACGCGACCGAGGCCATGATCAGTATGACCCCGTAACCCTGATCCAGCATCCCCGGCAGAAACGCGCGCATGGTGCGAAACATCGACCGGCAATTCAGCTCGAATCCGAAAGACCATTCGTCCTCGGTGGCGTCCAGAACGGTTCCCTGGTGCACAAACCCCGCGCAGTTGAACAGGATGTCGA
>PLSZ01000423.1:326-8658 GCA_003164305.1 Acetobacteraceae bacterium
CCCCTCAAGCGCGTCGGTCATGGCGGTCTCCCTTGGTGCCGATCTCTTAAAGCAATTGGCGGTTACCCGAAACGTCGAGCCTGTCGCACACGTGCCGCTTCCGAATGGCGGGACCATCGCCGTACTGGATTTTATCGTCGGCCCGGACAACCGCGGCATTACTTCACCCGAAACCCGACCCGCGTGACCGCGCCGTCCGCGTCCAGCACCGTTAGCCGGTAGAACCCCGCCCCCGGCGGCGTCCAGGAAATCTCACGCCGCGCCGGATCGGTGCCTAGTGGGGCTCCATTCATCAAAAACGTCAGCGGCCGCTGCCCTCCCATAACCCGCAGCGTCACCGGCCCATCGCCACTCACCACCGCGTCAGGCGGAGGAAACAGCAAACGAGGCACGTTTGAGGACGACATCACTCTGACCGCCGCCGGCCGCGCGCCAGGCGGCGGATCTCGCGGCGCGGAGGGCAAGATCTCGAACACCCGCGCCAGCAATGGCAACGCCAGCCCATGTCCGGTCGCCCCGGGCAGAGNNTCGCGGCCGCCCCAACTGGTGCCGGTCTTCCAGGCGATACCCGGGAGGCTAGAGTCCGGGAGCCGCTGCGTCAGCACCGCCGCGATCGCCTCCGCCGCCCGAGGCTGCAAAAATGGGCCGCCAGTGGCTTTCGGCTCCGGCCGCATCCTGGGCCCGCCCGCCGAGCCATCGGTGGCCAACGCCGCGTACAATCCCGTCAGATCCCGCAATGTAATTCCGGCGCCACCCAAAGCGAGCGGCAACGATGGACCGGCGCCAGGCGGAAGGTGCAACGTGACTCCGGCCAACTTCAATCGCGCCGCGAATTGCGCCGGCCCGACCTGATCCAGCAACGCCACCGCCGGCAGATTCAGCGACCGCCGCAGCGCCTCTCCCGCCGTCACCCCACCGGCGAAGCCGCGGCTGAAATCTTCGGGAGCGTAGCCGCCAAAGTGCCGAGGCAAATCCTCTACCCGCGTGTCCGGCCCGGCGATGCCGTCCTCGAAGGCCATGGCATAGATGAACGGTTTCATCGCCGATCCGGGGGAGCGCACGGCCCGTGTCAGGTCCAGCGCGCCCGCTCGAGCCTCGCCCGGTGTTTCGCCTCCGGAAACCACGGCGCGGATTTCCCGTGTCGCCGCGTCCACGACCAGCAGTGCGAGAGATGCCCGGTCCGGCAATCTCCGAGCCTGCTCGGACGCCAAGCGCTCCAACGCGAACTGCAGCGGCAAATCCAGTGTCGTCGTCACGCGCGCCGGCCCCGCCAGTCCCGCGACGGCCTGCGGCGCATGCCGAGGCAACGGCAATCGCCGAAGCGGGACCTCGCCACCCGCCGACACCAGGATCCGGTCACGCACAGCGCGGGCCGCGTCAGGATGCCGGTCCGGTCGCAGTGCCTCCGGCCGCCGGGGTATCCCCACCAGCAGCGCCGCCTGCGCCGCGTCCAGGTTCCGGGGCGATGCGCCGAACCACGCCATCGACCCAGCCCGCACACCCTCCAAATTCCCGCCATACGGCGCCAGGGTCAGCCAAATTCCTAGGATATCCCGCTTGGAGAAATGCCACTCGAGTTGCATCGCCCGCGCGATCTCGATCAGTTTCGACCGCACCGTTCGAGGCCGAGGCTCCAGCAACCGTGCCACCTGCATGGTCAAGGTGGACCCGCCCGACACGACCCGCCCGGCGCGCAGGTCCTGCACCGTCGCGCGCAGCAGAGCCAACGGGTTCACCCCCGGGTGGTGCCAGAAATGCCGGTCCTCGGTCGCGACCAGCGTGTCCAGCAGCACCGGCGCCACGTCCTCGGTTGACGCACGGAATCGCCAAACCCCGCCGGGTGCCGGGAAGAGCGCCACGGTTCTGCCCTGGCGATCGAGAATCTCGGTGCCGGTCGTCGCCAGACGGCTCAGGTTCGGCGGGAAGGCCCGATCCAGCATGAACGCGGCGCCCAAACCGATCAGCACGATAAGCGCGGGCCACATCAGCCACTGGCGGCGGCGCGCGAAACCGATAAAACCGGGCGGTGAGGCGATCACTCCGCGCCCAACACCTTGATTCGCGCCACGCCCTGCCGCGCGAACACGCCTGGACGGTACATATCGCTCGCCTCCGCCCCCGGCAATTCGAATTCCCCGGGGGTCACCGCGCGCAGGTGTACCGCGACCCGGAAGCCCGGTGCGTCCGGCGGCAGCGACAGGACGGCCGCGTAACGATCGTCGGCGGCGGGCTGCGCCTCAGTGGCGGACAATTTGTCCAGCCACGCCATCCCCGGGACCGACCCCTCATTGAACGTTCCAATCACCTCCCACCCGGCGGGCAGGCCCTGCACCACCAGGGCGCGATGGTCCTGACCATCATCCGCCCGACCTTCCAGCAGCAAAACGAAGCTGTTGTTCTGTCGTAATGTATCCAGGTCGAGCGGTGTGCCGTCGTCATGCAGGAACTTCCGGGTGATCCGCATGCCTGCCCGCGCGGCCGGCGGCGCTTCAAGTGGCACTCCGGTGACAGAGACAGTCTGCCAAACCGGGCGATCCCCCAAATTACGAACCGTCACCGGCCCGGTCAGCGCGGCGATCACGGTCGCCGCGGCCGGCAACGCGTTGCCCTCGATCTGAACGCGCGTCGGCTGCCCGTCCTTGCCGAGCACGGCCGCCGCCGCGACGGCCCAGGCTTCCTCCTGGGTGGAGAGATAAACAGAGCGGAGATCGGCGCCGGGCAACGAGGCGATCAGCGCCGCCAAACGATCCGGCAACAGCCCGCTCTCCTTCAGCAACACCACCGTCGCAAGTTGATCGCGCAAGGCCGATCCATAGTCCTTGTACCAGAACTTCCGCGCCGGAGCGGCCAACGCCGCGGTGAACGCTGCCTCAGCCCGCGGCCGATCTTGCGCCAGCATCAACGCGGCCCCGACTTGCGCCTTCGCCAACGGCGTCGGCAGAGCGTTCACGTCCTCCGCCAACACCCGCGCCGCGCCGGGCCGGCCTTGCCCCGCCCGCGCCAGCACATACAAGCGATACGCCTGCGCCGATTTGGCCTCGGGCGAGTCGCCTTCCTCATCCGCCGAGTCCCCGAGGAACTTCAACGCGTCGGTCATCGCCTGATCCGGAACCACCGCGCCGGCGGCTTTCGCGCGCAGCAGGAAATCGACGGCGTAAGGGGTCAGCCATGGTTCCGCTTCACCCGACGCGGACCACAATGCGAAGCCGCCGTCGAAACGCTGACGGTCCAGCACGGACGCGACGGCCGTCTGCAACCGCCCCGCCCGGTCGTCGCCCGCCATAGGCCCGTCGGGCAGCACCGCCAAGGGGAACCCCCGGCTTGTGGTCTGCTCCAGGCAAGACCACGGATAATTCGCCAGAGCCTGGACGATGCCCGCGGCGTCATAGCGTACTGGCCCGCCAAAGATCGCCGCCGCCTTCCAGGTACCCGGAATGAAGCGGTCCGTCGCCGGCGCGATCCGGGAATCCGTTCCGGGGGCGAGTTCCGTACTCGCGACGATCGATCCCAGCCCTCGCGACGGACGCACGGTGATCGCCGTATCGCGTAGCAGATTGAACCCACCGGGGCCGGTAATCCGCAATTTCACCACGCCGCGACCGGCGCCTGTGGCATGCAACACCGTTCCCGGCACCGCCCGCTGACCCGGTTCCAATATGGCGGACACCGTGTCCGCGCCTTGCACCGCCAAGGGCCCTTCCGTGCTGATCACCGCCTTCGCCTCGCCCGCCGGCAGATCGATGTTCTGCAGCAGCACCGCCAACCGAGCATCATCGCCGGGCGCCAGGAACCGCGGCAGCAGTGCCTCGGCGATCAGCGGATCGCGCACGATCAGGTCGGTCGCCGCGGCGCCGATCTTGCTGCCCTGCCAGGCCACGACCATCAGCCGCACCTGACCGTTGAAGTCGGGAATGTCGAGCGGGATCGTCGCCGTGCCGTCCGCTCCCGCCTGCACCGGGGGCGTGAACAGAGTCACCGTGCGGATCGGAATATCCGGCAACGGCGTGCCGCCATCGTCGCCGCCCTGCTTCAGCAACGTCGCCTCGCCTTCGCCAGGCGCGATCAGGCGCCCCCAGTCGTCGCGGATATCCAACCCCAGTCGCCGGCGGGCCAGGAAGTGCGCCGCCGGGTCCGGAGACGCAAAGCGCGTCAGGCGCAGAATCCCCTCATCCACCACCGCCATCGTCAGCCACGCGCCGGGAACGGCCTTTACCGGCACCAGAAGGCGGCCGCGCGGCAAGGTTTTCTCGGGCGCCACGATGCTGACCGCCATGGTTCGCGCCGAGGGATCGACGCCAACCCAGGTCAGTCCCAAAGCGCGGCCCGGCCGGTTCCCGGTACCGCCACGGAACACGTGAACGGCGACATAGGCCCCGGGCCCCCAACTCGCGTCCACTGGCACATCGACGATGGTGCCGCCCTCGGGCACCGAGAGGTTACGCGACGCCAACACCTTGTCGGACAGCACCAGCAATGTCGCCTCACCGGCGAACGGCGGAGCGATGTGGATGCGCACCGATTGGCCCACCGGCACCGACTTGCGATCGGCCGAGACGTCGACTCGATCCGGCACGTCGGGGCTATCGCTCGACGCCCACCCGGAACGGAAACGGTATGAGGTGATCGCCATCCCACCCGCCTGCGCCACCTCGATCCGATAGCGGCCGAAATCGAGCCGCTTCGTGAAACGGAGCGGCTGTCCGTCGGAAATCGCGATATCCCGCGTCTCCATCGGCTCATCCTTCCAGACCGTCTCGTAGCGCGCCAACGAGCCGCGCATGACCATCCGCCAGTCCGGCCGTTCCCGCACCAGCCGCAGCTTCGCCGTGAGCGCGGCGCGAGAGCCGTCCGGCGTCACCGCCGCGATGTCGAACCCCGCCTCGGTCTGCGCGTCCACCGCGTCGTCCGGAAACAACGGCTTGATCCCGATCGACAACCCAGGCGGCCGCACCGGAACCGACACGCTGGTGCGTGACGCGCGGCCGGACGGATCGTCAACCTCGACATCGATCTCGGCCTTCACCGGCCGCGTCACGTCGGGCGCTTTGTCGATGGTCACCGGCAGTGTCGTGTGCCCATCGGCGTCGGTATCGGGCATCTCCAGTTCGCGTGAGTCGGGGGCGTAGGTCTCATCCACCAGACCGATGCGATAGCCCGCCAGCGCCGGAAATGGGTCGGGATCGACGACCAGCCGCAATGTCGCCTTGCCGGTCAGCCCGGACGCCGGGGCGCCGTACAGAAACCGCGCCGAGACCGGGATTTGCGCCGCCTGCCCAGGAATCAGGAGGGACGGGAGCGGGCCGGCCTCCACCGCCATTCGGTCGGGGACAAAGGCATCGACCCGGAAATCCGTCGAGCCGATGGGCGGCGCCTTCGGATCGGCGTTGATTTCAACGTGCCACATTCCCGCGGAGGCACCCGACGACAACACCACTGGCAAGTACACCGACGCGTCGCCGGTTCTGGGCGGCGTGGTCCGCAGGAAAACCTGCCCGTTCGGCCGTTTCACGGTCACGGTCGCCGGAATATCCAGTGGTTGGCCCGCCGCGTCACGCACCATCGCCATCACCTGGACGGTCTCGCCCGGCCGATAGATTCCGCGATCCAGCCAGACGAACGCATCCATCGGGCCAGGATGCGGCACGCCCTCCACTCCGCGATCGGACAGGTCGAACGACGCGACGTTCAGGTCCAACGCCGCGAAATCGTCATCCGCGCCGAACGCGTGCACCGCGGCCGGTGCCTGCGGACCCTCGCCCAACATTAACGGTTGCGGGAAACGAGCGAACCCCTGTGCGTCCGTCCGCGTCTCCGCCAGAATATCGTTGTTGTGCGCGAACAGTTGCAGTCGCACGTCGGCGCGCGGCTTCGCGTCCGAGTAACCGCGCACCTGCACCGTCAGCCCATCCGATCCGCGCCAGATCGTCGGCGCCAGATCGGTCCGCAGAATGATCTGCACCGCCGAGGCGTCGTCGTCCTTGCTCGTGCCATCGCCAGGCGCCGCGATCAGCGCGTACAAACCTGGCCCGGAGTTCGTCAGAGCGTCGGGAAAGGGCAGGACGGTGCGGGAGGGTTTGTTCTCCTCCCATTTCGTCACCTGAGCGCTGCCGGTCCAGACTTCGCGGCCTGAGCTCTCGGCGATGTTGTTGGCGCGCCAGACGTCGATGTCCTCACCCAGTTTCGCCTGCCGCAAATACTCGACGACATTGCGTTCGGTCAGCCGGATCAGCCGCAACGACACCGCCGAAAGGTTGACCGTGGTCATGGTGACCGACGGGGCCTGACCGCGCGGCAATACGAACACTCGCGTATCGAAAACGATGCGCCGCGGCAGGTTGGGGATCGCGATCGGCAGCGCGGTCTCCTTGATCAGGGTCAGTCCGCCCTCGCCGGGCATTCCGGCCCGCAGCGTGATGCGCGTCGTGGTGCCGGGCGGCAGACCGGAGACGCAGATCTGATCGCCCTCCCGGGTCACCGCGCTGTTTGGCACCGGCGGCGTCAGGCGAACCCAATCGCCTGGTGCGAAATCGGACCGGCGCACCGGCGGCACGGTGAATTCCACGCAGGCGCGTGGCGGATCGGCATCGGTTTCGGTCCGCACCCGACGTACCAGCACGCCCACCGCACGCTGCATGTCCGCAAGCGACTTCAGATAGGCCGGATTATCCGGCGCCCGCTCCACCACCGCCTGCCACACGAGCACCGCCTGGTTGTCCCGATCCAGCGCATGCAGAGCGTCGGCCATCAACAGCAGACCGGGGATTTCCGTCGTCCCCGCCTCGCTATGCGTGAAGCCCATCCAGGCGGCGAACAACGCCTGCCGCGCATCTGGCGGAGTGCGCTTCAAGTGCCCCGTCGCCAAATCGAGAAACTGTTTTCCGGTCGCATCACCCTGGGCCACGCGCGTCTCGAGCGCGGTCACCGCGGCGCTCCAGTCCTGCTTCGCGATGGCGGCGGCGGCCTGTTGCTCGGCGGCGCGGCGCGCCGCGGGCGTGCCACCCGCGGGAAACCGTTTCGTCAGGTTGGCGACGTACGCCTGCGAGTCACGTTGCAGACCGGGAAGTTCCAAGGTTTCCGCGCGGGACGGAGTCACGCCCAGAAGAATAAAGGCGAGCAAAACTAAGATGCGGACTGCCATCGCACGTTTCCCTGGTCGTATTGGCCACTTTATAGCAGAGCGCGTGATCGATGGGGCAATGAACATGGTCACGCGATCGCGCACCGCGATCGGACCGGATCGTCCTCGGCGAGGTCAGTCTGTCACGGGCGTCGGAGCGACCGGTGCCATCGGCAAGCCGGCGGCCTGCCAGGAATCCCGGCCGCCGCGGTACCAGTAGACGTTCGTGTAGCCCAGATCGAGCGCTCGTAAGGTCGCGTTATGCGCCAACCAGCACATGCGCGACGCACAGAAGAATACCACTGGACGCGATTTGTCTCGATGGGTCAGTTGCGACAGATGCAGGTCGAACCATGCTTGCACGTCGTCGTCCAAATGACGGCCCACGCCGGCGTCGCGCAGCCAGACCGCGGTCGGCAGGCTGACGCTTTGCTCGCCGCCGATCACATCGATCAATACCGGTGGCAGATCGGATGCCAGCATGCTTCGCAGCGCGAGCGTCGTAATCGTCCGAGCGCCCTGGATATGCGTGGGTGTCGGAGCGTCGAAGTTCGCCAGATGCAACGTGTTGGTTGGCGGCACGCCGTAATCCGTCGCTTCTTCGGCGAATGTGTCGCGCGGGCCACGTGATTCGGGTGACGAATCGCTGCCGGATTGAGACGTCCATTCGGGAGGAACCGCGCTTTCTTCGCCCGGTGCGGCGACATCCGCCGCGACCGGCGGCAATGGCGCCGGTGCTGTATCGGATGGGGGTGTATAAGACGCGGGCGTCGAAGGGTACGATGTTCGCGGCGCTGGCGCATACGCCGCGCGAGGGCCTTGCGGCGGATACCAACTCGCGGGATACGCCGGCGGATAAGATGCCCGAGAATATGGCTGAGCCCAATATCCCGGCGGCTGATAAACACATCCGCAAAGCAACAGGCTGGCGGCGGCGAAGAGGTGACGTGACATCGTGAAACCCCCCGAAATTCCCCAAACGAACGATATCAGAGACCTGGGAGGTCGGCACGCTTTTTCGAATTGAAAGCCGATTAAGTTTGTAACGCCGATCAAATGCGCTGTATTCGCTTGCGACGAACCGACCCCACCGGCTGCGCGGGTGGTTTCAATTTCGCCTCTCACCTGTAACGACAGCCCCCGCCAGATACGCTGACATCCAGGGCGATCATTTCTCATATCAGCTACTTAGTCGCGGTAGGGACACCCATTACT
>PLSZ01000188.1 GCA_003164305.1 Acetobacteraceae bacterium
GTCTGCGGCCACAGGCAGAACGTGCAGCGGGATTTGCAGCCGCGGCCGGTGTACAGCGAAACGTATGGATGCATCAGGTAGCCGATGAAGTAATCCTCGATGCGCAGGTCGCGCTTGTAGACGTCGGTCACGAACGGCAGTTGATCCATGTCTTCCAGGATCGCCCGGTCCTTGTTGTGTACGATCGCGCCGGCGGCGTTGCGGTAGGAAATGCCGTCGATCGCGCTCCAGTCGCGGCCCTCGGCGACTTCCTTGATGGTGAAGTCGAACTCGTTGCGCGCCACGAAGTCGATCGGCGGCCCGTTGGCGAGGCTCTCGGTCGGCTGCACCGCCACCTTGGCGCCGACGAAGCCGATCTTCAGCGACGGGTTGGCGTCCTTCAAAGCCTGGGCCACCTTCACGTCGGAAGCGAACGACGGCGTCGAGGTATGGATCACGCACAATTCGTGCTGACGCGCGGAGGCGACCACCGTCTCCAGCGACGTGCGGGCCGGCGGCGCGTCGATCAGCTTGCTGCCTGGCACCAAAGCCGCCGGTTGCGCCAGCCAGGTCGGGAACCAGAAAGATTTGATCTCCCGCCGCGCCTGGTAGCGTGAGCCCGCGCCGCCGTCGAAACCATCGAACGAAGGGGGCTGGAGGAACAGGGTCTTCATCATAACGCGGGTGATCCTTTGGATAGCCCCCCAGAGGCCAGCCCGTCCTGGGACGGGATCTCCTGGGGCGGAATTTTCGGCGGATGGCCGTGCGGGGTGGGCCGAGCCGGCGTGTCGGCCTCGAGCGTCTGGCCGCGCCAATCGACCTGGCGTCCGGCATGGCTCACGACCCACTCGGCGACCGATAGCAGATCTCTCAACGGCAGAAGCCAGAGCGGGCCGCGAAATGCAAGCCCTCCCAGCATCGGGCGCAACGCGCGGTCGATCGCCGTGACCGTCAGGCCACGCACAGCCCAGACCAGCAGCAGCAATGTCCAGGCCCAGGGCGCGCCGCCGGAGGCGATCACGGTCAGCAGGGCCAGCACCAGCGGATATTGCAGCATGGAGGCGGCGAACGCGGCCGGCACCAGCGTGCGGATCGTGCGGGCCCACCGTAGTTCGTGGCGCCAAAGCGCGGGAAGCGTGCGTTCCGGGACGGTCGTGGCGACGACTGTATCGGCCAGCGCCACATCGAGTCCCTCGGCCAACACCAGCCGGCCGAGGACATTGTCGTCCGCGAGGTGGTCCTTCAGCGCCTCGAGCCCACCGACCAGCCGCAACGTGTCGCGGTGCAGGCACATCGTCGCGCCCAGACAATCGCGGCGGCCGAACAGCCGGCCCATCAGGGCGCCGGGCAGAAAGCCGTGGGTGATCTGGGTGGCGCCCAGAACACACGCGGTGGCACGAAACGCCGGCACCCCGGTGTACAGCGTCGTCACAAGCCCAACTCCTGGGCGGTCAAGCGCGTCCGCCAGCCGGCGCAGGTAATCCGGCCGGGCGTGTACGTCGGAGTCGGCGATCACCAGGATGTCGTGCCGCGCCAATGGCAGCATGTTGATGAGGTTGCCGACCTTAGGATTGGAGCCGTGCGGCGACGTGTCGATCACCAGCTGAACATTCGGATACCGGGCCTGGAGCGCGCGGACCACGGGGATGGCGGTGTCCGCGGTCTCATTGACGCCGCAGACGATCTGGAATCCAGGCGGGTAGTCCTGCTCGCACAAAGTGACCAGCGCCTGGTCCAGCATAGGTTCCTGGCCGTGCAGCGGTTTCAGGATGGTGATCGGGCCGGTGCCCGTCGCGATGCGGGCGGCCTTCCGGGTGAAGCGCGCCGTCGCGATCCCGCCGGCCAGCACCTGCATCGTCCCGGCCAACGTCAACGCGGCGAGGGTACTCGCCATCAGCATCGGATCAGAATCCCAGGATTGCTGTTGCCATGTCCGACCGGGTTTCATCGGGACATGGACCGTGTTTTCCCGTCATCACCGGGCTCGACCCCGTTGGCGCTGAACCAGCACGGCGAGCAGCGTGGCGCCCCCGATCCTTCGTCATGGTCCGGCTCGCCCGGACCATCGGTTTCCCCAAAATCGCTCTCACCGGTGCGTATGTGCTGATGGTCCGGTCGAGCCGGACCATGACGATGAGGGAACGGGGGCCTGACCCGATGATCTGTCTGGGCACGCTCGGAGACAGATGGCCGGGTCGGGGCCAGGCCATGACGGGGTGGACAGGTTGGGTCACGATCCGGCCCGCATGGTGCCGCCGGACAGGTCCACGACCTTGCGTTTCAGGCTGTTGATCAACGGCGCGGGGTCGCCCGAGGCCAGCAAGGCCCGGAAATCCGAGCGCTGTACCGCGACCCGGCTGATCGTGCCGTCCAGCAACACGTCGATGATCCGCCAGCCCATGGTGCTGGTGCGCACGACGTAATCGATCCGCACCGGATCGCCGCCGGTCGGGATCAGCCGCGATTCGGCGATGACGTCCTGACCCGAGGGACGGGTTTGCGGCATCACCTCGAACTTCTCGTCGCCGGGCTTGTCGAAGTTGGCGGTGTAACTGGCGATGGTGAAGGCGCGGAACACGGTGAACAGCGTGCCGCGCGAGGCTTCGTCCAGCGACGGCCAGCGCAGGCCGACCGAGGTTTGCAGGATTGTGTTGAGGTCGAACACCCGGTCGATGACCGGCGCCAGAAGCGAGAAGCGCTGCTGAAACGTCCCGCCGGCGCGCATTTCGGCTTCCAGGCCGGCGTAAAGATCGCTCACCGGCTGCCGCGCGTCGGCGATCGTGGCCTGAGCACGGCTTTCCCCAATGCCGGCGGCACACCCACCCGCCAGCAACAAACTCAAGAGCGACCGGCGGCCTGGCCGCGGTCCGACGCGATCCCTGGTGTCGGTCACCGAATTATCCGGTCACGACCTGCACCGGACGCGCCACGCCCGGTGCCTCGATCCCGAACGCGGCGAGGCCGGTTTCCACGATGTCACGCACTGACAGCCCCGCCTCGGCGAGCTGTTTGGCCTGCGAGTCGTGATCGATGAACTTGTCCGCCATCACCATCGGCCGCACTTTCAATCCGTGATCCATCAGCCCTTTCCAGGCGAGGTGGTGCATGACCTGGCTCGCGAAACCGCCGATCGAGCCCTCCTCGATCGTGATCAGCACTTCGTGATGGCGGGCCAGTTGTTCAACCAGCGCGATGTCGATCGGCTTGGCGAAGCGGGCATCGGCGACCGTGGTCGGGAAGCCGCGGGCGGTCAGTTCGTCCGCCGCCTTGAGCGCGTCGCCCAATCGAGAACCGAGCGAGAGGATGGCGATGCTGTGCCCCTCGCGAACCACGCGGCCCTTGCCGAGTTGGAGAATTTCGCCGCGGGTGGGCAGCGCCACGCCGGTGCCCTCGCCGCGCGGCCAGCGGAACGCGGACGGCCGGTCGTTGATCTCGACGGCGGTGGCGACAACATGGACCAGTTCCGCCTCGTCGGACGGAGCCATGATCACCATACCGGGCAGGCAGCCCAGATATGCGATGTCGAAGCTGCCGGAGTGTGTGGCACCGTCGGCGCCCACGGGTCCGGCGCGGTCCATGGCGAAGCGGACCGGCAGCGACTGGATGGCGACGTCGTGCACCACCTGATCGAAAGCACGCTGCAGAAAGGTCGAGTAGATCGCGCAGAACGGCTTCATCCCCTCGGTCGCCAGCCCGGCGGCGAAGGTCACCGCGTGCTGCTCCGCGATGCCGACATCGAAGGTGCGGTCGGGGAAGCGCTTGCCGAATTTGTCCAGGCCGGTGCCGGAGGGCATCGCCGCCGTGATGGCGATGATGCGCGAGTCGCGCTCGGCTTCCGAGATCAGCGCGTTGGCGAACACACTGGTGTAGGACGGCGGGCCAGGCGGGGCTTTGGCCTGCTCGCCGGTGATGACGTTGAACTTCGACACACCATGGTATTTGTCGGCGGATTTCTCGGCCGGCGCGTAGCCTTTGCCCTTTTGCGTGATGCAATGGACCAGGATCGGGCCGGTGTCGTCGGCCTCCCGCACATTGCGCAGCACCGGCAGCAAATGGTCGAGGTTATGCCCGTCGATCGGGCCGACGTAATAAAAGCCCATCTCCTCGAACAGCGTGCCGCCGGTG
>PLSZ01000447.1 GCA_003164305.1 Acetobacteraceae bacterium
CGCAGCGTCTACCAGGGCCATCTGTTCGTCGGCAGTGTGCTGCTGAACGAAAGCGGGATGGAGAATCATCCGCTGACGCCAATGAAGGACGCCAACCTGGTGCGCGTGCTGTCGCACCAGACCGATGGCACGGTCGGGCTGGTGCCCTACGCGGTGGTGGAGCAAGGCGCCGCGGTGATTCGTGCCACCATGAGCGCGCTCGCAGAGCAGGGCCGGCGCTACGCGATCGTCGATGCGGTCAGCGATGCGCATCTTTTGGCGATCGGCGAGGCCGCCGCGTCACACGCGCTAATCACCGGCGGTTCCGGCATCGCGATGGGTCTGCCGGAGAATTTCCGCCGCACCGGTCTGTTGCCGCTGCGGGACGATCCGGGGGCGTTGCCGTCCCTCTCGGGTTCGGCCGCGGTGCTTGCAGGGTCGTGCTCGCGCGCGACGCTCGGGCAAATCGGCTTCGCACGCGATCATATCCCGGTGTTCGAGCTCGATGCGCTAGCAACGCCTGACGCCGCGTCACTGGCGGCGGGTGCGATCGACTTCGCGGCCTCGCACCTCGGGGCGACGCCGATCGTGATTGCCGCGTCGGCGCCGCCCGACAAGGTGACTGCGGTACAGCAACGACTCGGTCGCGATGCCGCCGGCGCACTGATCGAGGATGCACTCGCGCGCATTGCCGTCGAACTGGTGGAACGCGGAGTGCGGCGCCTCGTGGTTGCGGGCGGTGAAACCGCCGGCGCGGTGGTATCACGACTCGGCGTGCGCCGCCTGCTGATCGGCGCCGAGATCGATCCGGGCGTGCCATGGACCTACGCCGAAGGCAGCAACGTGAAGCTGAAACTCGCGCTTAAATCAGGCAATTTCGGCGCCCGCGATTTCTTCCTGAAGGCATTCGAGACGGTGGATTAAGGGATGCACCGATGGACACACCGATGACCGAGATCGACACACGGCGCCTGCTGGTCAGCCTGGCCGCGAGCCTGTTCGCCCGGGGCTACTCGGTCGGCAGCGCGGGCAATATCAGCGTGCGGCTGGCCGATGGCTACCTGATCACGCCGACAAATTCGAGCCTGGGGCGGCTCGATCCGGCGCGACTGTCGAAACTGGACACCGCGTTTCGTCCTGTCTCCGGTGATCCGCCGTCGAAGGAAGTGTTCCTGCACCGGGCGTTGTACACCGCACGCCCGGACGCCGGTGCGGTGGTGCATCTGCACTCGACGATGGCAACCGCGCTGACATGCCTGCCAGGCCTCGACGGGATCAATCCATTGCCGCCGCTCACGCCCTACTTCGTCATGCGGGTCGGGCGTCGCCTGCCGACGGTACCCTACTATCGGCCGGGCAATCCGCAGATGGAACAAGCGGTGCACAACGCGGCCCGCGTGGCGCGCGCGGTGCTGTTGTCGAATCACGGCCCCGTGGTGAGCGGCAAGACGCTGACCGATGCGGTCTATGCCGCGGAGGAGCTGGAAGAGGCGTGCAAGCTGTTCATGCTGTTGCGCGGTGTCGAGGACGTCCGGCTACTGACGTCAGCGCAGGTCGATGATCTCGTCGCGACGTTCGGCTGAAAATCACCGAGGCGCTGTCTCCGCCGAGGCTCTCTCACCACAATGCACTCCGCGATGAACCAGACATGAAAAAGGGCGCCTCGCGGCGCCCTTTCCCGTGCGGACCGAACCTGGTCCGCGATTACCGGCGATCAGCTCATCGAGCCGGGCATCGACTCCATCGGTGCCGCTGCCTTCTTCTTCGCCGCCTTCTTCTTCGCCGCTTTCTTCTTCGGCGCCGCCTTCTTCGCCGCCTTCTTCTTCGGCGCCGCTGCCTTCTTCTTCGCCGCCGCCTTCTTCTTCGGCGCGGCCTTCTTCTTCGCCGCACGCATCGCCAGCGCCTGGGCGCGTGGCGTTTCCATGCTCTTCTCTTCGGTGCTCACCTGGTGAAACTCCTTCTCAAGCCTTTGTTGGTGGTCGCGCGGTTATCGAGCGGCCGCCCATGCAGCCGGTCCCGCAAGGCGCCCGCCATTCCCAATTCGATAGTCATGGCGGACCAGTTCATCGGGCCGGCGATCGGATCGGCGCCGCCTCGACGTGTCGGAACCCGCGTGGCTCCGGCAAGCGAGATGCAGCCGACGTATCCNNGGGGGTTGGCAATCCCCTCGCGCCATGTCCGCACGCATCCAGGTGACGACGCGAAAGGCCGCGACACGCAAAGCGACGTGCCGTCGAATTCGCCAAGCTCGTACGATCAAGTTCCCAACTGCGAGAATAGTGCCCGCTTCGGAAGTCGATCGGCCTTGCTTCACCAGGACGAGGCTGCGGTCCATGGACCGTCCTTCTGCTATCCGGGTGCTTGCGACGATTTGCGAAGAGAGAAATGCGAATCGGGCGCAAACACACCAGAATCGCTATTCATCGTGACGCGCTGTCCTGTCAACAAAAAGCAACCGTTTCGTCGCATATATCATGAAAAAAATGCACAGCGTGATCATGAGCGCACGTTATGAGCGCGAACGCCGTCGCCACGTCGTTGTAGCGACGGCTTCGGAGTCGGATCAATCGGACAACAACACCCCAAAATGCATGGTCAATGACGCTCCGCGATCGGTGCTCAACGACGCTCCGCGATCGGCGCTCAATGACGCTCCGCGATCGGCACGAATTTCAGATTCTCCGGCCCGATGTAGTTCGCGGTGGGTCGGATCAGCTTGTTATCGATGCGTTGCTCGATCACGTGCGCGGCCCAGCCAGAGGTGCGCGCGATCACGAATAGCGGCGTGAACATGGCGGTCGGCACGCCGAGCATGTGGTAGCTGATCGCGCTGAACCAATCGAGATTGGCGAACATCTTCTTCGCGTCCGACATCGTCGCCTCGATCCGGTCGGCAATATCGAACAGCTTCATCGACCCCGCCGCCTGCGACAAACGCCGCGCCACCTCCTTGATCACTTTGTTCCGCGGGTCGGCGATCGTGTAGACCGCATGACCGAATCCAATGACGACCTCGCGGTTCGCGACTCGCTTGCGAATGTCCGCCTCGGCTTCGTCGGGTGAGGCATAGCGGTTCTGGATTTCGAAAGAGACCTCGTTGGCGCCGCCATGTTTGGGACCACGCAGCGCGCCGATGCCGGCGGTCAACGCGGAGTACATGTCGGCGCCGGTGCCGGCGACGACGCGGCAGGTGAACGTCGATGCGTTGAACTCATGCTCGGCATACAGGATCAGCGACGTGTGCATGGCCCGCACGAATTCGGCGCTCGGCTTTTTGCCATGCAGCAAATGCAGGAAGTGGCCGCCGATCGAATCGTCGTCGGTCTCCACATCGATGCGCTTGCCGTTATGCGCGTAGTGGAACCAATACAGCAGCATCGAACCCAGAGACGCCATCAGGCGATCGATGATGTCGCGCGCGCCGGGGGTGTTCTGATCGTCCTTCTCCGGCAGCACGCAGCCCATCGCGGACAGGCCGGTACGCATCACGTCCATCGGATGGGACGCCGCGGGCAATGCCTCCAGCGAGGCTTTGACGGCCATCGGCAGGCCGCGCAACGAGATCAGCTTCGCTTTGTAGTTGTTCAGTTCCGCTTTCGTCGGCAGCTTGCCGTGCACGATCAGGAAAGCGATTTCCTCGAACTCGCAGACATCGGCGACGTCGAGGATGTCATAGCCGCGGTAGTGCAGATCGTTGCCGGAACGGCCGACGGTGCATAAAGCGGTGTTGCCGGCGACGATGCCGGACAGGCCGACACCTTTTTTCGCGCGGTTCGGTAAAGCGGTTTCGCTCATGGGTCAGGTCCTTCTCGCGTTGTCAGATAATACCCGGCTTGCCGACAGCCAGCGTGCCCGCGGGCAGCGCCACGTTCAACAGGTGCAGATCGCCCGCCGCCAGGTTCGGCAATGACTGAGCGGCCTCCAGAAAGCGATTCACTTCCCGCGTGCTGACGATGCCGTCCGTCAGCGTCAGGAATTTTCCGATGTAGTCGTCGCGGCCGAACGGTTTCGCGCCCATCGGATGCGCGTTGGCGACCGCCATCTCATCGACCAGTTTCGTTCCATCTCGCATGAAAATTTCCACGCGGCCGCCGAACGACAACTCATTCGGGTCGGTCGAGCGATAGCGGCGGGTCCATTCCGGATCCTCGGTCGTCTCGATCTTGTGCCAGAGCCGGACGGTGTCGGCGCGGCCCGCGCGTTTCGAGGCGTAACTATCGACGTGATGCCACTTACCATCCTGCAAGGCGACGGCGAAGATATACATGATCGAGTGGTCCAGCGTTTCGCGGCTGGCCTTCGGGTCCATCTTCTGCGGATCGTTGGCGCCGGTGCCGATCACGTAATGGGTGTGATGGCTGGTATGGATCACGATTTTCTCGATCTGTTCCAGATCGGCGATTTTTTCGCGCATGCGGAACGCGAGGTCGATCAACGCCTGCGATTGATATTCCGCGCTGTGCTCCTTGGTGAAGCTGTCCATGATGGCGCGTTTGCGCTCACCGGGCGCGGGCAGCGGCACGTGGTACTCCGCTTTCGGTCCGTCGAGCATCCAGGCGATCACGCTGTCCTCGCCTTCATAAATCGGCGACGGCGCGCCTTCGCCACGTAGCACGCGATCCACCGCCTCCACCGCCAGCTTGCCGGAATGCGCGGGCGCGTAAGCTTTCCAGGAACTGATTTCGCCTTTGCGGGATTGCCGCGTCGTGAAGCTGACGTGAACGGCCTGTTGCACGGCCTGATAAATCACCTCCTGCTTCAATCCCAGCAGTGTCCCTATCCCCGCCGCCTGCGCTGGGCACAAATGACCGATGTGATCGATCTTGTGCTCGTGCAACGAAATCGCGCGCACGAGGTCGATCTGGATTTCATAGCCCGTCGCCAGGCCGCGGATCAGATCGCGTCCGGATTTGCCCATGGTCTGCGCGACCGCGAGAATCGGCGGGATGTTGTCGCCGGGATGCGAGTAATCGGCGGCGAGAAACGTATCGTGCATGTCCAGTTCTCGCACCGCGGTGCCGTTCGCCCAGGCGGCCCATTCGGGGGAAACGCGTTTGGTGGAGGGGACGCCGAAGACGGTGGCGCCGTTCTTGTTGGGACGCGCCAGCGCCATATCGCGCGCCGAAACGACCGGACGGCGATTGATCGCGGCGATGGCGACCGAGGCGTTGTCGATGATGCGATTGACGATCATCGCCGTGACGTCCTTGTCGACCGCGACTTTGTCGGCGGCGACACCGGCGATCTTCCAGGCGAGCTGGTCCTCGCGCTTCAGATCGTCTTTCGACGGGTGCACCCTGACGTCATGCGTGATCATTCGTTTCCTCCTTCGAGCGCGGTGTGGACAGCGTCCCGGTTCCCGCACATGCTGAGCCTGCTTCCTAAGGTCGCGCAACTTCCGCGGCAAGGGTCGCGGATCAATCGATGCACCGAGGGATGCATATATATAAGTGTCAGAACCATTCGACCGCGTGATCACCGGCACCGTCGTGACCACCGACGCGATTCTGCGCGAGGGGTACGTCGCGGTGCGTGGCGAAACGATCGCCGCGATCGGGCAGGGAACGCCTCCACCCGCCGCGGCAACGATCTCCCATGGCGACAATCTGATATTGCCGGGACTTGTCGATGGGCACATGCACACCTCGTCCTCGACCGGCTGGCCGGGGATCGAGACGGCGTCGCGAAGTGCCGCCGCGGGTGGTGTCACGACGTGCTGCGACATGCCGTACGACGTGCCCGTTCCGGTGACCGATGCCGCGTTGTTGCGGGACAAGATCGGTTGGGTGGAGCGGACCTCGTACGTCGATATGGCGTTGTACGGGACCATCACGAAGACGGGCGGCGTGCATGCGATCCCCGAACTGGCGGCGGGCGGTATCTCGGCGTTCAAGCTGTCCACTTATGAATATGATGCCGTGCGGTTTCCGCGCATCGACCATCCGACGATGTTGGCGGCCTTCCACGCGATCGCGAAGACCGGCCTGCCATGCGCGATTCATAACGAAGATCAGGAACTGGTCGAGACACTCACCGCCGAGGCGCGCGCGGCCGGACGCACCGATCCGATCATGCATTGCCGCACGCGGCCGCCGTTGGCCGAGTCGATGGCGGATCTGGAAATCTTCGAGATGGCGCTGGAGACCGGCGCGCATGTGCACATCGCGCATTCCTCGATCGCGCGCGGGTTCGTGCTGGCCGAGCAATTTCGCGCGTTGGGCGCGAAGACGACGGGTGAGGCATGCATCCATTATCTGTGCATGACCGAGGACGACATCGTTCGTTTGAAGGGCTTCGGCAAGTGCAATCCGCCGTTCCGTACCGCGGCGGAAGTGGAACGGATGTGGGAGGCGCTTGTCGCGGACAAGATCGCTTACATCTCCACCGATCACGCGCCCTGGCCGCGCGAGCGCAAGATGGGTGACGATATTTTCGCGTGCGGGGCCGGGTTGACCGGGCTGCAGAGTTTCGCGCCGCTGATGTATTCGTTGCTGGAGGAGCGCGGGTTGTCTCCAACTCTGATGGCGACGTATTGCGCGGAACGGAGCGCGAAGCTGCATGGGATCTGGCCGAAGAAGGGCGCGATTCGAGTTGGGTCGGACGCCGATCTGCTGGTGCTGGAGCGTGGCGATTTTTTGTTCGATGAAGCGTCGCTGGTGGATCGACCGGAGATGAACTGGTCGCCGTATCATGGGCGCGCGATGCGGGCTCGGGTGGCGGCGACGTGGTTGCGCGGGCGGATGATCTGGGATGGGGAGAGCGTGCTGGCGAAGCCTGGCGATGGGCGGTTCGTGGGGCGGGAGGGCGGGTCATGACAGCGGTTGGTGCGTGCGCCGCGGTTCCATTTATCACCGAGGACGCGGAGTTCACCAAGGACGNNCGTCCTTGGTGAACTCCGCGTCCTCCGCGATTTAGCGGACGGCGACGCGGGCAGATCGTTGAGCGATCACCCGCGCACCCTGATCCAGACCTACCGCACGACGGCGATCTGCTCGCGCCGAAGCTGCACGGTCAGCTCATCCAACGACTCCCCAACCCGGTCGAGCATCTCGTCGATCTCCGCGGCCGAGATCACCAATGGCGGACTGAAGCACAGCGAGTCGTTGGCGACGCTGCGCAGGATCACGCCGTTCTGCTCGCAGAGTTTCATCAGGCGGGCGCCGACTTTGTCACGTGGGTCGAAGTTGCGGTGGCTCGCTTTGTCGGCGACGAGTTCCATCGCGGCGATCAAGCCAACGCCGCGGATTTCTCCCACCAACGGATGCTCGGCGAACCGGCGGCGCAGTTCGTTTTGCAAATGCGGACCCACGACACCGATATGCGCGCCGATGTTCATGTCGTCGTAGATTTTCAACGTCTCGATCGCGACGGCGGCCGGTACCGGGTGACCAGAATAGGTGAAGCCGTGACCGAAGGTGCCGATTTCGTTGCTCTCTTTCGCGAGGGCATCGAATACGAACTGGTTCACCATCACGGCGCTGATCGGCAGGTACGACGCCGACAACGCTTTGGCGCAAACCAGGATATCGGGCTCGATATCGAACGTCTGGCTGCCCCAGTAATGGCCGGTGCGCCAGAAACCGCAGATCACCTCATCGGCGACCAGCAGCACATCGTATTTGCGCAGCACCGCCTGAATCTTCGGAAAGTAGCCCTTGGGCGGAACGATCACGCCGCCGGCACCCATGACCGGCTCGGCCCACATCGCGGCGACGGTGTCGGGACCTTCTTTCAGGATCAGTTTTTCCAGTTCGCCGGCGAGCCGGGTGGCGTAGTCTTCTTCGGATTCCCCGGGGTTCGCGCCATGATAGTAATGCGGCGTCAGCGTATGCAGGAATCCCGGTAGCGGCACGTCGAAGCTGCGGTGATTGGCGGGCAACCCGGTCAGCGACGCGGAGCCGATGGTGATGCCGTGGTAGCCTTTCAGGCGGCCGATGATTTTCTTTTTCTGGGGACGGCCCAGTGCGTTGTTGAGGTACCAGACCATTTTGATGGCGGAGTCGTTGGCCTCGGAGCCGCTGTTGGCGAAGAACACCTTGCTCATCGGCACGGGCGCGCGCTCGATCAGCATCTCCGCGAGGTCGATCATCGGCTCATGCGATTTGGCGGCGAACGCGTGATAGAAGGGCAGCTTGCGCATTTGCGTGACGGCGGCCTGCACCAGGCGTTCGTTGTCGAAGCCGAGCGACGCGCACCACAAGCCGGCGACGCCTTCGATGTACTCCTTGCCGGCATCGTCCCAGACTCGCACGCCTTTGCCGTGGGATACGACGACCGGCCCGACCTCCAGATGGGTTTTCAGGTCGGTGTAAGGATGCAGCACGTTGGCGATGTCGCGCGCGGCGGCCGAGTTGGCGCCGAAGGGCGGAGGCGGGGCCATGGGAAAAGCACTCCTGAGTGTGATTTTCGACCTTACGTCATTGGCGCATGCGAGGCCACAACCTGGCCCTTCGTTTGACACGATGCTATGGTCGGCGAAAATGGAGGGCGTTCATGCCGGTCGATCCACAAATTCAGGCATTGCTCGATCTGCGCGCGAAATTGCCGGCGTTGCACACGCTGTCGGTGAAGGACGCGCGGGCGCAGATGGCGGCACGGGATATTCCGGGACTGCGTAAGCCCGCGGTGGCTTCGGTGGTCAATCGGGACATGCAAGGACCCGGCGGCTCCTTGCCGTTGCGGATTTACACGCCGCACGGTGAAGGGCCGTTTCCGCTGATGGTGTTCTTCCATGGCAGCGGCTTCGTGGTGTGCGATCTGGATACGCATGACGGGCTTTGCCGCAATCTCTGCGCGGGGACCGGCTGCGTGGTCGTTTCGGTCGATTACCGGTTGGCCCCGGAGCATAAGTTTCCCGCCGCCCCCGACGATTGCCTCGCCGCGACGCGGTGGGTGGCGGCGAATGCGTCCGCTTTGGGTGGCGACGGGGGACGGATCATCGTGGCGGGGGACAGCGCGGGTGGCAATCTCGCCGCGGTGACGGCGTTACGGGTTCGCGATGAGGGAGGACCGAAGCTGATCGGGCAACTGCTGATTTATCCGGTGACGGACTATTTTCAGCCGGGAACACCGTCGATGGCCGAGAACGCCGAGGGGTTTGGCCTGACCCGCGACGGTATGATCTGGTTCTGGAACCATTACGTGCGCTCGGCCGGGGATGGAGTGCATCCGCACGCGTCGCCGTTGCGGGCGGCGACGCTGGCGGGGTTGCCTCCGGCGCTGGT
>PLSZ01000305.1 GCA_003164305.1 Acetobacteraceae bacterium
GGGCGAGTTCGGCGTCTATCTGGTCGCCGACGGCACCAACCGGCCGTATCGCTGCAAGATCCGTCCGACCGGGTTCGCCTACCTGCAGGCGATCGACGTGCTGGCGAAGCGGCACATGCTGGCCGACACCGTGGCGATCATCGGATCGCTCGATGTCGTGTTCGGCGAGATCGACAGGTAGAATATGGCCGATTTTGAACAACCCGCGAGTTTCGCGTTCGACGCCGAGTCGGAGACTGAGATCGCGCATATCGTCGCGAAGTATCCGGAAGGCCGTCAGGCGAGCGCGGTGATCCCCGCTTTGTACGTCGCGCAGCGGCAGATGAAGCGGCAAACCGGCAGCGCCTGGGTTCCCGTTAAAGCGATGGACGCGGTCGCGCATCGGTTGGGCATGGCGCCGATCCGGGTCTATGAGGTCACGACGTTTTATTTCATGTTCAATACGGCGCCGATCGGTAAATATCATCTGCAACTTTGCACGACCACGCCGTGCTGGCTGCGTGGTTCCGACGAGGTGGTGCAGGCCTGCCGCGATGCCACCGGCATCAAGGGCTGGAAGGAAACCAGCGCCGACGGCCTGTTCACCATGACCGAGGTCGAGTGCATCGGCGCCTGCGTCAACGCGCCGGTGCTCCAGGTGGACGATGACTTCTACGAAGACATGGACGCGGAAAAGGTCAAAACCCTGATCGCCGCGTTACGCGAAGGCAAGCCGCCGCCGGCCGGTTCCATGACCGGGCGTCAGACCTCCGCGCCGGAGGGCGGGCCGAACACGCTCACCACGCTGCAATTCGCGCCGGAGACGTAACCATGCTGGCGGACCGGGATCGCATCTTCACCAATCTCTACGGTCTGCACGACCCGATGTTGAAGGGCGCGCGGTCGCGCGGCGACTGGGACAATACCGCGGCGATTTTGGCCCGTGGCCGTGACGAGATCGTCAATGAAGTGAAGGCATCAGGCTTGCGTGGCCGTGGCGGCGCCGGTTTCCCCACGGGCCTTAAATGGTCGTTCATGCCGAAGACGTCGGAGCGGCCATGCTACCTGGTGGTCAACGCCGACGAGTCGGAGCCGGGCACGTGCAAAGACCGTGACATTATCCGCCACGATCCGCACAAGCTTGTGGAAGGCTGCCTCGTCGCCGGCTTCGCGATGGGCGCCTGCGCCGCTTACATCTATATCCGTGGCGAGTTCTACAACGAAGGCCGCGTGTTGCAGGCGGCGATCGATGAGGCATACGAAGCTGGCCTGATCGGCAAGAACGCCTGTGGTTCCGGTTACGCGTTCGATGTCATTCTGCACCGAGGCGCCGGCGCTTACATCTGCGGTGAGGAAACCGCGCTGATCGAAAGCCTGGAGGGCAAGAAGGGCATGCCGCGGTTGAAGCCGCCATTCCCCGCCGGCGTCGGTTTATACGGCTGCCCCTCCACCGTGAACAATGTCGAGAGCATCGCGGTGGCGCCAACCATCATGCGCCGCGGCGCCGCCTGGTTCAGCGCGCTCGGCCGCCCGAACAACACCGGCCAAAAGGTGTTCTGTATCTCGGGACATGTGAACAAGCCGTGCAATGTCGAGGAAGAGCTCGGTATTCCGATGCGCGAACTGATCGACAAATACGCCGGCGGCGTGCGTGGTGGCTGGGACAATCTGCTGGCGGTGATCCCCGGCGGCGCCTCGGTCCCGTTAATTCCGAAATCGGTGTGCGACGAGGTCCTGATGGACTTCGACAGTCTGCGTAACGTGACCAGCGGACTGGGCACGGCGGCGGTGATCGTGATGGACAAGTCTACCGATCTGATCAAGGCAATCGCGCGCTTGTCTAAATTCTACATGCATGAAAGTTGCGGCCAGTGTACGCCATGCCGCGAAGGCACCGGCTGGATGTGGCGCGTCATGAATCGCATGGTAGAAGGCCGCGCCGAACTGTCGGAAATCGACACGTTGCAACAGGTGACGAAACAGATCGAAGGTCACACGATCTGCGCTCTGGGCGATGCCGCGGCCTGGCCGATCCAGGGTCTGATCCGGCATTTCCGGCCGATGATGGAAGAGCGGATCGCGGCCTATAAGTCGCGCTCCACTGTCCGGTTGGCGGCGGAGTAAGCCGATGGACATCGCCAGCCTGAAAGAACCGCTGACCGCGACTGACAGCGAACTGAACGGTTCCTCGTTCAACGGCGTCATGCTGCGCGACGCACAATTCCACGATGCCGGGTTGCAATCCGCGCGCTTCGATTACGTCAACATGTCCGACGTGGCTTTCTCGCGCATGAACATGTCGCGCGCGACGTTTACCGACGGTTTGCTGCCGGGAGTGCGGTTCCATGACGTCAATATGTCGGGCGTGTTTGTCGATAAGGCCAATCTCGCCGGCGGAACGATCCAGAACGCCAACCTGTCCGGCGTTTCGATCCGTGATTGCAACATCTCCGGCTTGCGTGTCGAAGGCTATTTGGTGAGCGATCTGATCGCCGCCTATCGAAAGAGTGTGTGATGCCGAAACTCACCATCGACGGGATCGAGGTCGAGGTCCCCGCCGGCGCCACGGTGCTGCAGGCGGCCGAGGCCGCGGGCATCGAGATCCCCCGCTTTTGCTACCACGACCGGCTGTCGATCGCCGGCAATTGCCGCATGTGCCTGGTGGAAATCGAAAAGACGCCACCGAAACCAATTTCCTCCTGCACCTATCCCGCCGCCGAGGGCATGATCGTGCACACCAATACGCCGATGGTGCGCAATGGCCGCCGCGGCGTGATGGAATTTCTGCTGATCAACCACCCGCTGGATTGCCCGATCTGCGATCAGGGCGGCGAGTGCGACCTGCAGGACCAGGCCATGGGCTATGGCATGGACCATTCGCGCTTCGCCGAGAACAAGCGCGCGGTGCCGGATAAGAATCTCGGCCCGCTGGTGCAGACGGTGATGACGCGCTGCATCCATTGCACGCGCTGCATTCGTTTCATCTCCGAGGTCGCCGGCGTACCCGATCTCGGCGCCACCTCCCGCGGCGAGCACATGGAAGTCGGGACTTATGTCGAGAAAGCGCTGAGTTCGGAACTGTCAGCCAATATCATCGATCTTTGTCCGGTGGGCGCGTTGACGTCGAAGCCGTACGCGTTCTCGGCGCGGTCCTGGGAGCTGAGCAAGACCGACAGCATCGACGTGCTGGACGCGGTTGGCGCGAATATCCGCGTCGATACCCGCGGGCCGGAGGTTCTTCGCATCCTCCCTCGCCTGAACGAAGACGTGAACGAAGAATGGTTGGGCGATAAGTCGCGCTTCGCGGTCGATGGCCTGAAGCGCAGGCGTCTCGATAAGCCATGGGTGCGTAAGGACGGCAAATTGCAACCCGCGAGTTGGCAACAGGCGTTCGATGCCATCGCGGAAAAGCTGCACGGTCTGGCGGGGGAGAAAATCGGCGCCATCGCCGGCGATCTGTGCGACGCCGAAAGCATGCTGGCGCTGAAGGATCTGATGACGGCTCTGGGCTCGGCGAACACCGACTGCCGGCAGGACGGCGCGAAGCTCAGCAACGCGCGCCGCGATTATTACACATTCAATACAACGATCGCCGGGATCGAGGACGCTGACGCCATCCTGATCATCGGGTCCAACCCCCGGCGCGAGGCGCCGGTGCTGAACGCGCGCATCCGCAAGGCATGGAATCAAAACGCAACGAAAATCGGCCTGATTGGCGCTGAAACGGATCTGACTTATCCGCTGACCCATCTCGGTACTGGGCCCGCCGCGTTCGCTGACGCCGAGCAGTTTTTGGCCGGTGCGAAGAAGCCGATGGTAATCGTCGGGCAGGGGGCTTTGGCTCGCGCCGATGGGGCCGCGGTGCTCGCCGCCGCGTGGGGGATCGCGTCGCGCGCCGGGGGACTGACCGCCGAGTGGCACGGCTTCAACGTGCTGCACACCGCCGCCGCCCGCGTGGGCGCGCTGGATCTTGGTTTCGTCCCCGGTCCGAATGGCAAGAGCGTCGCCGAGATGCCGGACCTGGACCTTCTGTGGCTATTGGGCGCCGATGAATTCGACACCGGGAAAATCGCGCCCGGAACGTTCGTGATTTACCAGGGGCACCATGGCGACGCCGGAGCTTCCCGAGCTGACGTCATTCTGCCGGGCGCCGCTTACACCGAAAAGTCCGGCACCTATGTCAATACCGAAGGCCGCGTGCAGCGTGGCTTCATGGCGACGCATCCTCCGGGGGAAGCCCGGGAAGATTGGCGGATCATCCGGGCACTGAGCACGCGGCTCGGCCACACGCTGCCGTACGACACGATCGATGCGCTACGGACACGACTGCAAACAGTCAATCCGGTGTTCGCCAATGTTGGCTTCCTCCCGCGTTTTGGGGCCACCGACGCGACCGCTCCGGCTGGCGATCCAGCCGCGGTCAGCGACCTTCCGTTCGCACCCGTGATCAAACACTACCACCAGACCGATCCGATCAGCCGAGCCAGTCCGACGATGGCGGCCTGTGTCGCCGCGTTGGAACCCGCTCCCGCCATGGCGGCGGAATAGCGAGATGATAGACTGGATCATCGACTTTCTGCTGAACAACCCGATTGGCATCGTCATCCTGACGGTGATCGAGGCGCTGGCGTTGCTGGTGCCGGTGCTGATGGGCGTCGCTTACATGACCTACGCCGAACGCAAGGTCATGGCGGCGATGCAGTTGCGTAAAGGTCCCAATGTGGTTGGGTGGTTTGGCCTGCTGCAACCCTTCGCCGACGCCATCAAGATGCTGACGAAGGAAACCATTATTCCGTCCGGCGCCAATCGCGTGCTGTTCATCATGGCGCCGATGCTGACCTTCATCCTGGCGATGCTGGCATGGGCGGTCATTCCGGTGAACGACGGGTGGGCCATCGCCAACATCAACGTCGGCATCCTGTATCTGTTCGCCATTTCCTCGCTCGGCGTCTACGGCATCATCATCGCCGGCTGGGCTTCCAATTCGAAATACGCCTTCCTCGGCGCGCTGCGCTCGGCGGCGCAAATGGTCAGCTATGAAGTCTCCATGGGCTTCGTCCTGGTCACGGTCCTGCTGTGGGCCGGCAGCCTGAACCTCACCGACATCGTGCGGGCACAGACAAGAATCTGGTTCTTCATTCCGCTGTTCCCGATGTTCATCATCTTCTTCATCTCTGGTCTGGCGGAAACCAATCGCGCGCCGTTCGACCTGCCGGAGGGTGAATCGGAAATCGTCGCCGGGTTCTTCGTCGAATACAGCTCCATGAGTTTCGGCCTGTTCTTCCTTGGCGAATACGCCAACATGATCCTGATGAGCACGATGACGTCGATCCTGTTCCTCGGCGGCTGGCTGCCGCCGTTGAGCGTGGCGCCGTTCACCTGGATTCCGGGTCCGCTCTGGCTGATCCTGAAAATTTGCATATGCCTGTTCACGTTCATCTGGGTGCGCGCCACGTTCCCTCGCTATCGTTACGATCAGTTGATGCGGCTCGGTTGGAAGGTGTTCCTGCCGTTCTCGCTGTTCTGGCTGGTGCTGACGGCGGGCGTTTTGGTGGCGTTCGGTTGGCTGCCCAATGCGTGAGCTGGAAGGAGCCTGACATGGCGTTTCTCGACCGAACCGCGCGGGGCCTGCTGCTGTCGGAACTGGTGACCGGCATGGGCCTGACCCTGAACTATTTCTTCCGGCGTAAGGCGACGATCAACTACCCGTACGAGAAAGGCCCGCTCAGCCCGCGCTTCAAGGGCGAGCATGCGTTGCGCCGCTATCCCAACGGCGAAGAACGCTGCATCGCCTGCAAGTTGTGTGAGGCAATCTGTCCGGCGCAGGCCATCACGATCGAGGCTGAACCGCGCGAAGACGGCTCGCGCCGCACCACGCGCTACGACATCGACATGACGAAATGCATCTATTGCGGGCTGTGCGAAGAGGCCTGTCCGGTCGATGCGATCGTGGAAGGACCGAACTACGAGTTCGCGACGGAAACCCGGGAAGAGCTGCTGTATAACAAAGACAAGCTGCTGGCGAACGGCGACCGGTGGGAGCCGGAGCTCGCGCGGCGGCTGGAACTGGATGCGCCCTACCGATGATCGTCGATTTCTTCTTTTATCTGTTCGCCGCGTTTCTGCTGATCTCGGCGACATTGGTGGTCAGTTCGCGCAATCCCGTGCATTCGGTGTTGTTCCTGATCCTGGCGTTCTTCAACGCGGCGGCCTTGTTCCTGATCGCGGGCGCCGAGTTCCTGGCGATGATCCTGGTCGTCGTTTATGTCGGCGCGGTCGCGGTGCTGTTCCTGTTCGTTGTCATGATGCTCGACGTCGATTTTGAGCAGTTGCGTGGCGGGTTGCAGCGTTATGCCGGCATTGGCGCCGCTGTCGGAGCGGCGTTGCTGGTCGAATTCGCCATCGCCCTGGGCGGCTGGAAGCTGGCGCCGACCGCGGAACGCGTGAGCTTCTCTCCCATCCCCACCAACGTCAGCAACACCGCGGCATTGGGCAGGGTGCTCTATACCGACTACATCTTTCTGTTTCAGACGGCCGGCCTGATCCTGCTGGTGGCGATGATCGGCGCGATCGTGCTGACGTTGCGCGACCGGAAGACGTCGCGGCATCAGAACATCCGGACGCAGACCGGCCGGACCGTGGCGGAGACGTTGGAAGTCGTGACGATTTCGCTTGGCGCGGGCACCACCCAAAGCGGAGGGTTCCTGCGNNGGTATCAGCGCATGACCTCCGTCAGCCTTGAGCATTACCTGGTCGTCAGCGGGATCCTGCTGGTCATTGGCGTGTTCGGAATCTTCCTCAACCGGAAGAACGTGATCATCATGCTGATGGCGATCGAGTTGATCCTGCTCGCCGTCAACCTCAACCTCGTTGCCTTTTCCGCCGCGTTGAACGATCTGGCGGGGCAGGTGATGGCGATGCTGGTGCTGACGGTCGCGGCGGCGGAGGCGGCGATTGGTCTCGCCATCGTTCTGGTTTATTTCCGCAATCGCGGATCGATCCAGGTTGAAGACGTCAACCTGATGAAGGGCTGACATGGTTTACGCGATCGCCGTCTTCGCGCCGCTGATTGGCGCGCTGATATCCGGCCTTTTGGGCAAGTTCATTGGCGATCGCGCCGCCATGGGTGCGTCTGTTCTCGGCATGGTGATCGCCGCGATCTGTGGTCCTTACGCGTTCTTCGCTTTGGTGCCGGATGGCGAGCCTGCCACCGTCGATCTCAGCACCTGGATCGAAGCCGGGAAGTTCCACGTCGATTGGGCGTTGCGCTACGACACGCTGGCGGCGGCGATGGTCGCCATGGTGTCGTTTGTATCGATGCTGATCCATGTGTATTCGATCGGCTACATGGCGCACGACGCCCGTCCGCGTTACCGCTTCTTCGCTTATCTGTCGCTGTTCAGCTTCGCGATGTTGATGCTGGTGACGGCGGATAACCTGGCCCAGTTGTTTTTTGGCTGGGAAGGGGTGGGGCTGTGTTCGTATCTGTTGATTGGTTATTGGTACGATCGTCCGGCCGCTTGCGCCGCCGCGATCAAGGCGTTCGTCGTCAACCGGATCGCCGACCTGCCCTTCGCCGTGGGCATCGCGCTGATCTTCATGATGTTCGGCTCGATCGAGTTTTCCGCGATCTTCCCCAACGTGACCAAACACGGTGCCGATACGTATCATCTGTTCGGCCACGATTTGCCCATGCTCGAGGTGATCGGCTTTCTGCTGTTCATTGGCGCGATGGGCAAGTCGGCGCAGCTCTTCCTGCACGTGTGGTTGCCCGACGCGATNNGGCTGCCCGACGCGATGGAAGGGCCGACGCCCGTCTCCGCGTTGATCCATGCCGCGACCATGGTGACGGCGGGCGTGTTCCTGATGGCGCGGATGTCGCCGTTGATGGAATACGCGCCGTATGCTCTGACGTTCGTGACATTCATCGGCGCCTCGACCGCGTTGTTCGCGGCGACGATTGGCTGCGTGCAGAACGACATCAAGCGGGTCATCGCTTATTCCACCTGTTCGCAACTTGGTTACATGTTCGTCGCGGCCGGCGTTGGCGCGTATCAGGCGTCGATCTTCCATTTGATCACGCATGCCTTCTTCAAGGCGCTGCTGTTCCTCAGCGCGGGTTCGGTGATCCACGCGATGTCGGACGAGCAGGACATGCGCCGGATGGGTGGCCTCGCGAAACTCATTCCGGTCACCTGCGCGGTGATGTGGATCGGCAATCTGGCGCTGGCCGGCATTCCGCCGCTGGCCGGTTCGTATTCGAAAGACGCGATCATTTCGGCCGCGTATCTGGCGCACAGCAACATCGGCACCTACGCCTTCGTCTGCACCGTGCTGGCCGCGTTCCTGACGGCGTTTTATTCGTGGCGTCTGCTGTTCATGACCTTCCATGGCAAGCCGCGCGTCGACCATCACACGATGGAGCATGTGCACGAGTCACCCGCTGTCATGGTCGTGCCGTTGCTGGTTCTGGCGGTGGGCGCCGTGTTCGCCGGCATGGCGTTGAACCACTGGTTCATCGGTGAGGCGCAAGGCGAGTTCTGGAACCATTCGATCTTCAATCGGCCGGGCAACGGCATCATCGGCGAGTTGGAACACGTGCCGTCCGTCGTTGAATTGCTGCCGCTGATCGTCGCCCTCGCCGGCATCGCGCTCGCCTGGCTGATGTACATCGCGCGGCCGGAAATGCCGCGGCAACTCGCGAAGCAGTTCCCGCGGGTCTACTTCTTCCTGCTCAACAAGTGGTACTTCGATGAGTTGTACGACCGAATCTTCGTGAAACCCATCCTCCGGATCGCCAACTTCTCCTGGCGGATCGGCGACGCGACGATCATCGATGGCGTGCCGAACGGTCTCGCCGCGTTGGCCGCCGAAGGGTCCCGAGAGGCGGTGAAGATGCAGACCGGCTCGCTCGCGGCTTATGCTTTTGTCATGTTGATCGGCGTTGTCGCGCTGGTCGGCGTCTTCATGTTCTTCCGGTGATCGAAATGAATGCCGCGGGCTTTCCCATTCTGTCGCTGATCACCTGGCTGCCGATAGCGGGTTGTGTCGTGATCATGCTGGTGCGCGGCGATGAGGCGACGGTTGCCTCCAACGCGCGGTGGACCGCGTTGTGGACCAGCCTGCTGGTGCTGGTCGCGTCTTTGGTGCTGTGGGTGAAGTTCGATCCGCGGGAGCCGGGCTTTCAGTTCAACGAGACGATGGCGTGGCTGCCGCATTATCGGATCGCTTACAAAATGGGAGTCGATGGCATCTCGGTGCTGTTCGTTCTGCTATCGACCGTTCTGACACCGATTTGTATCCTCGCGAGCTGGGAGTCGATCCGGGTCAAGGTTCGCGAGTTCATGCTCTCGTTCCTGGTCCTGGAAACGATGATGGTCGGCATGTTCTGCGCCACCGACTTCGTCGTGTTCTACATGTTCTTCGAAGCGGTGCTGATCCCGATGTATCTGATCATCGGCATTTGGGGCGGACCGCGCCGGGTCTACGCGGCCGTGAAGTTCTTCCTGTTCACGCTGACCGGCTCGGTGCTGATGCTGCTGGCGTTGATCGCCATGTGGCTGCACGCGGGAACGACGGACATCGCGGTGCTGATGGACACGCGGTTCCCCGTGCACATGCAGACCTGGCTGTTCTTCGCGCTGATGGCGTCCTTCGCCGTTAAAGTGCCGATGTGGCCGGTGCACACCTGGTTGCCCGACGCGCACGTGGAGGCGCCGACCGCCGGGTCCGTCATCCTGGCCGGCGTGTTGTTGAAGATGGGCGCTTATGGGTTCCTGCGCTTCTCGGTGCCGATGCTGCCGGACGCGTCGCAATCCTACGCGCCGCTGATCTACACGCTGTCGGTCATCGCCGTCGTCTACACCTCGCTGGTCGCGCTGGCGCAGGAGGATATGAAGAAGCTGATCGCCTATTCCTCGGTCGCCCATATGGGCGTGGTGACGATCGGCATCTTCACCTTCAATGAGCAGGGCATCCAGGGCGCGCTGTTTCAGATGTTGTCGCATGGTATCGTTTCGGGCGCGCTGTTCCTGATCGTCGGCGTGGTTTACGATCGCATCCATTCACGCGATATCGTTCGTTACGGTGGCCTCGCCGACCGCATGCCGGGTTACGCGCTGGTGTTCATGGTGTTCATGATGGCCACGGTGGGATTGCCGGGCACGTCGGGCTTCATCGGAGAGTTCCTGGTGATCATTGGCGCGGCCCAGATCAACTTCTGGCTCGCGCTGATAGGGGGTTTCGGTATGATCCTTGGCGTCGCCTACATGCTGTACCTTTATCGCCGCGTGATCTTCGGCGCGATCACGCACGCCGATCTGAAACATATCCTTGACCTCAGCCCGCGTGAGTGGGCCTTGTTCACGCCGCTGATCCTGCTGACGTTTTGGATGGGTATCTATCCGTCCAGCTTCACCGGCTTTTTCGATGAGAGCGTGGCGGCGATGGTGCAACATCATCACGCGGCCGTCTCGGCGACCACGCGGTTCGCTCAGGAAATGGTGCATTAGATGAACTGGACGTTGGCGCTGCCGGAGATCGTTCTCGCCTCTCTCGGCATGGCGATCCTGGTATTTGGCGTGGTGCGCAAGCAGGACAGCACGGTCCTGGCGACCATGTTCACCATCGGCGCGTTTCTGATCGCCGGGTTGCTGGTCGCGACACGGGCCACCGGCTACGGCTTCAATGGCCAGTTCGTCGCCGATGCGTTCGCGACCTTCAACAAAGAACTGATCCTGCTTGGCGGCATATTGGCGTTGATGCTGTCGATGGACTGGAATCGATCGCAGGGGATCGCGCGGTTCGAATACCCCGTGCTGGTGCTGTTCTGCACGGTCGGCATGATGATCATGGTGTCGGCCTCCAACCTGATGTCGCTATATCTGGGCCTGGAACTGCAATCGCTCGCGCTTTACGTGCTGGCCGCGTTCGCCCGCGACGATTTAAGGTCGTCGGAGGCCGGCCTTAAGTACTTCGTGCTGAGCGGTCTCGCGTCTGGTCTGTTGCTGTACGGCATTTCGCTGGTTTACGGCTTCTCCGGCACGATGGACTTCCAGGCGCTGCACAGCGTGCTGATGACGCCCGAGGCCGCGCCGCCAGGCCTGATCATCGGCGTGGTGTTCGTGCTGGTGGGATTGGCGTTCAAGGTGTCCGCCGTGCCGTTCCACATGTGGACACCGGATGTTTACGAAGGCGCGCCAACCCCGGTCACGGTGTTCTTCGCCACCGGTCCTAAGGTTGCCGCGATGGCGTTGTTGCTGCGCGTGATGGGCACCTCGTTCGCCGAACTGGTGCCGGCGTGGCAGTCGCTGATCGTTCTGATGTCGATTGGGTCGATGGTGCTCGGCGCGCTGGCGGCGATCGGACAGAAGAACATCAAGCGACTGATGGCGTATTCCTCGATCGGGCACATGGGCTACGCGCTGATCGGCCTCGCGGTGGGATCGGCGGACGGCGTGCGCGGTGTTCTGGTATACATGACCGTCTATGTACTGATGACGGCGGGGACGTTCGCCTGCATCCTGGCGATGAAGCGCGACGGCAAACCGGTCGAGCAGATCTCGGATCTTTCCGGTCTGGCGACAACCGATCCCGGCCTGGCGATGGCGTTGAGCGTGTTCATGTTCAGCCTCGCGGGCATTCCGTTGATGGCCGGGTTCTTCGCCAAACTTTACATCTTCCTCGCCGCGGTGAAGGGTGGATTGTGGACGCTGGCGGTGATCGGTGTGCTGACCAGCGTGGTGGGCGCGTTCTATTACATCCGCGTTATTAAGGTGATGTACTTCGACGCGCCCGTGGCGGCGTTCGACCGGAGGCCTCCGGCGTTGTCGTTTGTCGTGGCGGCGACCGGGTTGTTCACCGCGTTGTTCTTTTTGTTCCCGGCGCCGGTCGTCGACGCGGCGGAGTTGGCGTCCCGCGTTTTGTTCCGGTAGGCGACGGGGACGTCAGCGAACAGCGCGCGGCGGCAGATGGCCGGGTCGAGCCCGGCCATGACGTTTAATCCTCGTCCAGATCCGGCGCGACCGCCTGATACCGTGCACGATGCAGTGCCGCCGATCCAAACATGGGTGCCAGCACCATCATCTTTCGCAGGAACAAGCCCGGATCCGCCGCGTCGGTATAACCGATGCCGCCGTGCAACTGGATACAGCCGCGCGTCATGATGCTCGCCGCGTCGCACGCGCGCGCTTTCGCCCGGGACACCGCCGCCTGGCGCGTTCGTCGATCGGACGTGCCATCCATCGTGCGCGCCGCCGCGGCCACCGTCGCCCGGGTCAGTTCCAGTTGGATCTTCAAATCCGCCGACCGGTGCTGCAACGCCTGGAACGTGCCGATCTTCCGGCCGAACTGTTCGCGGGTTTTCAGATACTCCAGCGTGATGCCGAACACCCGGTCCATCGCGCCCAACAGATACGCGCTGGTGGCCAATGCCGCGACCTCCAGGGCCTCGCTCGCATCGCCGGCGATGAACTCCGCGGGCGCCCCGTCGAACGTCACGGTGGCGAAATTGCCGCCGTCCTGCGCCTGTGTTGAAACGACATGCACGCCGGACGCGTCGCGTTCCACCAGTGCCAAACCATCGCGCACCGACACCAGAAACGCGTCCGCGCCCGAAGCCATGGACACGAACATTTTCCGCCCGTCCAGCCGTCCGTCCCGCCAAACGCAATCGCTCCCCGGAACGAAACTGCGCGGTTTCTCCTGCCACGCGGGCAGAACGATCCGCTCCCCGCTCAAAACGGGACCGAGATGATCGCCCGGCAGCAGCATCGCCGCGAACGCCGCGGGAATTAACGGCTCCGGCACCAGGCTCGCGCCGAGCTCTTCCGTCAGCGCGCAAAACTCCTGAACACCCAATCCGGAACCGCCGTGCTCTTCGGAAACCAGAAGTCCGGGCCAGCCCATTTCGCACATCTGCCGCCACACGCCGCGGTCGAATCCCGGCTCGGTCCAGCGCAACGCGCGAACGCGGCGCAGATCCCCCGTGCGAGGCGCCAGTCCCGCCGCGCTGTCGCGGATCATGCGCAGGCTTTCGCTCCGGTCTTCCATTCGTTCCCTCCATCGGTCGCTCAATCGTCGCGCGGCGGCGGCGGATTTGCAACATCGCGCCCGCGATCATAGCTTGAATGGAACTCAGGGACCGGAACGGATGAACGACAGCGTCAATACAACGAAGCCGGAACAGATTGGCTGGGAACCCGAACTCGCCGAACTACGGCAACGCCAGGCGCTCGCGCGCGAAATGGGTGGGCCGGAGCGGGTCGAGCGCCAGCACAAAGGCGGCCGGCTGACGGTGCGGGAGCGGATCGATCATCTGCTCGATCCCGGCACGTTCAAGGAGATCGGCAGCATCGCCGGCAAGGCGACCTATGACGACAAAGGCAACATCACCGAGTTCATGCCTGGTAACTGCGTGTTTGGCCGCGGCACCGTGGACGGGCGTCCGGTCGTCGTGGCCGGTGACGATTTCACGTTGCGTGGCGGTTCGGCCGATGCCTCGATCAAGGGCAAGCCGAAGATGTCGGAGCAACTCGCCGCCCGCTTCCGCATGCCGATCATTCGTCTGATCGAGGGTTCCGGCGGCGGCGGCTCCGTCAAGACCATCGAGACCACAGGCCGCGCCAATCTGCCCGGCGGACTGGGCGAGGGGACCTCCTTCGACCTCGTCGCCAACAACATGGCCGAAGTGCCCGTCGTCGGTCTCGGCCTTGGCTCCGTCGCGGGTTTGGGCGCGGCCAGGTTGGTCGCCGCGCACTACTCGGTGATGGTCAAGGAGATCGCCGCGGTGTTCGTCGCCGGCCCGCCCGTGGTCGAACGCCTCGGCGAGCCGCGCACCAAACAGGAGCTCGGCGGTTGGACCATTCAACTGGGCTGTGGCGCGGTCGATGAAGCGGTCGATACGGAAGACGATGCGTTCGAAATGGCGCGGCGGTTCTTGTCTTACCTGCCGAGTTCAATCCACGACGTTCCGCCGCGGGCCAAAGGGTGGGACGATCCGAATCGCACGGATGAAGCCCTGATCAGCGTGATTCCGCGGGTGAAGAAGCAGGCGTACTTAATGCGCCGCATCGTCGCATCCGTGTTCGATAAGGACAGTTTCTTCGAGATGGGACGGATGTTCGGCCGCTCCATCATCACCGGCTTCGCGCGGCTGGATGGTTGGCCGGTGGCGGTCATGGCGGGCGATCCGCTGTTCGAGGGCGGCGCGTGGAACGCGGATGCCTGCAACAAGATCATCCGTTTCGTGGACATGGCGCAGACGTTTCACTTGCCGATCGTGCATCTGGTGGATTGTCCCGGTTTCCAGGTCGGCCTCCGCGCCGAGAGCAGCGCGGTGATCAGGTGGGGCGTGCGCGCTCTGTCGGCGATCAATCAGACGACGGTGCCCTGGTGCTCGATCGTGGTGCGCAATTGTTACGGTGTTGGCGGCTTGGGCCATCAGCCTACCGGCCGCGTGTGTTTGCGTTACGCGTGGCCCTCGGCCAGTTGGGGTTCGCTGCCGTTGGAAGGCGGAATTGAGGCCGCCTATCGCGCGGAGATCGACGCCGCCGACGATCCTCAGGCCAAGCTGGAAGAAATCGAGGAGCGGCTGAACCGCCTGCGTTCGCCTTTCCGCACCGCCGAGTCGTTCTGGATCGATGAGGTGATCGATCCGCGCGATACCCGCCGTCTGTTGTGCGATTTCGCCAACCTCGCCGCGCCATTGCGGGAGCCAGGACCATCGCGGTTTGGCATGCGGCCCTGATCGCTCGCGATTGCGGGTATGGCTGCCTGGCGCTATGATGGGATTGACGAAATGGGACGGGGGCCTCAGAAGCCCCCGCGCGTACGATTGGGGTTGAGAGCGCTCGCCCAATCGGTATGGAGGAAAGCCAGCTTGCAGCCGACGAACATCAAGGACCCCGACTACTTCCACAAGGTCGTCGATTGTCAGTGGGCGTGTCCGGCACATACGCCGGTTCCTGAATATATCAGGCTGATCGCCGCCGAGCGCTACGCTGACGCGTTCATGATCAACTGGAAGTCCAATGTGTTCCCCGGCATTCTTGGCCGCACCTGCGATCGCCCGTGTGAGCCCGCGTGCCGCCGCGGCCGGGTCGAGGAAGAGCCTGTCGCCATCTGCCGGTTGAAGCGTGTCGCCGCCGATTACAAAGGTGACGTCAGCGGCCGCATGCCGCCGAAACCCACCACGAAAAACGGCAGGAAGATCGCTCTGGTCGGCGCGGGTCCGGCCTCATTGACCGTGGCGCGCGATCTGGCGCCGCTCGGCTACGAGCTGGTCCTGTTCGATGGCGACCGGCTCGCCGGCGGCATGATCCGCAGCCAGATCCCGCGCTTCCGCCTGCCCGAGGAGGTGATCGACGAGGAGGTCGGCTACANNTGACCGTGGCGCGCGACCTGGCGCCGTTGGGTTATCACTGCGTCGTTTACGATGGCGACTCGCGCGCCGGCGGCATGATCCGCAGCCAGATTCCCAAATTCCGGCTGCCCGAGGAAATCATCGACGAAGAGGTCGCCTACATCACCGACCTCGGCCCGGAGATGCGCCTGAGCCAGAACGTCGATAGTCTGAAGGCGCTGCTGACCGAGGATTACGACGCGATCTTCGTCGGTTCCGGTGCGCCGCGCGGCCGCGATCTGGACATCCCCGGCCGTCAGGAAGCGTCGGAGAACATCCATATCGGCATCGATTGGCTGTCCTCGGTTTCGTTCGGGCACATCAGCAAAATCGGCAAGCGCGTGATCGTGCTCGGCGGCGGCAACACGGCGATGGATTGCTGCCGGTCCTCGCGCCGTCTGGGCGGCGACGACGTGAAAGTGATCGTGCGCTCGGGGTTCGAGGAAATGAAAGCCTCGCCCTGGGAAAAGCAGGACGCGATCCACGAAGACATTCCGATTTTAAACTTCCTGGTGCCGAAAGAGTTCAAACATCAGGACGGCCGCCTGTTCGGCATGACGTTTGAAAAGGTGGTCGCCGAATACGACGCGCGCGGCCGCCGCAAACTGGTGCCCTCCGGCGAACCGGAGCAGTTCTTCGAGTGCGACGACGTGCTGGTGGCGATCGGGCAGGAGAATTCTTTTCCGTGGATCGAACGCGATATCGGACTTGAATTCAATGAATGGGACATGCCGGTCGTCGATGAAACGACGTTTCAATCGACCAACCCTCGGGTGTTCTTCGGTGGCGACGCGGCGTTCGGCCCGAAGAACATCATCTGGGCTGTCGCGCATGGCCACCAGGCCGCGATCTCCATCCACAAGATGTGCATGGGCGACGACATCAAGGAGCGTCCGGCGCCAGGTGTGAACATCACCAGCACCAAGATGGGCATCCACGAGTGGAGCTACGACAACGACATCTCCCTCGATTTGCGCTTCAAGGTGCCGCATCGCGACAAAATCATCGCGCTGAAGGACATCAAGGCGGAAGTTGAACTCGGCTTTGACGACAAGCTGGCGTTCGCTGAGGCGCAACGTTGCCTGAATTGCGACGTGCAGACGATCTTCACCGATAAGCTCTGCATCGAATGCGATGCCTGCGTCGATATCTGCCCGGTGGATTGTATCAGCTTCGTGCCGAACGGCGATGAGGCGGATTTAAGGACGCGCCTCAGCGCCCCGGCGACCAACCTGGCGCAGGATCTGTATATCTCGGGTGAACTGAAGACCGGCCGCATCATGTCGAAAGACGAAGACGTCTGCCTGCATTGCGGCCTTTGCGCCGAGCGGTGCCCGACCGGCGCATGGGACATGGAACGCTTCCTCATCGACGTGGCACAGGCGGAGAACGCATGCTCCAACAGGTAGACCGGGTCGCCCAGGGGGATCGGGGCCTCCAACGGGTCAACGATTTCGTCGTCAAGTTCGCCAACGTGAACGGGTCGGGATCGGCGAGCGCGAATTCGCTGTTCGCCAAGGCCGTGCTGCGCATGGGTGTGGCATCGACTCCGCGCAACATCTTTCCGTCGAACATTCAGGGGCTGCCGACGTGGTACGAAGTTCGTATCTCGGAAGCCGGGCATCTGGGCGCGCGCGGCGGCGGCGTCGATCTGATGGTCGCGATGAACCCGCAGACCTGGGATCAGGACGTGCACTCGATCGTTCCGGGCGGCTATCTGTTCTACGACAACACCAAGCCGATGCCGGAATCGAAATTCCGTGAGGACATCGTCGTCCTTGGCGTGCCGCTGACCGAAATGAGCAACGCGGCCTACACCGATCCGCGGCAGCGCCAGTTGTTCAAGAACATCGTCGGACTCGGTGCGCTGGCCACGTTGCTGGACATGGACGTGCCGGCGATCGAGACGTTGTTGGAAGAACAATTCAAGGGCCGCGACAAGCTGATCGCCGCCAACGTGCAGGCATTGCACATGGGCATCGATTGGGTGAAGGCCAACATGGAGNNTTCATCGAAGGCAACGCCGCGGCGGCGCTCGGCGCGGTGTATGGCGGCGCGACCGTCTGCGCGTGGTATCCGATCACGCCGTCTTCCTCTCTGGCGGAGGCGTTCATTCGTTACACCAGCCGCATGCGGCTCGACAAAGCGACCGGCAAGAACAAAGTGGCGATCGTGCAGGCCGAGGACGAACTCGCCTCGATCGGCATGGTCATCGGCGCCGCCTGGAATGGCGCCCGCGCGTTCACCGCGACGTCGGGGCCCGGTATCTCGTTGATGCAGGAGTTCATTGGCCTCGCGTATTTCGCCGAAATCCCCGCTGTCATCATGGATGTGCAACGGTCTGGACCATCGACCGGCATGCCGACCCGCACGCAGCAGACCGATATCCTGTCCTGCGCCTACGCGAGCCACGGCGACACCAAACACGTGATGCTGATCCCGGAAGATCCGCACGAGTGCTTCGAGTTCGGCGCGCTGGCGTTCGATCTGGCGGACCGGCTGCAAACGCCCATTTTCGTCATGCTCGATCTGGAAATCGGCATGAATGAGCGGCTGTGCAAGCCGTTCACATGGGATGACAATCGCAAGATGGATCGCGGCAAGGTGATGACCGCGGAAGATCTCGATGCCGGGAAGCTGTTTGGCCGCTATTTGGATGTTGATGGCGACGGCATCACCTATCGCACCTATCCCGGCACACATCCGTCGAAGGGTGCTTTCTTCACCCGCGGCACGTCGAAAGACCGGATGGCACGGTATTCCGAAGAGGGCCCCGACTATCAGGAGAATATGGATCGGCTGCTGAAGAAGCATCGCACCGCGGCGACACTGGTGCCGCCGGCGCTGCTGATCAAGGCCGCGGAACCGACCCGGCTCGGCGCGATCTACTTCGGTTCCACCAGCGCCCCGATGACCGAAGCGGATGAAATCCTCAGTCAGGAGCAAGGTGTTCACCTGGACTTGCTGCGGGTTCGCGCGTTTCCGTTCGGCGAAGAAGTCGCGGACTTCATCGCCGGCCACGACAATGTGTTCGTGATCGAGCAGAACCGCGACGGCCAGATGCGCTCGCTGCTGATCAACGAACTGGAAATCGACCCGAAGAAGTTGATAAAAATCCTGCATTACGACGGCACGCCGATCAC
>PLSZ01000019.1 GCA_003164305.1 Acetobacteraceae bacterium
CGCTCCTCCTCGCTCGGCTCGGGCAGCGGCCAGGGCTCCTTCGCCGCCACCTCGGCCAGTTCGATGATCGCCTGGATCACCGGCTGGAAATGCTTGTGGCCGAACTCGACCGCGCCGAGCATGACGTCCTCGGGCAGTTCCTGCGCCTCGCTTTCCACCATCAGCACGCCCTCGGCGGTGCCGGCGACAACCAACTGCAACTGACTGGTTTTGGCCTGGGTCAGCGTCGGGTTCAGGATGTACTGGCCGTTTTCATAGCCCACGGTGGCGGCCGCGACCGGGCCGAAGAACGGAATGCCGGACAAGGTCAGCGCCGCCGAGCAGCCGATCAGCGCGACGATGTCGGGATCGTTCTCCATGTCGTGCGACAGCACGGTGGCGACGATTTGCACCTCATTCTTGAAGCCTTCGGGAAACAGCGGCCGGATCGGACGGTCGATGAGGCGGCTTTTCAGCACCTCGGCCTCCGACGGACGGCCCTCACGCTTGAAGAAGCCGCCCGGGATCTTGCCGGCGGCGAAGGCTTTTTCCTGGTAGTTCACGGTCAGCGGGAAGAAATCCTGTCCCGGTTTGGCGGTCTTCACTCCGACGGCGGTGCACAGCACGATGGTCTCGCCGTAGGAGATCAGCACCGCTCCATCGGCCTGGCGGGCGATCTTGCCCGTTTCCAGGACGAGCTTGCGTCCGCCCCAGTCGAGTTCCTTGCGGAAATAATTGAACATTCACAGTCCTTAGGATGCGCGGCATCGGCGGACGGCAAGCCGTTTGAACCAGCACTCCCTGGAGTTTGGCCGGGAGGCGGCGTCTCGGGTCGCATGGGAGAGGGCCGTCCCCGTTTCGGGCACGGCCGAAGCCATGTAACCGGAAACGCCGTCGCGGTTCCCGCGCCCCTCTCTGGGCTTGCACCGGATCAGCGGTCTGTCGGTCCGCCGCGATCCGCGGCGTTACCCGCGCGCCAGGATGGTGCGCGGGGTCGTCTGCCCGTCCTATATGGTACGGACGGGCGTTTCGTCATCTTAAAGTCGAGCGAAAAGCAAGCTTTTCATCGACCGTTCGTCCCCTGGGCGCGATGCCCAGGCTGTCGCGGCACTTCCCTTCGAGCCCGGCGATGACGGGAAGAAACGGGTGACGCGCGGTTGGAATGGCGCGGCCCGGTTTACCGGCGCAGGCTCAGCCGGCCGATCAGCGTCTCATAACGCTGCTGGTTCTTGCGTTTGACATAATCCAGCAGGCGGCGGCGGCGGCCGACCATCATCAGCAGGCCGCGGCGCGAATGGAAATCCTTCGCGTGCGTCTTCAGATGTTCCGTCAGGTTGTTGATCCGTTCGGTCAGGATGGCGACCTGAACCTCGGGGCTGCCGGTATCGATGGTCCCGGTCTTGTACTCGCCAATGAGCGCCGTGCGGCGCTCGGCCGTAATCGACATCAGGGATACTCCTGTTCGTGAGAGGTCAGAGAATCCGCTCTGGCCGGAGCAGCCCGTCCTCCAGACGGCACAGTCCGATCACGCGGTCCCCCGCCATCGCCCGGGCCAGACCCCCAGCGGGATCGGCCGAACGCGGAATCCGGCCCATCAACGCGACGAGGCTGATGGCCTGGCCGTGTTTGAGGCCGGCGGCCTCCGATTCCGTCAGGGCCAGCGCCGGGATGTCGGCCAGCGCGGTCGCGACCGGAAGCAGGAGGTCCGGGGAAGCCGGCAGCGTATCCTCCGCTTTCCCGACTTTGTCCAGNNAGGCTGCGCATGTAAACGCCCTTGCCCGAGGCGACCTCGAAGATCGCCGTGTCCGGGTCAGGGCGCTCAATGAGGTCGAAGCTGTCCACGCGGGCCGGACGGGGTTCCAGCACCGGCGCGCGGCCTTCGCGGGCCATGTCGTAGGCGCGCTCCCCCGCGACCTTGATGGCGGAGAAGACCGGCGGAATCTGCATGATGGCGCCGCGAAATTGGGGGAGCTGGGCGCGGATCTGCTCGTCCGAGGGGCGCGCGTCCGTGGTCGCGGTGACCTGGCCGTCGGCGTCGTCGGTGTCGCGGGATTGTCCGAACCGGAGGGTGAACCGGTACAGCTTGGTGCCATCCATGACGTAGGGCACGGTCTTGGTCGCGGCGCCGAACGCGATCGGCAGCACCCCGGTGGCGAGCGGGTCAAGCGTGCCGCCATGGCCGGCTTTCTGGGCGTCGAAGGCGCGTTTGACGCGGTTGACCACGTCCGTGCTGGTCAGGCCGGGCGGCTTGTCGATGATCAGCCAGCCGTCGAGCGGAAGGCCGCGGGGTTTGCGGCGGGACATGGAGCAGGGTGTCCGGATGAGGAAGGGCGGCGGGGTATGGGGGGACGGCGGGGATGTCAATGGTGGGGCTGACACTTACGTTGGCTTCTCGCCAGGGCGTTCATTCCGCTGTGCGAATGCTGGGTGTCCATCAGAGGAGGACGACATGGAACGCGTCGTCACTCCGCATATCGAAAGCTTCCTGAGGGGGCTGCATCGCCAGGTCGCACGATGTACAGGGCTCATCGCGCAAAACCGGACCGGACAAGAAGTCATCGAAATCACTCGCGACGTCGCGAAGACGCTGATC
>PLSZ01000565.1:0-11090 GCA_003164305.1 Acetobacteraceae bacterium
ACCGATTTCCCTGTGGTAGGCTGCCTCTGCGCTAAGTTTTTGGAATTTCTGTGATTTCTGGCGATTTGCCGCGCCAGAAATCACAGGAGGACCATCTGCCGCGACCCAACCGACTCGGTTTTGGTCAACTCGCCTAGCAACAGCCGCATTCTCCCATATTGCCGATCCGTCACTTGCAATGCGCGGATGCTGCCCTGGCCTGGCAGATTGCGTGTAACCCGCGCAACATGTTTCGTCGCGCCATCCTCGCCCTTGCAGACCCGAGCATATACTGAAAACTGTAGCATCATAAATCCATCGTCCTTGAGAAAATTACGGAATCGATTCGCTTCCCGGCGCTGCGTTTTCGTTCCGACCGGCAGATCGAAGAATACGAATAACCACACGAACCGTGCCTCCGTTGTCGGCATCACACAGTCACGCGAGGCAATTGAAGCACGGCCGCGCTGCTCGTCTGCATCGCGCGCACAAGACTTTCCGCCGCTTGCTCGGTCGCGGTGAGAAGCGAAACTATCTCGCAACCAAAACTTGTCGTCCCTGTCAACAACGACGCGAGCGTTCGCCGTTCTTCGACGGAGCTTTCGCCCTTGCTGACAGTGCCCTGGGCGGTCAGCGTCCAGACCTGTCGGTCCACGAACGGACGGAACGGTTCGACCATGTCATCTGCCAGATTGAAGGCATTGCTGACGCTGGCGTGATTGAGGCCGAACGCGGGGATAAACCCCGCCGCGACAAGCGCGCGCGCCACCGCCGACCGCACGATCGCATAGCCATAGTTCAACAACGCGTTCCGCTTGTCCGTGGCATCGTCGCGCACGAAGTCGGTAAACAGTCTGGGCCAATAAGCACGAGCCGCCCGCGCCTCGGTATTATCGGGATCTCCAGACCCCACCAGATGAATCATCGCACGCAGCGCCTGCGCATCTCGACCGCACGCGATCAGTGTGGATGCCTGATTATCGATTTTCATTCGAACCAGTGTCTGCCAGAGCCGCTTCTTCAACGGCGCCGACAGGTTGATTTGCATCTCCGCGATTTCGGCCTGTCGGTGGTGACGATGAAACGGTAACGTCAACCCGCTGGGAGTGTGGGTAGCGTCGGTTGTTATCACCGCTACTCCGGCATCCATGCAGGCGGCCAGCAGGGCCGTGGAAAGCGTCACCTGTGGCGAATCCAGAACGATCCAGGCGACATCCTCGATGGGGATGCGTACTTCCGTCTCGTCCTGTTTGGCGACGATCTGATTATCGGCCAGGGACAGGCGCGTGCGGCGGCTTATATGCAGGCCACGCCATGCCATGTACGCACCTCATTTCTGACTTCGGTCACGTTACCAAGGCGATCGACATTGAGTTTGGTGAATCGTTCCAGAGTCTTTGGACCTACGCCCTTCGTAACGTCGCGGGAATTTCTAGGAGCAGCGATGGCGATGTTACCGGTCGCGCGGTCCAGTCCCTTGAAATACCCTCGAATGATGACCCCGTCGGATTTCACCACCTCAAGGAGGCTGTGTGAGTAGAGGCTGAACCGGAAGGTGTGACTGGAGTCAAGGTCGCGCTCCGGCTTGCCTTGAACGATGTAGCTATTGGGAGGGTGTGGTTGCATATCGCGGTCAGCTATCTGGTGCGGGTAGATGGGAACCAGGTAGTATTCGAACTTCCCATGCTTATTGGGTTTTCCGAAAACATCCACACGTGCCATTTCACCACGACCGGCTGTGCCGCCGCGAACCGGGACGGCAATTTTATCATCGGATCGTATGCGCACCTTCCTGATCAAATCACCTTTGGGCGACCTGGGCATTTGATCCTTCGGCTTTTCGTTCTCAATCCATTGCCGTAGTTCTGATATCATGCCGGCATGCAATTTCATCGGGTCGCCGATTTTGCCATAAGGAGCGGGGATAGGAATTCGTTCCAGATCCTTAAGAGTAAGATTGGCGACTGCCTTCCGCTCGAAAACGGTCGTCACCCCATCAACTGTCTCCACTCGTTTGATCGTCGCCGCGTGCGCCTCACCCCGCGCACGGTGTCTGTCGGCCCGGGAAACGAAGACATTCTCGACCGTTTGTCGAACTACGTCGCGGAACCCCGCCGCCGGCGGCGGTGCCTGCGTAAAATCGAAGCCCCTCGGCAGTCCAAGCCGCCTCGCCTCCTGCACCGCTATCGTAAGGCGGTCCAGCATTGACTTGGTGGTCGCGGCCACGATGATCGCGTCCAGTGCATGATGCCGGTCATCCTCAAGGCGCTTTCCGTTCACATCCTTTTTCAGATCGTCCAACCCCCACGCCCGGCGGAGCTTCGCGGTCAACTGGCCAGGTCGCGCCAAAACGATCGCCCTTGGATACAAGCGCGCCAACATGCCCAACAACAAACGGGTGGCATAACGAGTATCGCCGAGGTTACGATTCCTGAAGGTCTCCTCGACTTCTCGGGCATTCTTGCGAAGATAGAATCCGCCTTTCTTGCGGCCCTTCATTTCCTTGCAGGCTTCCACGCGAGATGCGAACAGTGGCCAGTCCAGGCCCTCCTCGTCATACCATTCGTAAGGTGTGCGGTTCTTCTTGGCCTGATTGGCACTAGCCAGGCACAACGTTTTATTCGTGAAGCTGTCGTCGCCAAACCGGCCCCATGGCAGAATGTGATCGATCTGCACCCGGTTGTCGTCGGCGGCGATCCATTCCAGCTTTATCTGTTCGCCCGTGTAGAGGCACCAGCCGTTTTGTTCCTTCCACAATTCGTAGCGAAGCAACTCGTCGCCGACCAAACGGCGTTCCAGCAATTCTTCCAGTTCCTCGCGCGACTTGCTTCGCTTCTTGTTCTGGTCCTCAATTCCCTTGGTGATTTTGTCGCGCTCTTCGGCGCTCTTGCCAATGTCACGGGCCAGTTCGACGTGAATGTAATCGGGCAACCCGTAAGCCTGAACAATGGCGCGAACCTGCTTCAACATCTCGGTGACCGCCTTGCGGGCGACGGGGTTGCGCACGTCCTCCAACGAAACCGATGCGGGAGCCGAGTGGTCGTATCCGACCTCCTCACAGGCCTCCGAATACACAAGGCCGCGGCGCAACGGCTCCAGCAGCGCGCGCGCCGCCTTGGCGGAGATGTGGCCGGCACGGCTGAATTTCCCGAACGTACCATTTTCGACGCCGAGCATCACCGCGCCGAGCAGGGGTTCTTCCAGGCCGGCTTCGATCAATCCCGCGCGTACCGAAACAGGGTCTTCCCGGAACGACAAAACCTCCGCGATCCGGTCGCGCATCTGCGGGTTGTGCATCAGAACTCGCCAACCCGACGGGCCGGCTACGTCTCGCAGCGCGGCGGTTCCCTCAGCCGCGTTACCGTGACGCGCAACGATGTCGTTCTTTTCGTCCTTTTCCGGAACCCCAACGAAGCGGGTCCGATTGTCCAGGTCCAGGATTTTTCGGACCCCTTTATATGAAATACCCTTGGTCTTGCCGAAATCGTCGGCCACCCGCGCGATCTGGTCCGCGTTCAGGCGTTCATCCCGCCCGCCGGCTGAAAGGGAAATCGTCGCCAGGCGCGACAACAGCCGGAACATTTCGAAGGCATAGGACCGGCGCGCGGTCCGCCTCTCCTTCGGCTCGAAAAGGCAATACTGAACCATGTCTTCGCTGTCCTGAAGCGGACGCTGGAAGAACGCGATCCGGCCGAAATCGTCTTCGAGGCGCTCGGTCGCCAGATCGTTGCCACGCCGCCGTTGTTCCGCGAAAATTTGCCGCACTTCGTTTTCCTGATCCGCGCGAAGAATGGAGCGGGAAAAGTCGCCCCGATTACGCTTGCGATCCTGAAACGCCGGGTCTGTCGCGAACATCTGTCCAATGGTCCGGCCTTCCAACCGGTCCCGCGTCGTCTCGATGGCTTTCTTCATTTTCGATGTTTCATCAGCGGCATTCGCCGCAGCGTCGCGCTTCGCGTTGGATTTGAAGCCGCGATGGCGGGCGATATGTCCCAGAACCACGGCGAGTTCGGGCCCCGACAACAGGCGTTCCAGCCCCTCGGCGCGTAATCGCCACGGATTGAGGCCCGCCAGCGCGAGGGCATTGCTATCCGCTCTCGGAAGCAGTCCGGTCGAAAGAAACAATCGCCTGACCTGGTTCATGCGCTGACGGCGGCGTCGGATTACTCGCCGTTGGCCGCGATGAAGGCGGCGAACGGCGTTCGTCGGCATTCTTTCCTTGGCGGTTTCGGGTGCGTCGAAAGTACGGACTCCGGCCGCCACGATGGTCAACGCGCCAGCGTCAGTATCGACATCAAGAAGTCCCCAACCAATGCTCGCAATGCCACCGTCGATACCGAGCGTTCGCATCGTTTCCTCCCTCCGCCAAACCGCACTTGACAAACAGGTGATATTACCATCAAAACAATCTCAGGGAAATCGGTAGGAAAGCCACGGCAAAGTGGTTTTTACCACTGAAGGATAACCCCCGGCGTCGCTCGCGGCGCCGGGGGGATTCTGTAGCGTGATATGGCTGGTCGCTTCACGCGATGGGCCGGCGGTGCCCGGTTAGTTCGCTTTATCAACGCTGGCTGTCGTCCCGCCCGCGACCTTTCGCCTCGTCTCTGAACACGCCACTGGACCGCGCGCCCTCGCCGTAGTTCAACCTTCCCCGCTTCGAACCGCGGGTCGTCGAACATGGGATGGTCACGAATTCTGGCTCTTGCTCTCGTGCTGGTGGGGTGGATGAACGCGGCGCGCGCGGCGCCGCCCGCCTGCGCGCCGGATCTCGTCGGCTCCTGGACCGGCCAGGTCCTGGATAACGGCCGCGTCAAGGAGCTTCACACGCAATTCTCCACCCGGACGGGCGAACTGACGGGTTCGTATCATGTCGAGGATGCCGACGGCGGCTTCGACGGTACGCTGACGGATTTCGTTCCGTCGGGGCCGTGCGCGGGACGGTTCCTCTGGCATGACCGCAACGGCGTTGGCGTGGTCGATGTGGACTTTCGCCCCGAACGCGACCGGTTCGACGGCGAGTGGGGTGAGGACGCGCCGTTCAAGGACCATATCTTCACCGGCCGCCGTTACCGTCCCGTGCCGGTCAGTTGAGCGGCCAATTCCTTGGTATCGCCACCAATCGGCAGGGCAGACCCGATCAGGGATCGCGTTGACCCGATCTGACGAGGCGACTAAGCAACATTTCGCAAGCCGGTTCCCTTCTTCTCTCCGGCAAGATTGGAGCGAGTCTTGAGAGACGTACGCGAAGCGCTGATGGTGGCGCGTGACTCGGACGGCAAACTGGTCCGTCGTCCGCTTTCCCCGCATGTTCAGGTTTACCGCTGGCCGTTGAGCATGGCTCTGTCGATCACCCACCGCGTTACCGGCGTCGGACTGGGCATTGGCACGCTGCTGATGACCGCGTGGCTGCTGACGGCCGCGACGTCCGAAGCGGGCTTTGAACGGTTTCAGTATTTCCTCGGCTCGGCGGTCGGCTTGTTCTTGCTGTTCTGCTGGACACTGGCGCTGGTGTTTCATCTGATGACCGGTTTGCGGCATCTCTGGATGGACACCGGTCACGGTTACGACGAAAAACAATACCATAACTCGGGCATTGCCGTGCTCGCCGCCACCGCCGCGCTGACCGTGCTGATCTGGGTCGCCGGCCTGATGATCTGGTAGGGGAACGCAATGCCGGATACCCGCGCTACGCCGCATATCGACATGCTTCGCTCGCCTCTGGGACGCGCGCGAGGTCTGGGCTCCGCGCGGGCGGGATCCAAGCACTGGTGGGCGCAACGCCTGACCTCGATCGCGCTGGTGCCGCTGACGTTGTGGTTCATCTGGTCAATGCTGCGACTGGCTGGCGCGTCGCAGGCCGATGTGGCGGACTGGCTGTCGTCTCCGGTGCGGCTGGCGCTGCTGCTGGCGCTGATCGCCGCCACGTTCCATCACCTGCAACTCGGACTGCAAGTGGTGATCGAAGACTACGTGCCCCAGGAGGGCGTGAAGCTCGCGGCGGTCCTGGCGGTCAAAGGGCTTTGTATTCTTCTGGCGCTGATTTGCGCCATGAGCGCGCTGGCCCTCGGCCTGAATACCTGAGAGGACTTTTCGATGAACGCGATCACCCTTCCTTCGTCGCGCGCCTATAACATCGTCGATCACACCTACGACGTGGTGGTGGTCGGCGCCGGCGGTTCCGGACTGCGCGCCACGTTCGGGATGGGGGCGGCGGGCCTGAAAACGGCCTGCATCACGAAAGTGTTCCCCACCCGCAGCCACACCGTGGCCGCGCAAGGCGGCGTCGCGGCCTCTTTGGGCAACATGGATCACGACGAGTGGCGCTGGCACATGTATGACACCGTCAAAGGATCCGATTGGCTGGGCGATCAGGACGCGATCGAATACATGTGCCGTGAGGCGGTTCCGGCGGTCTACGAACTGGAACATTTCGGCGTGCCGTTCAGCCGCACCGAAGCGGGTAAGATCTACCAGCGCCCGTTCGGCGGCCACATGACGCAGTTTGGCGATGGTGCGCCCGCGATGCGTGCCTGCGCCGCGGCGGACCGCACCGGGCATGCGATCCTGCATACGCTGTATCAGCAAAGCCTGAAGCACGACGCCGAGTTCTTCATCGAATATTTTGCTCTCGACCTGATCATGGATCAGGAAGGCGTGTGCCGCGGTGTCATGGCATGGAATCTGGAAGACGGCACCATTCACCGCTTTCGTGCCCAGATGGTCGTGCTGGCCACGGGAGGTTACGGGCGTACCTTTCTTTCCTGCACCTCCGCGCACACCTGCACGGGTGACGGCAATGGCATGGTCCTGCGGGCCGGTCTGCCGTGCCAGGACATGGAGTTCGTGCAATTCCACCCCACCGGCATCTTCCCCGCCGGATGCCTGATCACCGAAGGCGCGCGCGGCGAGGGCGGGTATCTGACCAACTCGGAGGGCGAGCGGTTCATGGAGCGTTATGCTCCGTCGGCGAAGGATCTCGCCAGCCGCGACGTGGTGTCGCGTTCGATGACGGTCGAGATCAACGAGGGGCGCGGCTGCGGACCGAACAAGGATTATATCTATCTGCACCTGGAACATCTCGGCGCCGATCTGTTGCATGAGCGGTTGCCCGGCATTTCCGAGACGTCGAAAGTGTTCGCCGGCGTCGATGTGACCAAGGACCCGATCCCGGTGTTGCCCACCGTGCACTACAACATGGGCGGCGTGCCGACGAACCTGCATACCGAAGTGCTGCGGCCGACCCCGGACAATCCCGATGCCGTCGTGCCCGGTCTGATGGCGGTCGGTGAGGGCGCCTGCGTTTCCGTGCATGGCGCCAACCGTCTCGGCTGCAACTCGCTGCTGGACATCGTGGTGTTCGGGCGGGCGGCGGCGACTCGTACCGCGGAACTGATCCGGCCGGGCGCCGGGCAGCCTCCGCTGCCGCCAAAGGCGGGCGAGGCGACGATGGATCGCTTCGACCGCGCGCGGCATGCCAAAGGTGGCACCAAAGTGGCTGAGTTGAGGCTTGACATGCAGCGCACCATGCAGTCCCACGCCGCCGTGTTTCGCAACAGCAAGACTCTGGAGCGCGGCGTGACGGAAATGCAGCGGGTCTGGCGCGGCCTGGACGACATGTCGGTATCGGATCACAGCCTGGTCTGGAACAGCGATCTGATGGAAGCGCTGGAGTTGCAGAATCTGATGGGCAACGCGATGACCACCATGGTCGGCGCCGAGGCCCGCCACGAGAGCCGCGGGGCGCACGCGCATGACGACTTCCCCGATCGTGACGACGTGCACTGGATGAAGCACACGCTCGCCTGGTGCGGTGACGATGGCGCCGTGAAGCTGGACTATCGCGGAGTAAAAATGCGCACGTTGACGAACGAGGTCTCGGTATTTCCGCCGAAGAAGCGGGTTTACTGATATCGCGATGGTATCTCCAGGCCGCGAACCGGCCATGACGGTGAAATGAGTTTCGCTTCGCGGATTTAGGATAACGAAAGCGCCATGGTCGAATTCAACCTTCCCGCCAATAGCCGCATCGGCCATGGGCAGTCTCATCCGGCGCCAGCGGGCGCGAAACAGGTTCGAGAGTTTCGGATTTACCGGTGGAACCCGGATGACGGGCAAAATCCGCGCATGGATTCCTACAACATCGACCTCGAGGCCTGCGGGCCGATGGTGCTGGACGCGCTGATCAAGATCAAGAATGAAGTCGATCCGACACTGACCTTCCGCCGTTCCTGCCGCGAAGGCATTTGTGGCTCCTGCGCGATGAACATTGATGGCGGCAACACGCTCGCCTGCCTGAAGCCGATCGATGAGGTAAAGGGCGCGGTGCGCATCACGCCATTGCCGCACATGCCGGTGGTGAAGGNNTCCTGCCGCGAGGGCATCTGCGGCAGTTGCGCCATGAACATCGACGGCACCAACACGCTGGCCTGCCTCAAGCCGATCGAGGACGTGAAGGCCAAGGCGGTGAAGATCCACCCGCTGCCGCACATGCCGGTGGTGAAGGACCTGGTGCCGGATTTGTCGCAGATCTACGCGCAGTTGCGCTCGGTCGAGCCGTGGCTGCAGGCGGACAGCCCAGCGCCGCCGGATGGCGAACGGCTGCAGAGCAAGGAGGAGCGGGCGAAGCTGGATGGATTGTGGGAGTGCATTTTGTGCTTCTGCTGCTCCACCGCGTGCCCGAGTTATTGGTGGAACGGCGACCGGTATCTGGGGCCGGCTGTGTTGTTGCAGGCGTATCGGTGGATCGCCGACTCCCGGGATGAGGCGACGGGTCAGAGGCTGGATGCGCTGGAGGATCCGTTCAAGTTGTATCGTTGCCATACGATCATGAATTGTACCGATACGTGCCCGAAAGGACTGAACCCAGCGAAGGCGATCGCGGAAATCAAGAAGCTGATCGTCGAACGGGCGGTTTAGCCGGTTGAAGAACGCTCGCGGTCGAAGGAAAAGCCAGAAATCGTAACGGTGCGATGTCCGGACGATTCCGGCGTTCAGGACATGATGTCTGAGCCCGCAAGCCAAACTTCACCAACGCTATCGACCGGTCGCTCCAGGTATTTCGTCCGCGTCGTTGTTTCGATCAGGTTTCTGTATTCACGGAACACCTCAAGGCATTGGTCTCGATCAAGCGCCCGATTTCTTGCAATGAACGACACGGCGTCTCGTGTCACCAGGCAGCGAACGCCTTGTTGATTATTGAACGCGAGCGGACCCGAACACAGCGCGAAGAACCTCACCCCATCGGCGGTCTCGTCGTACGCGGCCTTTTCTGGAACGAATCGAAGCGCCATCCCGGGCACGACCTGACGTGACGCTCCAACTGTTCGAAGCACCTTATCCCGGATCGCCGGATGCAGCAGGCCCAATCCCTCGCCGATCAGGCGCCGCCACGCCTTGCCGCGACCAAATGCCTCGTCCCAGGCGGCTCGCAGTTCGTGCGGCCGCCGCTCGACCAGAGCGTCGAGCAATGCCCCGGCCTGCATCAGGTCCTTTTCTCGCTTGCCGCTGTCCTCGTGACGGCGACGGGCGACGATCAACTTGTGCAGGGCGAACCGCTGCGGCGCCGGGACCGAGACCAACACCCCGGTGCCATGCAACAGCACCGCCGGCTCCGGATCTCTGATCAGGAAGTCCATGAATCGCAAGGGTTGAGCATCCACGCCGAACGCGGGCAGGGTGCGCGGTTCGTCCGTGTCCGGGCCTCTGTTCGAGGTCAGAAAATCCACTCGTAAGCCGGATGCCGCCATATAGGACACGAAACGCGCGGAATTGATGCGCGGTACCGGCCGAAATGAAATGTCGACCTGCCGCAACACGTCCGAGACCGGCGTTGCGTCAGCCACCTCGGCTGAAACATTCGCATCCTGCGCCAGGTCGACATCGCCGGTTTGCACCAGGGCGGCGGGCAGGCGGACTCCCAGCAACGGCGAATATGCCTGGTAGGCGACTGTTCCGACCAACACGCCGCGCAGTCGGAACACGCCGGCGGCCGCGAGCGCTGCTACCAGGTCGCCGATATCGCGGCGTGGAGAGGGCAGATTTCCGCTTCGCACCAACGTCGCGACCAGGCTACGTTGATCCCGCCGGTACGTCCTGGCCGCGTTGTGCGCGGCGATCCGCTCCCGTAGATCGTCGGTCTCCGGCCCGACATATTTCTGGCGTCGGCCATGCGCGGACGATTCCTGGAAATACCAGTAGACTCGACCCCGCGTGGTTTTTGAAACGAAGACCCCCTCATCATCCGGGAAATCGTTGGAAAACGCCGATGCGCGCGCGCGATCCAGCAACTCCGCATACGTCGTCTGCGACATCAAGGAGATATTATCGGCCATCCGACCCTTCCCGTCGTTATACGCAAACCGCGATCAGCGTATAATCCGAGAACTGGCCGTTCACCACCAGGCGTTATACGCAAACCGCGATCCGCGTATAATAAACCGGAGTCAAGAATCCTCCTCCGGCTCTCGCATCGACATGGCCAAAGCGGGTCGCGGCCACGCGCCAACATGAGTTAAACGGACGGCGCACCCTCCGTCGTCACAGCCAGGTCGCATGACCGCATCCGAATCGAAGCCCGGCTCTCCAATGCGTCTCAAACTCGCTGCAACGGCGGCCAGCCGTTCTGCTGTTCGCGGTACTGCTCAGCGGCGTCTACGCACGCGCCGCGTAGTTAAGGATTCAACATCGCGCTTCGGAACCTGGGCTCTCCCGATCCTGCCGACGGTCACGCGGGAGTGACCTGCACTACCCTACCAGCCGCACCGCAACCGCGCCGACCGTGATCGCGGCGACCACGGCGAGAGGCGGCAACCGCCAGACCACCAGCAGCACGAAGCCGATCGTGGCGATGGCGAAATCCAGTGGGCCGGCGACCGCGCTCGTCCATACCGGGTTGTACAGCGCGGCGGCGAGAACCCCGACAACCGCGGCGTTGGTGCCCCGCATCGCCGCTTGCGCGGACGGGCGTCGGCGGAAGGCGTCCCAGTAAGGCAACGCACCGGCCATCAGCAGCAAGCCTGGCAGGAAGATCGCCACCAGTGCGATGATCGCTCCGACGATGCCGTTCGGGGCAGGCCCGCTCACCGCGCCCAAATAGGCGGCGAAGGTGAATA
>PLSZ01000565.1:11133-16936 GCA_003164305.1 Acetobacteraceae bacterium
GTCCGTGAAACTGGAATGGAGGGAAGCTGTCCGGTCGCCGCGGCCGGCGCGGGCGCTGAACGGCAGAGCAACGCCCCGGCGCACCCACCCAACACGATCGCCGTGATCTGGCCGGCGGCGTTCGCGGTCAGGGTGACGATGGCCAGGGCGAACAGAGCGATGCTCGCTCGGGTTCGGTCGGGGCACAGGGTGGTGGCCATGCCCCATACCGCCTGCGCGACGATCGCGACCGCGACCAGCTTAAGGCCATGCAACACCGCGACGCCGAGCGGCCCATCCATGACATTCGCGGCGTAGGCGAACAATACCATGACGATGGCCGACGGCAGGGTGAAGGCGGCCGACGCGGCGAGCCCTCCGAGCCAGCCGCCTCGCATCAAGCCCAGAGAAAAGACGACCTGACTGCTGGCCGGACCGGGAAGGAACTGGCTGAGCGCGACGAGGTCCGCGAAAGAGGTTTCGTCCAGCCAGTGCCGTCGTTGCACGAACGCCTGCCGAAAATATCCAATATGGGCGACCGGTCCGCCGAACGAGGTCAGTCCGAGCTTCAGGAAGGCGATCAGGACCTCGCCAGGGGTGCCCGGTCGCGGGTCGCTGGTGGACGTGGGTGTCATACGGCTGTTCATTCCTGGTCGCGCTCGCGAGCGGCTGAGGTCGGACTACTTGTTTGGGGCGACATGACTGGCGCGAGGCGGCGGTCCTGCCCAGGGTGGCCACGGCGATTGGTGTGCTCAACAGCGCCGTTCATGGCTTTTCCGGTAGATCCCCGATTTTATCGCGCAAAAAAGCGTGAACCTTCGTCGCGGCGTCCTGAGTGGCGGCGGGATCGTAACGCATGAAATGTCCCAGGTAACGATGCGGCGGTAGATCCGAGTCGAACGCGTGAGTCGCATCAGGATACACGATCAGGTCGATCGTCGCACCCGTGCCGGGTCCGCGGGTGATGCCGATATCGTTTTCATGCGTCAACAACTTGCGGCATGCATCCGGTGAACTCCAGTCGTCGTGCTCGCCGATCAGGATCAACGCGGGCGCCGTCAGATCGCCCGTGATGAACTGGCACGGCGGGTAATAAGCGATAGCAGCGCGGAACCGTGCCGGTTGTCCCTCCGCGAGTGGCGACCGATCGACCGCGGCCAACGTCGCGAGACCGCCCATGGAATAACCCATGACGGCGATACGGTCGCTCGCCACGAAGTCCCGCGCGGCCAGGAAGCGCAGCGCGGCGTAGGCATCGACGACCTCGGCCATGCTGCCGCCACCGCCCTGGCACATATTGGCATCGCCCAGACTGTCGAGCGCCAGGGCGACAAAGCCCCATGACTTCAATGTCGCCGCCGCCGTCGTGTCATGGGCGCCGAAGCCGGAGCACCAATGCAGCAAGACGACCGCCGGAAATCGTCCTGGGCCGTATGGCCGCGTCAGAAATCCGAGCAGCGGCGGCGTCGTTTCGCCACGTTGCGCGGGCGGGGTGGCACGATGCGGGGCTACCTGCACCAGTTCGTCGGCTCGCGCGTTGCCGTTGGCCAGGCCAATGACCAACGCGGTTGCCGCGAGCATGGGAAGCCGCTTCATGAAACCATCCGGACCTGATCTCCCCACGGATCGGATACTCTTCTGGCGACAGAAACTCTATCGGCCGAGACAGGATGCCGATTTAATCGCGACCGGACGTTGACCCTCTGTCCAAACCGGTGCCCGAATGCAAGGGTTCGGTATCGATAGCCGGAGATGCGAGCCCATGCCGAACGGTACCCCACCTGTCACGTTGATCCGTTCCGCTGCCTTCGTTGTGGCGTGGGACGCGTCAGCGAAGAGCCACGTCTATCTCTCCGACGCCGACGTCGCGTTTCAAGGCGGCGCGGTGATTTTCGCGGGCGACCGGTATGCAGGTTCGGTTGACGAAACGATCGACGGGCGCGGGCTGATGGTGATGCCCGGACTTGTGAACATTCATTCGCACCCGTCCAGCGAACCGATGAACAAAGGGCTGATCGATGAGATCGGCTCGCCGGGATTTTACAATTCGTCGCTCTATGAATACCTGCCGATCTTTCGCGCCGACGCGGAGGCGGTGCCGTCCTGCGTGCGTGTCGCCCTGTCGGAATTGCTGCTTTCTGGAGTAACGACTCTCGCGGATTTGTCGATGGCGCATCCCGGCTGGCTCGATCTGCTGGCCGAGGCGGGGATGCGCGTGTGCATCGCGCCGATGTTCCGCTCAGCGCGGTGGTTCACGAAGAATGGGCACCTCGTGGAATACGCCTGGGATGAGGCGGCGGGCGAGAAGGCGTTCGCCGAGGCGCTGACCCTGATCGATCGCGCCGAGCAACATCCGTCTGGGCTGCTGTTCGGGATGGTGACTCCGTCGCAGGTCGATACGTGCACGGAAGGGTTGTTGCGAGAGTCGTTCTCCGAGGCGAAGGCGCGGGGATTGTCATGGCAAATTCACGCGGCGCAGTCTGTGTCGGAATTTCATGAGATCGCGCGGCGGCACGGCTACACGCCGATCGGCTGGCTGGATCATCTTGGACTGCTATCGGAACGGTCGATTATCGGTCACGGGATTTTTCTGGACGATCATCCGTCAACCCCGTGGCATACTGAGACCGATCTTCAGCGGTTGGCGGAAACCGGCACCACGGTGGCGCATTGCCCGACCGTGTTCGCGCGGCGCGGGATCACGCTGAAGGATTTCGGACGCTATCTGCGAGCGGGCGTCCGCATGGGTGTGGGGACCGATACGTACCCGCACAATATGCTGGATGAAATGCGGCTCGTTTCGTATCTGGCGCGAACCCAGGCGGGTAATCCTCGGACGATGACGAGCACGGATTTGTTCAACGCGGCGACGATCGGCGGGGCCCACGCTTTGGGGCGGGACGATATCGGGCGGATCGCTCCGGGGTGCCGCGCGGATCTGGTGCTGGTGGATGTGACGCATCCGATGATGCGGCCGCTGCACGATCCGGTGCGAAATTTGATTTTCGCCGCGGGAGACAGGGCGATCCGCGCGGTTTATGTGGATGGGAAGAAAGTTGTCGAGAACGGACGCGTTTTGACGATCGACTATCCCGCCGCGGCCGAGGCATTGCATGAGGCGCAGGCGCGGGTGAAGGCCAGGGTTCCGGAACTGGATTGGGGGCGCCGGTCGGCGGACACGATTTCGCCGCGGAGTTTTCCGGATGCCAGAGGTTAGCCGCCTACGCCGCACGTCACCGATGAGTGGCCGGTCAACCCAATCGCATCGCGACGGAACGGGCATGCGCGCCCAGTCCTTCGGCTTCGGCGAGGGTCACAGCCGCTGGGCCAATCTGGCGTAACGCCGCCTCATCGCCCGACATCCAGGTCGTGCGCTTGAGGAAATCGAACACAGACAGGCCCGAAGCAAATCGCGCGGTTCGTCCGGTCGGCAGCACGTGATTAGGGCCGGCCACGTAATCGCCGATCGCCTCCGGGCACCAGGCCCCCAGAAAGATCGCCCCGGCATGACGAATTCGGTCGAACAATGCCTCAGGTCCGATTCCCATCAGTTGCAGATGTTCCGGCGCGAGGCGATCGACGAGGCCGACGGCTTCCGACCAATCGCGTACCAGGATCGCCGCTCCGTGCGTGGCCCAACTCGCTCCGGCGATTGCCGCGCGGGCGAGCGTTGGAATTTCGGCGGCGACGGCGACGGTCACCGCGTCGGCGAAGGCCTCGCTGTCCGTGATCAGGATCGACTGCGCCGCCTCGTCATGCTCCGCCTGGGCCAGCAAATCGACCGCGACCCGGCGAGGATCGTTGTCGCCGGACGCGACAATGACGACTTCCGACGGACCGGCGATGTTGTCGATGCCGACACGGCCGAACACCTGACGCTTGGCCTCGGCGACATAGGCGTTGCCGGGCCCGACAATGCGGTCAACCGGCGTCACGCTCTCGGTCCCATAAGCCAGAGCGGCCACCGCCTGGGCGCCTCCAACCCGGTAAATTTCGGACACTCCGGCGCGTCGCGCGGCCGCGAGGACCAGTGGGTTCAGCACGCCGTCCGGGGTTGGCACGCACATCGCGATCCGCCGCACGCCAGCCACGCGGGCGGGCATCGCGTTCATCAGGACGGAGGACGGATACGCGGCTTTGCCGCCGGGTACATACAAGCCAACGGAGTCCAGCGGCGTCCACCGCATACCAAGGGTCATGCCCGCGTCGTCGGTCAACTTCAGGTCCGCGGGCAACTGGGCCTGGTGGAATGCCTCTATTCGCCGCGCGGCGACGTCCAGCGCGCCGATCGCGTCGGGCGAGACGGACGCCGCGGCGCTTTCGATCTCCGCCGCGCCGATTCGCAATCGGTCTGGCGTCAATGTCAGGCGGTCGAACTTCGATGTGTATTCGATCAGCGCGATATCGCCTCGTTCCCGCACATCCGCGACGATCGTGGCGACCGCGCGGTCAACGGTTTCCGTCGTTTCGCGCGCCTGGTTCAGCAACGCGGTGAAATCGGCCTCAAAGCCGGGAGTTGCGGTGGAAAGCCGGATCATGAAAACATGCCGTCCAGTTTCAGTTGCGCGACCGCGTGACGGGAGAGAAGGTCAGATCGGCCTTCCAGTGGACGTCTGGGTCGATGGATAACCGGCTGACGGGCAATTGTCAGCCTTGGCTCCCACCTTCTTCTCCAAGCGCCGCCCGCAGCCGCGCGATGAAGCCGCCGATCGCCTCGGGCCGGGTCTTCAGCGCGGTCCGGTTCACGATCAACCGGCTGGTGATCTGGGCGATCACCTCGGTCTCCACCAGCCCGTTCGCTTTCAACGTCGAGCCGGTCTGCACCAGATCGACGATCAGCCTGGACAGCCCAAGGCCAGGCGCCAGTTCCATCGCGCCGTTCAGGTGCACGACCTCGGCCTGAACGCCGCGGCTGGCGTAATGGCGGCGCGCGACATTCGGATACTTTGTGGCGACACGCACCTGCGACCAGCGTGACGGGGCATCGGTCCCGGCGGTCTCCCGAGGTTCCGCGACCGATATCCGGCACTTGCCGATGCCCAGATCGAGCGGCGCGTAAACCTCGGGGTAGTCAAATTCCATCAGGACGTCGGCGCCGCATATGCCGATTTGGGCGGCCCCGAAGGCGACGAAGGTCGCGACGTCGAAGGGACGGACGCGAACCACGTCCAGCGCCGGGTCGTTGGTTTCGAAGCGCAGCCGCCGGCTGTCTTCATCCTCGTAATCCGCCGCCGGAACGATGCCGGCCCGCGCCAGCAACGGTCCGCATTCGGACAGGATGCGGCCTTTCGGCAAGGCCAGGATCAGCGGCTGGTCGGTCTCGAACTCCAGCGAGCCGGCGGGAAAAGAGGCGGTCATCGGGTTTTCCGTACTACTCAGGCGCGCAGGAAGCCAACGAGGTCTTCGGCCTTCGCCACGATGGGATCGGCGATCGCCGCCGCCCGTCTCGCGCCATCGCGCAACGTCGCGTCAATGGTGGCGGGGTCGGCCAACAATCGTTTTGTTTCCGCGGCGATTGGCGTCAGTTTCTCGATCAGCAGGGCGGTCAGGACGTCCTTGAAGGCACCGAAGCCTTTGCCGCCGTGTTCCCGCAGCACCTCGGCGGGGGTTTTGTCGTCCAGTTCGGCGTAAATCCCGACCAGGTTGCGCGCTTCGGGCCGGTTCGCCAGGCCGTCGGGCTCACTCGGGAGTGGCTCCGGGTCGGTTTTCGCGCGTCGTACCTTCAGTGCGATGGTGTCGGCGTCGTCGTTGAGATTGATGCGGCTCTGATCAGATGGATCGGATTTCGACATTTTCTTGGTGCCGTCGCGCAGGCTCATCACCC
>PLSZ01000491.1 GCA_003164305.1 Acetobacteraceae bacterium
AGAGTCAATGTTTCGGACGCCTGGTTAGTGTCTTAGTGGTAACACTTTCCGTATCCGGAACGGACACACCCCGTGGAACCGAGACGTTGGCCTGCCAACCAGGCGGATATACAATCGCGATCTTTTGAACCGGGCCACGGNNGACCGCGCATAAGCGGAAACGACAAAATTCGTTTCCTTCGGCTTATCATGGCGCTTATGGGCTCAAGCCCCTCGCCGCATCGCCATGCGCGCCCTGTTCCGGCACGCCCGTGCAAACGAAAAACGGATTCTCCCACCCCGGCTTGCCATACCGCAGCGGCGCGCCGTCAAGCGTGCGCACCGTCCCGCCCGCCGCCTCCAGCACCGCCTGAGGCGCCGCCGTATCCCATTCCATCGTGCGGCCAAACCGCGGATACAGATCGGCGATCCCCTCCGCCAGCCGGCAAAATTTCAGGCTCGAGCCGAAATTCACCGTCTTCGCCACGACGCGCCCAGAGAGAAACGCCTCCAATTGAGCGGTATCGCCGTGATGCCGGCTGGCCAGCACCGTCAGACCCTCGTCCGGCACCCGCCGCGCGAATACCGGCGTCTGAACGTCACCCTGACGCTTCCAGGCGCCGACGCCGACGATGCCGCCGAACACCTCCCCCGTCGCGGGCACGCCGACCACGCCCAAAGCCATCGCGCCATTCCGCACCAGGCCAATGTTGACCGCGAAATCGTCGCCGCCATCGGTGAATTCGCGTGTCCCATCCAGCGGATCCACCAGCCAGAAACACGCGGAGGGGACCAATGACGCGCCATCCGCCGCCGCTTCTTCGGCGATCACCGGGATCTCCGGCGCCGCCTCACGCAACGCGGCCGAGATCAGCGCTTCGGAGGCCCGGTCCGCCTCCGTCACCACCGACCGGTCCGCCTTGCGCGACACCGCGAAACCTCGCGCGCGAATGTCCAGGATCACTCCGGCCGCCCGGACCGCGAGACCGGCCGCCAGTTCCAATAACTCCGCGTCGGTCATTTCTATCCCGTCACCCGCGCCCGGCGGGCACGTTTCTTCGCTGGTTTCTCCGCCTCCGCCGAAAGCCGCGGCGCCGGGACGAATGCCTGTCGCGGCCGCGGCTTCTCCGGCCGCGCCAGGAACATCCGCGCGATCTGGTGTACCAGCGCCGGCTCCAGCATCTCCACGCACGCCAGCCCGCGCGGACAATGCTCGGGTTTCGCCAGGAAGCACGGCGCGCAACTCATGTCGCGGTACAGCGCCACCGCGCGGTCCCCCATCGGCCCCCATTCCCCGGGATCGACCACGCCCGAGTGAATGCCGATCGTCGGCACCCCCGACGCGGCCGCGATATGCTTCGGCCCGCTGTTGCCGCCGATGAACAGCGCGCAGGCCGCCAGCACCCGCGGCAATTCCTGCAACGAAACCTGGCCCGCCACCGACGCGATCCGATCCGTCCGCGCCACCTGTGTCATGATCGAGGCGACCTTCTCCTCGTCGTCGCGCCCGCCGATCAACAGCACCGAGACATCGTCGCGCGTGATCAGCAGATCGATCAGCGGCGGAATATGCTTCTCCGGATACTGCCGCATGACGTTGCCCGAGCCGGGATGGATCGCCACCACCGGCCGGTCGAACAGATGCCGGACATGGGCGGGCAACTCGTCCACCGTCAACGCCACCGGCGCGGGTTCGAACAGCCGCCGGTCGGGCTCGCACGCGGCGTCGATCGCCCGCGCCAGGTTCACCAGATCATCGACGATGTGGCTGCGCTTGCGTTGCAGCGCCTTGTCGCCCTCCCACTCCAGGACGACGTCCAACCAGGGAAAGGTATCGATCGAATCGAAGCCCGCCAGCACCCGCGCGCCCGCGCACAGCAGCAGATGCCGGGTGGAAAGATGCTTCCGCAGATCGACGGCGATATCGAAACGATATGGCGCCAGGGTCGCGGTCAGCGCGTCCAGTTCGGCCTCGGTCAGTTCCTTCTCGCCCAGTTCGGAACGTTCGAAAAAGAATTCGAAGGGAATGCATTCGTCGATGGCGGGCTCGATCGCCGCGATCGCCGCCGACGCGGGCGCCACCAAAGCAGTCAGCCGGGCGCCAGGGAACGCCTCCTTCAACCGCCGGATCGCCGGCAACGAGGTAATGAAATCGCCAATATGATCGACCTTGACGACGAGAATCGCTTTCACCGAATCCCGGTCGATCAACGGATGTCCCGCGTACATGACGCGCACGCCTTCGTCGTCGACGCGGTAATCGTCGGAATAACGTGACAGTCTCGGATTGAAATACGGATCGCCGGCGGCGAACAAAGCGCGCCATTCGCCGGTGAATCGCGTGGTGTCGAAATCGTCGCTCAGGTGATCCCGGCTGGCCAACTCGTGATGGATCAAGGTCGCGTGCGGCGTGTAGATCGTGCGCAGCCCGGCGCGATGAGCGCGCAAACAGAAATCCAGATCGTTGTTGATGACGTCATGCGCCTCATCGAAGCGCCCCAAACCCTCGAACGTGTCGCGCCGCACCAGCAGACAGGCCCCGGTGACCGCGATCACCTCGCGCCGGATCAATGCCAGGCCGAAATAGCCGCCGTCTTCCTCCCCCGCGTGGCGGAACGCGTGACGGCCCATGCCGGCGCCCAGAAACATCCCGGCGTGCTGCACAGTCCGATTCGGATACAGCAGCCGTGCGCCGACGATGCCGACGCCCTCCCATGACGCCGCCTCCAGCAGCACGTCGAGCCAGTCCGGCTGCTCGATTTCGATATCGTCATTCAGGAACAACAGGAATTCGCCGTCCGACGCTTCGGCCGCCGCGTTGTTGAAGCGCGACCAGTTAAACGGCGGCGGCATCGTCACGATCTTGTCGGCGTGCTCGCGCACGAACGCCTTCGCCGTCGCGTCCGACTCCGGAATGTTGTCGATGCAGACGATCTCGAAATTCTTGTAAGCGGTCACCGTCCGCAGCGTGGTCAGGCAGGTCACGATGTAGCCTTTCGCCGCGCGGGTCGGGATGATGATGGAGACCTTGCCGGCGACCGGCGCCGTCCGCCGCACCCGCCAGGACCCCGGCACCACGTCCGGCGACACTTCAGCCTCGATGCCGCGCCGGACCATCGCGGCCCGCAACGCGGCGGCGCTGTCGTCCGGCGCCGTACCGCCATCGGTCCGGCTGAGCAAATCCGCGAGGTGGCGGGTCTCCACCGCCGCTTCCGCGCAGCGCAACGCCAGGTCGTGAAACCCGTCCCGCATCAGCGAGTCAGCCGTGATGCCCAATTCGGTCAGCAGCGCCGGACGAACCATCAGCGGCCGCCCGATATAATTCATCGACAGCAGCAAACCGGGCGAGAAATCCGGCTTGAAAAACGCTTCCGGCCGCGTGGCGCCGGGGGCCAGACGGAACTCGTCGGCGTAAAAGCAATCGGCGCGCGGATGGAGGCCGCTGGCGACCGCGAAGCCCCCCAGCGCGTCGCGCCCCAACTCGTCGCCGGGTGCCAGGAATCCGATGACCGCCGCATCGGCGCGTGCCGCCAGAGGCGTGCCCCACGCAACGTGCGACGGATCCAGCACCGCGAAGCGTCCCGCCATGTCTCCGGCGACACGTTTGATCGCGGCCCGCGCCGCCCGCGCTTCCTTCGCGCCGGAGACCAGGAATGTCACCCGCCAGTCAGCCCAGGATTGTTCGAGGATGGACCGGAGGGTCAGCGCGCGAGCGGATTCGCTGGCGGCGTCGCCCGCCACGAACAGATGAAACGGCGGTAGCCACTCCAGTTGCGCCAGAACGCCCTCGACTGTGCTCCGCTCGACTCGTTTAATCCGCCGCCGGATCGAGGCGGCTGCCTCGGGATCGTCGGTCTTTCTGACCGTGATCCGAAACTGATGGACATGGCTGCCGCCGGTTTTCGACCGCGCGACGACCTCGATCACATGCTCGCCGTCCGGCAGAGCGCGCGACGGACAATGGAAAGTGTAGCCGCTGCGCGCGCCGCCGTCCCAGTCCGGGAACGCCGCGCCGACATCGGGCCGCGCCATGCCGTAATGCGCCAGGCCGAGCAGCGTGCCGTCCAGTTGCACGTCGATCCCCGCGATGCCGTCCCGCGCGAGAGCCCATCCCTCGATCACCAGACGGCCGGTGACCGGGTGCACGACGATGCCGTCCCGCGTGGGAGGATTATCCAACTCGAACCGGAACGCGGCGAGCGGCGGGGCGGCGGCGGTGACCGCGACATCCTTGCGGTCGCCGGCGTGACTGAACGCGACGATGCGGATTTCATGCGCGCTGCCGGCGATGCCGGCGATTTCACGTTCGAAACCGAAGCCGGTGCCGATCGGCATACCCGGGTATTCGCTCGCGACGTCCGCGCGTTCCCGGCCGTACTCCGCGTCGCCCACCGGGACGCCATCGACCTCGATGACGATGCGGTCGATGCCCTGTCCGCAGGCGGCCCACCCCTCGACCGTCAGCACCCCGCTGGCGGTGACGGTCGCGTGATCGCAAATCAGCAGGATGGCGCGGCCCAGATCGAGCCCCGTTGCCGGAGGCGCCGGCGCCCCCACCGGTTCACCCCCATCCTGGGCAACTTCCGCGGCGGTCGTTTCCGGCGCGGCCGCGTCGGGCGCGCCGGGTTCCGCGGCGTCTGTCTCCATCACCAGGAGTGGCGCGGCTTGTGCCTCGATCGCCTCCCTGGTCGCCCCCGTGGTCGCCCCCGTNNCCCCGTGGTCGCCCCCGTGGTCGCCGCCGTGGTCGCCGTCGTGTTGACCGCTTCGATCGCCGTCCCAATCGCGGGCCCGCTCGCCTGCCCGTTCGGGCGTTCCAGCGGGATCGTCGTCGAGAGGCAGGCGCCGCTCAGGCACAGCACCTGCGCCGTGACCCGGCCGGCGCCCAGCATGGCGTGCCCGAGAGCTTTTTCGAGCATGAAACCGGGATGGCGAGCGTTGGCGTAGCGTGGATAGGCCTGCTCCACATCGCCGCGATCGCGTCCCTGGATCGCCGCGCCGACGCGCTGGCCATCGACGAAGATTTGCACCGCGACGATTGGCGACATCGCCAGCGTCCAGCCGTGCGCCAGCAGCATCCCGTCGGCGCTGATCTCCGCCGTTTCCAGGTAGACCATGCCGCGCGGCTCGGGCAGCACGATGCCCGTCATGTCATGCGCCGGACCGGCCAGGATCGCGGCCCGGTCGCCCATGCACCCCAGCCGCATGCCTTCCTCGAACACCGAGCCATCGCGTGCCCGCGCGCGCACCCACAGGTCCGAGATGCGAATTTCTTCGCCGCCGGGCATCGGCAGATAGACCTGAAACCCGGTCCGAAAGGCGGTGTCGCCGCCGGACAAGGTCACCACTTCCTGCACGTCGGCCTGGCCAAACTGGATGCCCACCAGTTCGACGCCTTTCGGATCGTGGATCGAGAACGAATCGGCGGGCGCCCTGCCGATGATTTGCCCGCGCAACACCACATCGAAGCGCGATTGGGCCGGCCAACCTTCGATTTCGGCGTTCATCTCGACCAGGATCGGGGCGCGCTGCGGCGACGCCATACCCGCGGTCATCTCCGGCGCGGGATTTTCCGTTCCCTCCGGCATCGCGGATTCAGCCGCCTCAAGTACGGGATCCTCCGCCAGCGCCTCCGCCAACCCGGCGACCTCCGGCATGGGCGTCGTATGCGCCATCGATCCCGCGTTGGCCTCTCTGGTTGTCCCGGCGCCTCGTTTACCTCCGTGTTTGTCCTCGGAGGACTTCGCGGCGTCATCGGACGAGCGGGAGGCACCCTGACGCTTCGGCGGCCGTTTCATCATGTCCTCATCGCGTCAATCGGCACGGCATCCGTGGCGAAACCAGGCCACGGACGGGTGAAACTCACCCTGCGTTCACATCTCAAAGGGAAGCCGTCCCTCTTTATATCCATCCATGTCGAAATGCTCCTGCGCCGAGGTCAGAATGCCCTTGCGAATCCCTTCCGCGACGTCGGGATAGCGGCGCAGGTACCACGCCTCATCGACCCGGATGGGCGCCGGCAGACGGCCCTCAAAGTAACCATCGTTGATGAAATGCTGTCGCGCGCTGCGAATGCTGCCGGCGCGGATCGCCTGTCCGATGTCGTCGTAAGCTCGGGCATACCACTCCTCATCGACTTCGATGCCGCTGATCATGAGTTTCAGAAGCTTAACGAAATCCTCATACGACATGTTAACCCGAAGGTCGCCGCGGATAGCCTGAATATCGACGGAGCGGCGGATCACCTCGAAAGGCGGAAAATAATTCAATATCCCCTCCTTGGGGCCCTTCTCTGGGCGACGGCCAGCGGCCAGGATGGCATCTTGTAACGCGACGCTCGCCGCCATGGAACCACGGAAAAGCGAATTTCGCGGATGCGGCGCCACGATGAGGCTGCTATTCAACGCCTCCCACGCGCCTCACCCTTTCCCGCCCTTTTCCCGGGTCCTTTCCCTGGGCCCTTTCGCTGGCACCACCGCCAGGTTGAACGACCGGACGAACTGATGACCCACGACGCCGCCACCCCACCAAACGACCGGGAGCTCGCGGCCGCGGTCCGCCATTTCGGCCGCGCGCGGGTGCTGATCGTCGGCGACGTGATCCTCGACCGCTACCGGATCGGCGACGCGCACCGACTGTCGCCGGAAGCCCCGATCCCGGTGTTGCGGCCGACCCGCAGCCACGATACGCCCGGGGGTGCCGCCAACGTCGCCATGAATGTCGTCAGTCTGGGCGGTCAGGCGATCCTGGCGGGAGTCATCGGCGACGACGACGCCGGCGCCGCGGTGGCCCGGCTGGTCAGCGAAAAAGGCCGTATCGAAACCGCGCTGATCGTCGCGCCCGGCCGGCCCACCAGCGCCAAGACCCGCTACATCGCCGGCGCGCAACAACTGCTGCGGGTAGACGAGGAAACCACCGCCGCGCTGGACGCCGTCACGGCCAACGCTCTGCTGACGCGGGTCGAGCGGGCGTTGCCGGAAACCGACGTCGTCATCCTGTCGGACTATGCCAAAGGTGTGCTGTGCGACGCCGTGCTGACCCGGTTGCTCGCGATGATCGCGGCGCACGGCAAGCCGGTCATCGCCGACCCCAAGCGGCCGGATTTCAGCGCCTATCGCGGCGTCACGGTGCTGACCCCGAATGAGCTGGAGGTGCGCGCGGCCACCCACATCGACGCCCGCTTCGACGCCGAGGCCGATCGCGCCGGCCGCGCCGCGCTGGACGCCACCGGCGGCGACGCCGTGCTGGTCACCCGCTCGGCCCGCGGCCTGACCCTGGTATGCCGCGGCGAGCCGGCGCGCCATTTCCCCACCCGCGCCCGCGAGGTCGCCGACGTCTCCGGCGCCGGCGACACGCTGGTCGCCGCGCTCGCCGTGGCGTTGGCCGCCGGGGCGTCGCTGCCCGAGGCGGCGATGCTGGCGAATGTCACCGCCGGCATCTCGGTCGGCAAGCCGGGCACCGCCACCGTGGCGCAGACCGAGTTGCTGAACGAACTGCACTCCGGCGGCCTGGCAAGCACCGACCGCAAGGTCCGCGCGCTGGCCGACGCGAAGCACCAGGTCGAGGCGTGGCACGCGCAGGGCCTGAGAGTCGGACTGGCGAACGGATGCTTCGACCTGATCCATCCCGGCCATGTTTATTTACTCGCGCGGGCCCGCGCCGGCTGCGACCGGCTGATCGTGGCGCTGAACACCGACGCCTCGGTTCGCCGCCTGAAAGGCCCCACCCGTCCCGTGCAGAACGAGGACGCGCGCGCCATCGTCATGGCCTCGCTGTCGCCGGTCGACATGGTCGTGCTGTTCGATGAGGAAACGCCGCTGGAACTGATCCGCGCCCTGCGGCCCGACGTGCTGATCAAGGGCGCGGATTACACGATCGATCAGGTGGTCGGCGGCGATCTGGTCCAGGGTTGGGGCGGCCAGGTGCTGCTGGTCGATCTGCGGGAGGGACACAGCACCTCGGGCACCATCCGCCGTATGACGGCGCCGGATAAGGCGTGAAGGATCGCGGCCCCGTCCCCAGGGAGAGACTTCGGTCGTCTGAGCGGTCGCGCCTTCCTCTCGTCGTCAGCACCGGGCCTCNNTCGTCGTCATCGCCGGGCCTCTCGTTGTTTTCGCCGGGCCTCTCGTCGTCATCACCGGGCTCGACCCGGTGATCCGTCGAGGCACACACATTGTGCGGGGCGAGATGGCCGGGTCGAGCCCGGCCATGACGGTGAAAGGCTCCCGGCCATGACGGTGAAAGGCTCCGGTGAAGACGGTTCGCGTCCTCGCCCGGCGTATGTCAGAGCGCATGGGGCCGGGCCATGACGCAGAGGACGCGCCGGGACAGCGAGGCCTTTATGTCAGCGAGCCGTCGCATATTCCTCTCGCCGTCGTCACCGGTGCGAGCCCGATGATGCCAGAGAAAGCCGGCGCTTTCCCCCGGCCGCCGTGTCATGATCACGGTCTTGATCATGCCCCACCCGCGGGGAAGCGTCCCAGATATTGATACGGTTTCACTATCGACACCCGTCGCTCAAATCTGATACGCTTCGCGAAGGCGGGGATGTCTCCTCACAAACCGAATGACTGCATGAGGCCGACCGAAAATGGCGGATTGGGTGCGCGACAAGGCCCTGATGTCGATGACTTCGGCGCTCAAGACAGATGCGTTCATTCCAACCTATCTCGTCGCCCACGAGGAAATCAGCCAGACCTTCACCTTCGAGATCCAGGCGGTCTGCCAGCTTGGAGTGATCGACCCGACCCAGGTGCTGAACCAGCCGGCCTGCCTGACGATCCGGGGCCCCGAGGCGCCGATCCGATATTTCCACGGCATCGTCCAGGAATGCCGCGCCAACGGCATCCAACGCGGCGCCAACACGATCGATGAGTTCCAGAATTACTCGCTGACGCTGGTGCCGCGGCTCTGGTTCCTGCACCAGACCCAGGACTGCCGCGTCTTCCAGGCGAAGTCGTCCAAGGACATCCTGACGCAGATGTTCCAGGATGCCGGCCTGACCGATGTCAGCTTCTCGGTGTCGTCCAGCACCGCCCGGCCGTACACCATCCAGTTCAACGAATCGGACTACTCCTTCGCCATGCGCCTGATGGAGCAGGAAGGCTGGTTCTATTATTTCGTACACACCGCGTCGAAGCACACGCTGACGATCACCGACAAAAGTTCCTCGTTTCCGGACGTTCCAAACGCGACATTGAATTTCGCGAGCAATTCGAACGACCCCACCGGCATCACCGAATGGAGGCCGCCGGTGCGCACCGCCACCGGCTCCTTCGCGATGGGCGACTACGACCCGGAAAACCCGGGCACCAAGCTCTACAACAAACAGACCACGGTGTTGAAAACCGGCGGAGCCGCGACTCGTGACGTGTACCACTGGCCCGCTCTGACCGCGACCGGCTCGGTCGTCGAAGCCCGCGCCAAGTTCGAGATCGAGGCGGCGGAAGCATCGACCTCGCTCTACCACGGCGCCAGCCGGTTCGCCGCTCTCGTCGCCGGCGCGAAACTCACCCTGAAGAACAATCCCGCCGGGACCGACGACGGCTCCTTCGCGCTGCGCTCGGTGCAGCATATCGCCGAGGACAACACCTGGATCAGCAACGACGGCCGGGTCTCCTACCAGAACCGGTTCGAGGCCTTCAAAGCGGCCCTCGCGTGGCGCCAGCCGCTC
>PLSZ01000466.1 GCA_003164305.1 Acetobacteraceae bacterium
GTCGGCGCGCCATTGACCATGCTGACGCTGGCGATCGGAACGTTCCGGATGTGGTGGTGGTAATATCAACCGGGCATGGGAACGACGTACCGGCCACCTGTCCGTCACTCCTGGATCTGACCCCATAAGCATCAAGATGAGGTCGCCGAAGGCGAAACCTTCCCCCGCNNCGTCACGACCGAGAGTCAACGTCAATGCTGGCTGGTATGACACGCCCGAAACAGGCCGGCGCTGATGAATCCGGACCGGATCAATCCGGCCCGGGATCAGTCCGGAAGGACGCGCACGCCGGTTTGGCTGGTGCTTTCCAGCAGTGCCCGCGCGGTGCGGCCATTGCCGGGATGCACCCAGTCGGGCGCCACGTCCAGCAACGGCAGCAACACGAACGCCCGCAGATGCGCCCGAGGATGCGGCAGGATCGGATCGGGTGCGTCTCGCACAAGCCCTTCCATGTCGATCAGGTCCAGATCCAGCGTGCGCGCGGCGTTCGCCGCGCCGCGCCGGCGGCCGAACCGTGCCTCGATCGCCTGGAGATCGGCCAACAGCGCCTCAGGGCTGAAACCCGCGCCCGGCCGGCGGGTCAGGCGCGCGACGCCATTGATGTAGTTCGGCTGGCCCGAGGGCGGCACCGGCGCGGTTTCATACCAGCGCGACACGGAATCCAGCCGTGTTCCGGGCAATCGCGCGAGCGCCCGTGCCGCGGCCCGGCAGGTGTCCAACGGCGGCGTGCCATTCTGGTCGGGGAGATTGGCGCCAATGGCGACGAGGATCATCCGATCTCTTTTCCGATGTCGTATCGGCGCGATGCGCTGCCCCGGGGATTTCATCTTTCTTTCATATGGTACATCATGGCAGTTCGCCGTTCGTGGTCCGTCGTCCGTCGATTAGTGGACACAAATGGGCGACATCATAACCCACTCGCTTCCAAAAGGTCGCTTCCATGCATTTCCTACCGACTGAGCGGACCGCTCTGTTCATTGATGGCGCGAATCTGTATTCAGCGTCACGCAATCTGGGCTTTGACGTAGATTATCGCAATCTGCTGGAATTTTTCCGGAAAAAGACCAATATCATCCGCGCCTACTACTACTCGGCCGTGTTGGAAACGGAAGAATACTCGCCACTAAAGCCGCTGACCGATTGGCTCGCGTATAACGGTTACACTCTCGTTACAAAACCGGCCAAGGAATTCACCGATTCGCTGGGCCGCCGGCGGGTCAAGGGGAACATGGACATCGAGGTCGCGGTCGATATGCTGGAACTGGCGCCACGCATCGACCACGCCGTGCTGTTCAGCGGCGACTCGGATTTCCGCCGGCTGGTGGAGGCGATGCAGCGCCGCGGCGTGCGGGTGTCCGTGGTGTCGTCGATCCGTTCCAGCCCGCCGATGGTCGCCGATGAGTTGCGCCGCCAGGCCGACCAGTTCCTGGAACTGGCGGATATCGCGCCGGAATTCACCCGCAGGCAAACCGAACTGCGGCCGCGGCCGCTCACTCCGGTGCGTCACACTCCCGCCGAGCCGTTCGCCGATCCGACCGACGCCGCGTGACGGCGAGGCCTCGGGCGGCGAAAGCCCCCGGAACGACCGGAGCGCCGGCTGCGACGCCGGAGCGCGACTGCCGGTTATGTCCCCGTTTGGCGGCGTATCGCGCGGCCAATCGGGCGGCGCACCCCGACTGGCATAATGCACCGGTGCCGAGCTTCGGCGGGCTCGACGCGCGCGTGCTGGTCGTGGGGCTGGCGCCCGGGGTGCGTGGCGCGAACCGTACCGGGCGCCCGTTCACCGGCGATTTCGCGGGCGTGCTGCTGTATCAGACGTTGCCGTTGTTCGGCCTCGCGCGGGGCTGCTATGGCGCGTCTCCGGACGACGGCCTGACGCCCGTTTCGTGCCGCGTCACCAACGCGGTGCGCTGCGTGCCGCCCGGGAACCTGCCGACGCCAGCCGAGATCAACACCTGCAATCCGTTTCTGACCATCGAGTTGGCGGCGATGCCCAATCTGCGCGGCGTGCTGGCGTTGGGGCTGGTGGCGCATAAGGCGGTGCTGAAGGCGAAAGGGCTGAAGGCGAGCCACGCCGTGTTTCAGCATGGCGCGGTGCACGAACTGCCGGACGGCCTGCTGCTGGCGGACAGTTATCACGTGTCGCGATTGAATACGAACACGGGACGATTGACCGAGGCGATGTTTCACGCCGCGGTTGGAGCGTTGCTCGCCCGGATGGAGAATGGGGGGTCGGCGGGATGACGATATGGGAACGGAACGTCTCAGGGGTTGCCCGGAGATATATGTTACGACAATCAGGCGTTGGGGCTAACCCGGAACGATTCGAACCGCATTGGCCATCCGCGTGAATCCGCGTTCATCGCCTTCTTATCCGCGGTAAGTTTCTTTGGTCATCGAAACGCTGGAGATGGTCCGCGGTAAGAATTTTACCGCGGATAATACCAACCGCCCGAACGATTGACCCATCGCCGCATGCCGAAGCGTCATCCCCGAGCTCGACCCGGGGATCAATCGCCGCACGGTGCCTGGATGGATCCACGGGCCGAGCCCCATAGCCATCAGGTTAAGGCCGGCGAAGGCAAAACTTTCCCCC
>PLSZ01000487.1:0-122 GCA_003164305.1 Acetobacteraceae bacterium
TCGGACAGCCGAGGAACGCCGTGCCCCGGGACCAGAGCTTGTTCAGCGTCGCGAGGTCGTTTTCGTGGGCTGGTTCAGGCGGCATCGAGACCATACGCGGTATGCAGCGCCCGTACCGCCAG
>PLSZ01000487.1:169-3460 GCA_003164305.1 Acetobacteraceae bacterium
CTGCGCATGCCGACGCCGACGACGCTGATCTTGGCGACGTTCGGGTCTTCCAGCACCTCCGACCAGCCGACCTGGTCGCGGATTTCCAGCAGCGCGACATGGGTGCGCGGCAGGTCGGTCTTGCCGATGGTGAAGGTCATGTCCGTCGTGCCGTCGGCGGCGATGTTCTGCACGATCATGTCGACGTTGATGTTTTCTCCGGCCAGCTTGCCGAAGATCGTCGCGGCGATCCCGGGCCGGTCGGCCACGCGCCGCAGCGTGATCTTCGCCTCGTCACGGGCATAGGCGATCCCGGAGACAATCTCTTTTTCCACGATCTCATCCTCATCCACCACCAGCGTGCCGGGCTTGTCCTCGAAGCTGCTGAGGACCTGAACCCGGACGCGCTCATTCATCGCCAGTTCGACGCTGCGGCTCTGCAGCACCTTGGCGCCGACAGAGGCGAGTTCCAGCATTTCTTCGTAAGAAATCTTGTCGAGTTTGCGCGCCCTCGGAACAATACGCGGGTCCGTGGTATAAATGCCATCGACATCGGTATAAATGTCGCAGCGATCCGCTTTCAGCGCGGCGGCCAGCGCGACCGCCGAGGTATCCGACCCGCCGCGTCCCAGCGTGGCGATGCGATCGTCGGGTCCGATCCCCTGAAAGCCGGAGACGACCGCCACCTCGCCGCGCGCCATGTGTTCCCCGAGCGTGTCCGCTTCGACCGCGAGGATGCGTGCCTTGCCGTGCGCGTCGTCGGTGCGGATCGGGATCTGCCAGCCTTGCCAGGAGCGGGCATCGACCCCGATCTCCTGCAAGGCGATGGCGAGCAATCCGGTGGTCACCTGCTCTCCGGTGGCGACAACGGTGTCGTATTCGCGCTGGTCGTGCAGCGCGGCGAGCCCCTGGCACCAGGCGACAAGCTGGTTCGTCGTGCCGGCCATGGCGGATACGACCACCGCGACCTGGTTGCCGGCGTCGGTTTCACGTTTCACCCGGCGGGCGACCTCGCGGATGCGGTCGAGGTTGGCGACCGAGGTGCCGCCGAATTTCATCACGATGCGCGGCATCTGGTCCTGCGTTGGGGCTTGGTTGTTCGGGTTTCCGGGATCATGGGGGGTAGATACCGGCCGGGGATCGGAGGGGCAACCATGAGTAGGGCGGCGATCAGGGAAGCGGGCTCGCGCCGGCGTGGCTCGCACGGGCCGATGGGTTCCCGCGCGCGGTGAACGTGACGCGCATCGGCCGTTTCGTGACGCGAGCGCCACGGAGGCTCCGCGCGCCGGAGCAGTGTGCGGCTGCTGGACGCCGGCCGTGATGAGTTTGGCGCGGGACCCCTGGGGCGGGGAAGGCGAATGCCTCCTGTCCCATCGTGATAAACCGGTTGTTAAACCATCCGTGATGGACTGGGCTCGGTGCAACGGCGTAGGATCGAAGCCATGAACGCGGTACCGTTCGACACTCTGAAGCTGGCACGCGATTTGGAAACGGCCGGGTTGGCCCCGTCGGTCGCGGCGGGCGCGTCCGCTGCCCTGGCTGAAGCGCTGACAGGCGCCGATCTCGCAACGAAACACGATCTGACAGCGCTGGAAGCCCGGTTGACGGGGATGCTCGAGCTGCTGCGACGGGACATGATCATCAAATTGGGTGGCATGATGCTTGTCGCGGTTGGAGTCATTCTGACCGCGATGCGGCTGATGCCGCATCCCTAGCCGAGGGGGCATCGCGACGGCGAACGGCGCAACCTACACCGTAACGATCGTGCTCAATTACGTGTCGCCTTCGCCGTTCGCGCACGTCAGCTATCCGGGGGTCAACGCACCGGTGACGCCAATGCATGCCAATGACCTCGACGCGTGGGGAAGTTCCGCGACCGTGGAGCCGTTCGCCGGCTGGACCAACGGGTCGAAAGACAGCGGCTCGTTGTGGCGGTGTTACCTGGGCGGGGGAGCGCCGGCCGCCGCTGGCCGGCCTGGCTCTGGTTGAAAGCACGGAACAGCGGGACCCGTTTCATCCGGCGGGCGACCGCGCGAATACGATCCAGGTTGGCGACCGAGGCGCCGTCGAATTTCATCACGATGCGCGGCATCGGGTCCCGCGTTGGGGCTTGGTTGTTCGGGTTTTCGGGATCATGTGGGGTGGAGGACCGGCCGGGGGATCGGAGGGGCAACCATGAGCGAGACATCTGTTCAGGTGGAGACGACCGGCAACGCGGCGGTTTCCGCGGCGGAGGTGGCCCGGTTCAACGCGCTCGCGTCGCGCTGGTGGGATCCGCGCGGTCCGATGCGTCCGCTGCACGCGATGAATCCGGCCCGCATCGACTGGATCGTCTCCCATACGGCGCGGCGGTTCCCCTCGCCCGAGGGGGTGCGGTTGCTGGACATCGGCTGCGGCGCCGGGCTGGCGGCTGAGGCGCTGTCACGGCATGGCTTCCGCGTGCTGGGGATCGACGCCGCGCCCGACGTCATCGACGTGGCCCGCGCGCATGGCGGCGAGTCCGGACCGGAGTATCGGATCGCTCTGGCCGAGGACCTGCTGGCGGAAGGGCTACGATTCCCGGTGATCACCGCGCTGGAGGTGATCGAGCACGTGCCCGACCCAGCCGCGTTCGTTCGCGTGCTCGTGGCGTTGCTGGAGCCGGGCGGTCTGTTGTTTCTGTCCACGCTGAACCGCACGCGCCGGTCGCTGCTGGTGGCGAAGTTTGGCGCCGAATACGTATTGCGACTGCTGCCGGCCGGGACGCATGACTGGAAGCAGTTCATCACGCCCGTGGAACTCGCCGGACTGCTGCGCGGCACGGGAGCGCGGGTGACCGATACGGCCGGTTTGTCGCCGGGGTTGGCGGGGTGGCGCACGACGCGGGATCTGGGCGTGAATTACCTGATCGCGGCTGAGGTTTAAGTTTTGCCAGGGTGCGCCGGGGGTTGGCTGATCGACCCGCGGTCGAGCCGCGGGAATAAACCGGTTGTTAAACGATCCGTGGTGGACTGGGCTCGGCCCAGCGGCTTAGGACCGAGATCATGAACGCGGTACCGTTTGACACTTTAAAGCTGGCCCGCGACCTGGAAACGGCGGGGTTGACCCCGCCTGTCGCGGCCGGTGCGTCAGCTGCCCCGGCTGACGCGCTGACCGGCGCCAATTTGGCGACGAAGCAAGATCTGGCAGCGCTGAAAAACGAGATGAAACAGGATATCGCGGCTCTCAAACACGACCTGAAACACGATATGGCCGCGTTGGAGGCCCGGTTGACCGGGATGCTCGAACTGCTGCGACGAGACATGATCATTAGAGCGTGATTGCTTCAGGTTG
>PLSZ01000399.1 GCA_003164305.1 Acetobacteraceae bacterium
AGGTGCCCGCGGCGTTCAGCAGGTCCACGGTCACACCAGCCACGCCGGTATCGCCCGAATCCTGTAGTCCGTCATTGTTCTTGTCGAACCAAACGTAATCGCCGAGCGCCGCCGGTTGGGCCACGAGGCCGGCGTCGATCGTCAGGTCGGTCTGGCCGGACGTCAGCGTCACCGGCGCCGTCAGCCCCGTCGTCTGGTTGGCGTTCGAGTCGATCGCCGTGTTGGTGCCCGCGCTGGTAATGGTGAAGTTATCGCCCGCCGGTGCGAAGAACTGCACTTCGTACGTGCCCGGCGTCAGGTTGGTGAAACCATAGATGCCCGATGCATTCGTCGTCGTGACACCAAGCACGGAGGTGCCCGCCGCGTTCAACAGATCGACCGTGACGCCCGCGACACCGGTCTCACCGCTGTCCTGCAGGCCGTTGGCGTTGGTGTCCATCCAGACATAGTCGCCCAGGGCCGCCGGCACCGTCTGGTGCGGAACCGTGAGGCCGGCATCGATCGTCAGGTCGGTCTGACCCGCCGTCAGCGTCACCGGAGCCGTCAGGCCGGTTGTCTGGTTGGCGTTCGAGTCGATCGCCGTGTTGGTGCCCTGGCTGGTCAGCGTGAAGCTATCGCCGAGCGGAGAGACGAACTTCACCTCATACGTGGAGGGCAGCAGGCCGGTGAACTCGTAATAGCCGGTCGCGTTCGTCGTGGTGGTTTCGATAACCGAGGTGCCCGTGCTGTTCAGCAGATCGACCGTTACGCCGGCGACACCGGTTTCGCCGCTGTCCTGCAGGCCGTTGTTGTTGGTGTCCATCCAGACGTAATCGCCAAGCGCGGCGAGGCCGGTGCTGGCGGTCTCTCCGAACAGGTTCCGGAGAATACTGGCGCTGACCGACGAGCCGGCCGCGGTCGCGGTCTCAGTCATCTGCACCACGACGGTCGCGTTCTGCACGCCCTCCGTCATGACCGTCGGCGGTGGCGCGACCGTGTTGGAGATCGAGGAGCCACTGGTGAAGGTTTGAACACCCAGAAGGTCGCCGCTGCTGTCGTAGATGCTCTCGACCGCGGTGAACTTGCCGTCACCGACGAGCGCGTCCAACTGGTAATCGGAGTCGATCGAGGTAATGTACTCGCCGCTCCCCGCCGTGGCGTTGAAGGTCAGGGTGACAGACTGGCTGGCGCCGGAACCGTCGGGCGAGGACGCGGAAATCTCGACCCCGCTCCATCCGAAGCCGAATTCGGGCCCGGCCGGGGTGGAAATCGCGAACGGCGCGGCAGCGCCCTCATTGGCGATGAAGGACGAAACCGAGGACGTTCCGCTGAAAACGTCGGTCTCGACGGCGTCGATATTGGTGAAGCTCAGAGTGCCAACGGAGATACTCGCGTAGGACTTGCTGGAAGTGTTCGTTGTCATGTGAGTTCACATCCAAAAAAAGGTGGACATCTGTCTGTTTCGAAACCGCGCCGCCGGGCCGCGCCACGCGCGCCCGACCCCGCCAGGAAGCGACAACGGGGACCGCCACACCGGAAAACCTGGTCTTCGCCACGAATCGTCAGTGAGCCGACGGCTCGTGACAGTCGAAAAAAGACCATCACTTGTTTCCCCCCAAAGACCGCGAGCGGATTGCCGCCCAGATCACCGTTTCGATCATTGATGAAATCCCATAACGTGTAAAGTAGCTCGCTCAGGATAATTAATGATACGAGCCGGCGCGACAAATCCGCAAGAAACTCTCAAATCCAGGCTTCAGAGCCAACTCCGAAAGGCGCGTGTCCCAATGAAACTTTAATCTTCACGACAGCGACGCTGCTTGTTCAGACGTGCGCCAATCGCGACCTTTATGCACATAACGGCCCGGCTGCTACCGGGCCGAGTGTCGGTCGGTCAGCCGCGAGCGCGCCGGCGGCGCAAACCCGCGATCCCAATAATTCCCATCCCAAGAACCGACATCGAAGCCGGCTCGGGCACGTTGAAAACCTGCGTGACCGTAGTCACCGAGGCGGTGCCGCTTGTCCCACCTGCCGCCCCAATATCCTTGGTGACGAAAATGGAGTTCGGGGTGGTGGAGACACCTGTCAGCGACGTCACGGATGTCTTGGGGCTCACGAGAGACACGCTGGCAGTGCCAAGCACGGCGCCCGGCAGCCCGCCACCGTTCACGGCCACATATTCGCTGCCGCTGTCCACGCCGGTGCCCGTCGCGGTGCCCGTCACCGTCAGGGACGCCGACAAAATCTTGTCACCCGTGGGCGCCTGCACCGTTTCAAACACCGACAGATCGTCGGCGGTAACGGACGCGGACGACAAAATACCACCACTCTCGGTGAACACGACCGACAGGTTACCGTGAGTATCGACAGTTCCGGTCGCGAGAATGCCGCTGCAATTGTTCCCCTGCGAATCGACGGCGCAGGAATTCAGATTCGCGATCGGGTTGAACGTCACGACCCATGAACTTGTGCCATAGGCGACCGTCAGAGACGTTGTCTGGCCAACGCCGTTGGGCAGATCCGTTTCATTCGCGGGAAGCGCGCTCGCGTTGACCGAGGCCAACAACCCCAGTCCCAATATTGCGCCGAAACCAGTGCGTGACATGTCTCTAAATCCCCCTCTGAGCCAAATTGCGGCCATAAATCTTTTCGGCAATCCCCTGGCAAGGAAAAAGCCCCTCAACTCTTCCAAACTGATAACACGTTGAGGGGGTGTTGTAAAGTATGTTGGCATAGAATTATTTTTTGGATGATCCGATGCGCCAGACCTGTCTCCCGCGGGTATCGCCCGAGAGATATGTCTCACGAACAGGTTTTCGTCCAATCAGGATGCGACCCCATTACCATCCAAAGCCTCGGGAAAACAAGGCCCGAATTACAAATGTCTTCCAATTCCGAACGTCTAGCGTCCCGCCGGGGTCACGGCGGTGGTGCCACCCTGGCCGTCAGGAACGTTGATTTTGGAGTCGGAAATCAGCGACTGAACCGCCTTGCCGCCCGCCTCGCGGCGCAGTTGGTGGACCAGCATGCCGCGTGCTTCCTCGAACGTTGGCGTGGCGCGCTGGCGCCGACCCTCCACCCGAATAATGAAATATCCCGGCTGGGCCCGCACCGGAAATTGCGTGTACTGACCAGGGGCGAGAGCGAACATGGCCGCGCCGACCTGCGGCGACAGCGATGCCAGCGGCAGCCAGCCCATGTCGCCGCCCGCGACCGCGGTCCAGTCCTTACTGTACTGATGCGCCAGATCGTCGAATTGCTCACCGGCCTGAAGCTTCGCGATCAGACTGTCCGCCTGGGCCTCGGTCGGCACAAGAATGACTCGCGCGCGCACTTCCGCCGGTCCAGGCTTGCCGGCGATTTCGCGATCATAGAGCGCGCGCAGCGCTTCCTCGGTCACGGCTGCGTTCTCTTTCTGGCTGACCCAGGCCTGTGCCAGCACGTGATCGGCGGCATCGCGCTGCCGCCGAATGACGTCCGGATCCTTGTCCAGTCCGGCGGCGCGCGCCGCCAGGGAGGCCAGTTTCTCATTCATCAGCTCATCGAGCACGTGGCGGTAGAGCGCGGGAAACCCGAGATTGGCCATGCTGACCGGCATCGCCCGCATGGCGTCGGCGACGTCGGCCTGGGTGATCTGGAGACCACCAGCGGAGGCCGCGATGAGGGCGCCGTTCTTCGCCAGACTGTCGGCCATGGCGTTCAGGGCGTCCCCCGGCTCCCCGACTATCGTCGGAAGCGTGGTGGAAGCGGCCTGGGTTTGCGCCGCCGGAGGCGCGGGTTTTGGCGGGTCGGCCGCGAGGGCGGGGCCGGTCAGAACGGCGGCGAGCAGATACAGGGAACGCGGGTCAGGCCAGTAAAGAGCCCATGCGGACCTGACGTCGCGACAACGTTCCGACGATTTGATCATGATGAATTTTCCGCGACAGATCCGAGGAGAGACGGTAGTCCGGGATGGTCCGTGGTCAGGCCGCTTCGCGCAAGCCAGTGCCGCGCCGCCCGTCAGGTAGGCTGTCGGGCGGCCTTGCGCCGGGCACGGCGCGCGGCGCCGAGGCCGACAAGGCCCACCCCGAAGATGCCCAGAGAGACGGGCTCGGGTGCGGGAAAGAAAATCGACTGTACGGAATTAAGCTTCAGCGTGCCGCCAGTCCCCTCTACCAGCTTGACATCGTAACTGATGGTGAAAGGGCTCGTTAGCTTTGTCCCGTCAGTTATGATTGGACTGCCACCAGCCACGGATGTCACCGATAAGGAGCCCGAATTCGAGAAGCCGGTCAGGCCAGTCTCGGTAACGGACAACGATCCCCCTGAACCCAATGTGCCGCCGTTGGTCACGACACTGAGCTGCGCCCAGTTTACAGGATGGGTTGAGGACGCGTTCACTGTGAGATTGAAGGTCAGTTCGTCGGTTTGTCCCGCGGCGATCGTGCTGAAAAGTCCGCCGCCGCCCCCAAGGGTTGTATCAGTTAACGAAAAAGCAGCCCCTCGCGTCCCGGTTGCCACGATAAATTGAGCATCAGCGTCTGCCGAACTGTCGCAGGTGCCGGTTCTGGATCCAGCCGCGGCCCAGGTCTGGTTGCAGGTTGAGCCGACCTGAAAGCCCAGGCCGTCCGCGACAATGGACGCATTGTTGTACACGTTGGTCGCGTCGGCTGGGCACGCAATTCCACCCATGGCCAGCAGCGTCGCCGCGAACCCAACGGCTCGGGAACCCCACCCATCCGACTGGCGCATAAAGGCACCTTCACTGGTTCTCGCAATTGGCAAAGAGCCTACAACTGGCCCAC
>PLSZ01000081.1 GCA_003164305.1 Acetobacteraceae bacterium
TGGCGACGGCGGTGTCCTCGTACGAGCCGATCGCCAGAATGCGCGGCTCCGCGAAACGAACCACCAGCCGGCGCGCGGTGTCCAGCACGAAGGCCTGCTGAATGTTCGCGCGCTCGATTTTCCGGCTGAGCATCTCCGGCGCCAGCGCCTGGAGATCCGCCAGCGCTTCCCCGTACGCGGCCCGCGAGCGGTCGTCGAGCAGCTTGTTGAAGCCGCGGCCGTCCGGCACCGCGCCCGCCTCGCGGCGGGCCGAAAGCGCATCGAGGATCGCGCGGTTCCAGGCATCGCCCGCCGCCGCCGGCGCGTAAGCGGCGCGCAGATGGCGCAGCGGCGCGGTGCCGGACGCGGCGATCGCCTGCAAGGACCGCTCTTCGACGCAGATCGACGGATTGACGCCATGCAGATGCCGAAACATCGTCGTCCGGCTGACCGCGATCGGCCGGCCGGCGGCGAGCGCGTAGTCGGTGCAGCTCGAGATGCCGCGATCGGGCGCCTCGTCATACAGAAAGGCGTTCAGACTGTTACTGGCGAGGAACGTGAGCAACGCCGCCTCATCCATGAATTCGTGGGTGATTTCCAACGCGACACCTGGCTTTGTCACGGCGCGGCGGCAGTCGGCGACGATGGCTTCGACCGCGGCGGGCGGCACCATGGCGGCCAGGTCGTGCGGTGGAATATTGATACGGATTCGCGCCGTGTCGCATTGCTCGTTGACGAGGGCGCAGAGGCGATCGAAGCCCTTGCCGGGCGTGCCGAAACCAAACGAGCCGACCGTGAACGTAGCCGGTTCGGCCGTGGATTCCGGTAACGGTTCCGGAATGAAGCGCGGAACCGCGACGAAGGCCGGATCGTACGAGAGCAGCGTCGGATCGGGACACAGCAGCACATCGAACGGCGGTTTCGGGCCGCGCCCGATCGCCGAGCGGTTCGCCTCGTGAAACACCGAGAAAACCACGGCGGACGGAAAATCCACACCGGGCGTGGCCCATGCGAGGGTAAAGGGATGGTAGTTGAGCAGAATCAGATCGGGTTGGATACGATCCGCGACAGATACGAACTCCTCCCGATCGGCGCATTCCGCGTAATGCCACTCGATCAGCCGCGTCGCCGACAAAGCGGCGTACAGCCGCGCGCCGAACTGAAAGACACCGCATCGCTCGCCACGATGCGAGACGAAAAGACCCGTGATCCCGGTCATCGCGTTCAGATGATTTCAATCTCGGGGAAGGGCAGTATCATGCGGCCGCCGGACGCCAGGAACTCAGCCTCCCGCTGCACGATACCATCTTTGAAATGCCAGGGCAGCACGAGGAAATAATCCGGCCGCATCGCACGCGCCTCGGCTTCCGAAACGATCGGAATATGGGTCCCGGGCGTGCAGGCGCCGAACTTATCCTCATTCACTTCGGCGATCGCGATCACTTCTTTGGTGGTGATGCCGCAAAACTGCAGCAGCACGTTGCCCTTGGTCGATGCCCCGTAACCAAGCACTTTCTTGCCGTCCGCCGCGAGCGACTTCAACAATCGCGTGAGGTCGGCGCGATGCCGGTACACGCGTTCCTCGAAATCGCGATAGGGTCGCGGCGTGTTCAACCCCATGCCATCCTCCTGTTCGAGCAACCAATCGACGACCCGGTCCGATCCTTGCCTGCGGTCGTCCGCCCGCACCGCGGTCACCGCGAAGCTGCCGCCGTTGATCGCGTTCATCTTCACGTCGAGCGGTCGCATTCCCGCCGCCGCGAGAATTCGTTTCACCACGGTGAGCGAGTAATATTCCAGATGCTCGTGGCAGACCGTGTCGTAGGAGGTCATCCGCAGCATCGATGGCATGTAACTTTGCTCGAAATGCCAGATGCCGCCCGGCGCCAGCACCTGCTCGACCTGGCGGGCGAACGCGACCGGATCCTCAAGGTCATAGAACATCGCGATGGACGTGACGATACGCGCTGGTTGGAAGNNCCGCGACGGAAGACATCGGCCGAAAAGAAGTCGGGCACCAGGGCGATATCGTCCGGATAATAGCCGCGGAACTTCGCGCCGGTCGGGTCCACGCCGACGCGCCGCAGGCCGGGGACGTTATAGGCCTTTAACGACGTCGCATCGTTACTTCCTATGTCGAGTACGGTGTCGCCCGGCTTCAGGTCCGCGGCGCGCTCCAGTTCCCTGACCTTCTGGGTGAGATGGCGAACCATGCTCTGGTTGAGCCCCGACCGGTAGCCGTAGTTCTCGCCATACATTTCGCCGAGATCGTAGGAATGATCCAATTGCAGCAGGCCCGAGTCNNGGGCACCAGACCAGACGCAGCGGTCCCGTGGTCACCGGCTCCGCGGGATCGCGTGGGAACACGCCGGTCAGCGCCTGCTCGCCCAGATCGAGGACTGGAATAAGGGTTTTGCTTCCACTGACTCTGCAGCGTTCAAGCGCGGTGTATTTACTCATTGGAACTCACCTTGCTTCCGGTTGGTTACTGGCGTTCCCATTTCCGCCGACGGTATATATTGGGTACACAAGCGCATGATAAAGGGGCCGNNTGTCCAGCCCTCGCCGCCAGCGCCGGATGCCGCCGTTCGGGCCGTCCCACCTCTCGATGGCCATCGACGGCCCATGCCAGAGGTCGCCATGCGAAAGGACCCCGTGGAGCGACCGCGGCACGCGCGAAACCAGCCACCAGTCTGAAAATTTCCACGCGCCTGGCGGAACGAGCGGCTATGTTTTGACACTTTCCAATCGATAAGACGCGATCCCTTGCCAGTAACACGGCGCGGACGTGTCATTACGGAAACAGACCCATCCTGGCGACGGTCTTCGCGCTTGACCATCGACTCTCGATGAGCATATAGGAACTTATAGCGACAGCCTCGATCGCACGAGGCGCGACCTCACCTTTGAATGGCTTAATATGCCCANNTCACCGGTCAGGACGGCGCCTATCTATCGCAGTTTCTGTTGGGGAAAGGCTATCGCGTCATCGGAATGTTGCGCCGGTCCGCGTCCTCCGACGTGGTCGGCGAACGCCTGCGCTGGCTTGGGATCCTCAACGACGTCGAACTCGTCGATGGCGACCTGCTGGACGTGTCCGGCATGATCCGGCTGTTGCAAACCTACCAACCCGATGAGGTCTATAACCTCGGCGCGCAAAGCTTCGTCGCCGCGTCATGGAGCCAGCCGCTGCTGACCGGTCAGGTCACCGGAATCGGCGCCGCCAACCTGCTGGAGGCGATTCGCATCGGCTGGCCGGCGGCACGGTTTTATCAGGCCTCGTCATCGGAAATGTTCGGTCGTATCCGGGAACCCCGGCAAAGCGAGACGACGCCGTTTCATCCGCGTTCGCCGTACGCCGCGGCTAAACTTTATGCCCATTCGATGACCGTGAACTATCGCGAAAGTTTCGCGATGCACGCATCGACCGGAATATTATTCAATCATGAGAGCCCGTTGCGTGGCATCGAATTTGTCACGCGCAAAATCACCGACGGCGTGGCGCGCGTCAAACTCGGCCTCGCGCGCGAACTGCCGCTCGGCAATCTCAACGCGCTGCGCGACTGGGGTCACGCGCGGGATTATGTGCGCGCGATGTGGCTCATGTTGCAGCAGGAAACGCCGGACGATTANNATTACGTGGTGGCGACCGGACAGAACACCGCGATCCGCGAATTCTGCCGCCTCGCCTTCACCTACGCCGGGTTGAATTATGAAGATCACGTGACCACGCGGGCGGATCTGTTGCGTCCCGCGGAAGTCGATGTGCTGCTCGGCGATCCATCGAAGGCGCAACGTGTATTGGGATGGGCGCCGACGATCTCGTTACAGGATATGATCGCCGAAATGGTCGAGGCCG
>PLSZ01000647.1 GCA_003164305.1 Acetobacteraceae bacterium
GATGACGTTCGGGGGAAAATATCGCCTTCGCCGGCCTTAACCTGATGCCTATGGGGTCAGGCCCGGCCATGACGAAGAGAAGCATGCGATAACCGGTCAAAACTTAATTCCGTTGGTATCACACGGCGCGCCGCCGACCGGCGCGATACGTTACAATTTGGAAATCCGCCGATGCGCCTGCTGTTTCTGATCCCCGCCCTGCTGGTCCTGACGATGAGCAACCCGCCGGCGATCGCGCAAACCTCGCTCGCGCCTCCGAACTCCTCGGGCGGATCCGTATTGGCACCGCTGATGCCGGACAGGTTGCCGGCGCCAACGCCAGTCGCGCCGACGACGTTCGCGCCGGCCCCTCCTCCGCCGACATCCGCCGCGCTGCCGGCGCCGGGTCCGCTACCGTCAGAGTCGATCGCGCCGCTTCCCGCGCCGACGATGGAACCGCCCGCCCCAGACACAGGCACCATCACCGCCGTGCCACTGCCACCACCCGGCGCCGCGCCACCTTTAGCCCCGCCCGCGCCACCTCCCGTCGCGGTCGCCCCCACACCGCTCGCGCCTCCCGGCACGCCGATCCCGCTGTCGCTGCCGCCATTGTCCTCGCCCCCCGCGTTCGCCAAACCCGCCACGCCCGAGGCGAAACCCGGCTCCGTACCGTCCTCCATCGTCGCCAAATTGCCGACACCCGCGTTGTCCGACGAAGCCTCCCCCGGCGACTTCCTCCGCGCCGCCCGGGGCGCGCTGGCCGCGGGCCGCAACGGGGAAGCCCGCTCGGCGCTGGAAATGGCGCAGACCCGCCTGCTCAGCCGGGAGGTGGACGCGGGCAAGGAAAGCATCCCCAGCAAAAATCTCGCGGTGACACAAATTTCCGAGGCGATCAGCGCGCTGGCCGCCAATGACCGTATGGCCTGCCTGCGTTACATTGAGTTCGCCAGCCGTACCATCGGCAGTCCGCTCGATTGAACGGCCGACGCGCGAACCAGCGCGTGCAACGTTCCAACGCGAGAACCGTTGAAGGGGAAGCACTGAAACAATCCGTGCATATTTCGACTCAATCGGGACACAATCCTGCTATAGGGGACATGTCTCAGGAGGTTCCCATGGTCCTCATGCGTACGTTCATGTCCCGCGCGTCGATCGTCCGCGCATTGCTCGCGATGATGTTGCTGTGCGGGGCGCTGGGAAGCCAGGCGCAGGCACGTATCTTCATCGGCCTCGGCATTCCGTTGTTCTATCCGCCGGTGGTGGTCGCGCCGCCCGCTTACTACCCGTACTACTATGCGCCGCCGCCGCCGGCTTATCCGCCGCCGGGCAACACGTTCAACTACACGCCGCCGTCCGCCGGAGGCCCACAGAACCTCGCGCCGCCGCAAAGTTACGCGCCGGGTTATCCCCCCTCCGGTGGCTATACCCCTTCCGGCGGCTACACCCCCTCGATGGGCGTCGCGCCGGCGGACGTGGGTCCCGGTGGCGCGCAGTCCTGCCACGCCGGAGCGTATGTTTGCCCGCTGGTCGCCGACACACCTCCCGGTGGCGCCTGCGCCTGCCCAGGACATGATGGGCAGAGAATCAGGGGCCAGGCGGATTGATGGCGAGGGGCCGCGGGATGGCGCGTTAGCCTCCAGGGGCGGCCGCGACGATGGCTCGGATCGAAGACCATGCGCTGATCGGCGATTGCCACTCGGCGGCGCTCGTCTGTAACGACGGCACGATCGATTGGCTCTGCCTGCCGCGGTTCGACAGCGCGGCCTGTTTCGCCTCACTTTTGGGAACCAGGCAAAACGGGCTGTGGCGCATCGCTCCGGCCGGGGTCGCCACGCGCGTCACGCGCCAGTATCGCGGCGACAGCCTGGTGCTGGAAACGCTGTTCGAGACCGCCGGCGGCGCGGTCGCGCTGATCGACTTCATGACCGTCGATCCGTCGCATGTGATCCGCATCGTCGAGGGACGCCGCGGCACGGTGGCCTGTTCGCTGGAACTGATCCTGCGCTTCGATTACGGCATGTCCGTCCCCTGGGTCACCCATCTGCACACTGGCCACGGTATTCGCGCGGTTTGCGGGGCCGACCAGGTAATCGTGCGCTCCGACATCCCGCTGCGCGCCAGGGACATGACCACCGTCGCGGACTTCACCGTGAGCCTGGGCGAGCGCGTCCGGTTCAGCCTCAGTCACGCGCCGTCCCATCTGCCTGGCCCAGAGGCTCCGGACCCCGACACCGCCCTGACCAGAACGGAGGCACACTGGCATGCCTGGTCCGATCGCTCGGACTATCACGGCCGCTGGCGAACCCAGGTGCGCCGCTCGCTATTGACGCTGAAGGCGCTGACGCATCTGCCGACCGGCGGGATCGCCGCCGCCGCCACCACGTCGCTGCCCGAATACATCGGCGGCATCCGCAACTGGGACTACCGGTTCTGCTGGCCGCGCGACGCCAGTTTCACGCTGCTCGCCCTCACCAACACCGGCCACCGCGACGAACCCCGCGCCTGGGGCAACTGGCTGCGTCGCGCCGTCGCGGGCGCGCCTGGGCAGTTGCAATCCCTCTACGGTCTGGGCGGCGAACGTTTGATCCCGGAACGCGAAATCTCCTGGCTCGCCGGGTACGAGGCCTCGCGACCGGTGCGGGTCGGCAACGCGGCGATGGAGCAACACCAGTTGGACGTGTTCGGGGAGATCGAACTGGCGTTTCGCCGGGAGATCGAACTGGGGTTCGTGACGCCGCGCGCGCACTGGACCATGCGGCGGGTGATGATCGATTACATGATCACGATCTGGCGCCAGCCGGACGAAGGCATCTGGGAAGTCCGCGGCGGCCCGCAACAATTCACCTATTCCAAAGCCATGGCATGGGCCGCGATCGATTGTGCCATTCGCTCGGCCGAGGAACACGGTTTGCCCGCCCCGCTGGACAATTGGCGCACGGTGCGAACGGAAATTTTCGAGTGCGTCTGCCAGCGTGGATACAGCGAGAAGCTCGGCGCGTTCACCCAGACGCTGGACGGCGACATCCTGGACGCGAGCCTGCTGCTGCTGCCGTTGATCGGCTTCCTGCCGGCGAACGACCCGCGCATTGTCAGCACCGTCGACGCGATCGGCCGGGAACTGATGGCGGACGGCCTGATCCGGCGCTATCACACGGAGGAAACCAAAGACGGGTTGCCTCCCGGTGAAGGCACGTTTCTGGCGTGCAGTTTCTGGTACGCGTCGAACCTGGCGTTGCAGGGGCGTCAGGATGACGCGGTCGCGTTGTTCGAACGCCTGTTGGGGTTATGTAACGATGTCGGATTGTTGGCCGAGGAATACGATCACGCGGCCTGCCGTCAGGTCGGCAATTTCCCGCAGGCGTTCTCCCATCTGGCGTTGATCGGCACGGCCCTGGTGCTGGATGGAGTCGTGAAGACCTTGTGATCACTCCGCCGGCGCGGCGCTGACGATCGCTTTCCGCCCGCCAACCAGCCGCTCCAGCGCCAGCCACACCACCGGTGTCGTGTAGAGCGTCAGCACCTGCGATACCAGCAAACCGCCGATGATCGAAATGCCCAGAGGCTGGCGCAACTCCGCTCCGGTGCCGAACGCGAAGGCCAGCGGCACGGCGCCGAACAGCGCCGCCAGTGTCGTCATCATGATCGGGCGAAAGCGCACGAGGCAGGCTTCGCGGATCGCCTCCAGCGGGCTCAGCGCATGCTGTCGTTCCGCCTCCAACGCGAAATCGATCATCATGATGGCGTTNNAAGTCAATCATCATGATGGCATTTTTCTTCACGATGCCCATCAGCAGGATGATGCCGATGATGCCCATGATCGAAAGTTCGGTCCGGGTGACCAGCAACGCGAGCAGCGCGCCCGCGCCGGCCGAGGGCAATGTCGACATGATGGTCAGCGGATGCAGCCAGCTTTCATACAACACGCCCAGTACGATGTAGATCGAGATCAGCCCGGCGCCGATCAACAACGGTTCCGACGACAGCGATTTCTGCAGCCATTGCGCGTTGCCGGCGAACTCCGTGCGCACGTTATCGGGCAGGCGCAGGTCGAGCGTGGCTTTCTGCACCGCCGCCTGCGCGTCACCCAACGCGAAGCCTGGCTTCAGGTTGAAGCTGATCGTCGCGGCCGGATATTGGCCCTGGTGCCGCACCGCCAGGGTCGATGTATCGCGATCGAAACGCGCGACCTGTGACAGCGGCACCTGCACCCCACGCGCGGAGCCGACATAAATCCGGTCCAGCATCGACGGATCAGCCTGCAGCGACGGATCGATCTCCAGCACCACTTTGTATTGATTTCGTTGCGTATAAATCGTCGATAATTGCCGTTGCGAGTAAGCATTGTTCAGCGCGTTGTCGATCGCCGCCACGCTGACGCCCAACCGGGTCGCCGCGTCGCGGTCGATCACGACGTTCACCTGCGGCCCGGAACGATCCTGATCGGACGCCACGTCGGCGAGGCCGGGTACTTCCTTCAACCGGTCCTCCAGCTTCAACGCCCATTCGCGCAACAGGCCGACATCGGGCGCGATCATCGCGTACTGGTATTGCGAACCGCCCTGCCGGCCGCCGCCTCGTAAGTCCTGCGCCGCGAACAGAAACGTCTGGATGCCGCCAACCTCTTTCAGACGCTCGCGCAGACGGTCGATGACCTGCTCGGACGAGAGTTTCCGCTCCGCCAGCGGCTTCAGACTGACATCGAACCAGCCGCGGTTCATCGAATTCCACCCCGCCGAGACGCCGATCCAGGAGCCCACGCTTTCGACCGCCGGATCGCGCAACACCTCGGCCACGGCGGCGCGCTGACGGTCGGCCATCGCCTTGAACGAAATGCCCGGATCGGCAACGGTCGAGCCGACCAGAACACCGGTGTCCTGCTGGGGCATGAAACCCTTTGATACCACGCCATAAAGTTTCACCGTCAGCACGATGGTCAGCACAGTGATCATCAGCGGCAACCACTGATGGCGCAAAGCCCAGTCGAGGGTGCGGGCGTAAAATCGCGTGGTGCCCTCGATCGTCGCGTCAATCCCACGCCAGAGGCGGCCATGCGAGGGCTCGGCCGCGCCGACGCGCAGGAACTGGCCGCAGATCATCGGTGTCATCGACAGCGAAACGACCGCCGAGATCAGGATCGCCATCGTCAGGGTCATGGCGAATTCGTGGAACAGGCGACCGAGAATGCCGCCCATGAAGATCAGCGGGACGAACACGGCCACCAACGACAACGTGATTGACAGCACCGTGAAGCCGATCTGCCGCGCGCCGAGCATCGCCGCGCGCATCGGCGGTTCGCCGCGCTCCATCAGGCGGACGATGTTCTCGATCATGACGATCGCGTCATCGACCACGAAACCCACGGAAATCGTCAGCGCCATCAATGAGAAATTATCGATCGAGAAGCCGCAGAACCACATGCCGACAAGGGTTCCCGCGATCGACAGCGGCACCGTGACAGCGGCCGCCGCGGTCGCCACCAGACGGCGCATGAAGATCAGCACCACCAGCAGCACCAAAGCGATACTGATCAGCAACGTGATCCGCACATCGCGCACGCTGGCGCGGATCGTCGTGGTGCGATCGGAGATGGTCGTGACCTGGATATCCGGCGGCAACCAGGCCATCAGCCTCGGCAGCAATTCCTTGATGCCATCGACCGTATCGATGACGTTCGCGCCGGCCTCTTTCTTCACCGTCAACAGCACGGCGGATTCCGTGCCGTTCCAGGCGGCAACGCGCGAGTCGGCGCTGGCGTTGATCACCGACGCGACATCCTTCAACCGCACGACCCCGTTGGCGCTGCTGTGGATGATCAGCGGCGCCAGTTCCTCGGCCTGCGACACCTGTCCGTTCAGGCCGATCGTTTCGGCGGTATCGGGCGTTTGAAACCCGCCGAGTGGCGCCAGCACATTGGCGCCACGAATGGCGTTGTAAACGTCCTGACCCGCGAGACCGGCCGCCGCCAGCCGCACCGGATCGAGCCTCACCCGGATCGCGGGCTTGTCCGCTCCATTGATCAACACCTGAGCGACACCATCGGCGCGCGACAGACGTTGCGCCAGGATCGTATCCGCCGCGTCGTAAATCTTCGCGGTCGACAACGTCTTCGACGATAACGCCAACGTCAGTACCGGCGCCTCCGCCGGATTGAATTTCCGGTAGTACGGCCGGATCGGCAGGTCCGACGGCAGATCGGCGGTGGCGGCATTGATCGCCGCCATGACGTCGCTGCCCGCCGAGTGAATGTCGCGCCCGATATCGAATTGAATGATGATCGACGTATAGCCGATCGCGGAAATGGACGTGATCTCCGTCACGCCGCCGATTTCCCCCAGCCGGCGTTCCAAGGGCGCCGCGACGGAATTGGCGATCGTTTCGGGATCGGCGCCGGGCCGGCTGGCGAACACGACGATGGTCGGAATATCGACCGAGGGCAGCGCCGCCACCGGCAGGAAATGATAAGCGATCCCTCCGGACAGAAACAAACCAATCGCCAGCAGGATCGTCGCGACGGGACGGGTGATGAAGAACGCGGAAAAACCCATTATTCGCCAGGCTCCGCGATGGGTTCCTCGGACACCGTGCCGAACCAGGCGAATCGCGCGCGCTCGAACGCCAGAT
>PLSZ01000480.1 GCA_003164305.1 Acetobacteraceae bacterium
CGCCGATCACCACGGTGCCGGAGATTTCGACGCTGTCGAAGGCTTTGCGCATGGCCTCCACCGCCGCGCCGTCGGCGTCGTTTTTCTGGCCCAGTCCGATCCATTGGGAGGCGGCGAGCGCGGCGGCCTCGGTGACGCGGATCAGCTCCAGCGCCAGGTTGCGATCGGTCATCTCGCCGGTGTACGGCTTCGGGGCGTCCATGGTGTTTCCCTCCTGGTGGTCGAGTCCTGATGAACCGGAGGGTAGCACGAGATGGGGTTATGTCAGCGGGGAGAGTTCGTGACAGGGCGGCAGGCAGGCTCGGGCTCCGCCAGGCGCCGTGAGGCGGGACCGCTCGCATTTCCCGTCATCCTCCGGCCTGGCCGGAGGATCGGCAACCACGCGCCCGTCCGAAAAAATGTGACCATTCAAGGTTGTGCGGAATTTGACTGATCCTCCGGTCAGGCCGGAGGATGACGAATTGAGGAGGCCGATCGGCAAAATGAGAATTGCTGTTAAAAGGCGTCGCTGGATGGTCGCGGCGCGATTACATACGCGTGCCGCCAACCCCGTTGCGGCGGCCCGCCACCATAACCCCGCGCCGGCGGTGCGTTATGCCCGCACTGATCTGAATCAATGTCGCCGAAACGTCGCGAGAGTACCCGTCCCACGGACCTTATGATCCGGCCCACCAACGCCCCTTTCGGCGCACACCCCCGCCACCAATGCGGCGTTGACCCGACGACGACCGGAGCCTCGACATGAACATCGCCTCACCCGCCCAGCCCGCCGCCACGACGGGGGAACCAGCCGCCTCGTTCGCGGGATGGGCCCTCCCCTGGTGGACCGGCAAGGCGTGGCCCAGATTGCCCTGGCTCGCCGAGCCCGCTCGCGGGAACGACAACGCGGCGCACCCACTGCCTCCCCCGCCCGAGGAAATCGATCCGCCCACCAGCGGCGACCGCCTGTTGCACGCCACGCTCGGCCGCTTCACCGCCGGCATTTCCCCCGCCGCCGTCGCCCTCGCCTGGGCCGATTGGGCACTCCACCTCGCCGGATCGCCCGGCAAATGGGAATTACTGCTGGAGAAAACCGCCCGCAAATCCTTCCGTCTGGCTCAATACGCCGCGCGCGCGGCCGTCGGCGCGGCGGGCGACCCGTGCATCGAGCCGTTGCCCCACGATCAGCGCTTCCGCGCCGAGGCGTGGCAACACTGGCCGTTCAACGTGATCTACCAAGGCTTCCTGCTGAACCAGCAATGGTGGCACAACGCGACCACCGGCGTCGGCGGCGTATCGCGCCATCACGAGCAGGTCGTTTCGTTCATGGCGCGGCAGTTGCTGGACATGGTCTCTCCGGTCAATTTCGTCGCCACCAATCCCGAGGTGCTGAAAGCCACCGTCGAGGAAAACGGCCGCAACCTGCTGCGCGGCGCGATGAACGCCTTCGCCGACCGGGAACGTGCTCTGGGAGGCAAACCCCCGGTCGGCGCCGAGGCATTCCAACCCGGCCAACAAGTCGCGGTGACCAAGGGACAGGTCGTCTGGCGCGACCACCTGATCGAGTTGATCCAATACGCGCCGGTAACGGAACAGGTCCATGCCGAGCCGATCCTGATCGTGCCCGCCTGGATCATGAAGTATTACATCCTCGATCTTTCGCCGGCCAATTCGCTGGTGAAATACCTCGTCGAGCGCGGCCATACCGTGTTCATGATCTCCTGGCGCAATCCCACCGCCGAGGACCGCGATCTCGGTCTGGACGACTACCTGCGCCAGGGTTTTCTCGCCGCCCTCAAGGCCGTGCGCGCCATCGTTCCCGGGGAAAAGATCAACGCGGCGGGATATTGTTTGGGCGGAACGTTGCTCGCGATGGCCGCGGCATACCTGGCGCGCGAGGACGACAGCGTATTGAACTCGGTCACCCTGCTGGCGGCGCAGACCGACTTCACCGAAGCAGGGGAATTGACGCTGTTCGTCGATGACAGCCAGTTGAACTACCTGGAAGACATCATGTGGGATCAGGGTTATCTGGATACCAAACAGATGGCCGGCGCGTTCCAGTTGCTGCGCTCCAACGACCTGGTGTGGTCGCGCGTGGTGCATGAATATCTGATGGGACGCCGGCCACCGATGATCGACCTGATGGCCTGGAACGCCGACGCCACGCGCATGCCATACCGCATGCACAGCGAGTATCTGCGCCGCCTGTTCCTCAACAACGATCTGTTCGAAGGACGCTACAAAATCGACGGCACGCCGATCGCGTTGAGCGATATCCGCGCGCCGGTGTTCGTTGTCTCCACGGAACAGGACCACGTCGCGCCATGGCGGTCGGTGTATAAAATCAACCTGGTGACCGACACCGAGGTCACGTTCGTGCTGACCAGCGGCGGCCACAACGCCGGCATCGTCAGCGAGCCTGGACATCACGGCAGGCATTTCAGGCTCGCGTCGCGCCTGCCCGGCGAGAATTATGTCGATCCCGATACCTGGGCCGGGGCGACCCCGCTCGCCGAGGGTTCATGGTGGCCGGCATGGACGGAATGGCTGGAGAAGCGTTCGTCGGGGCACGTCGCTCCGCCGCCGATCGGGGCGCCGGCCAGCGGATATCCGGCGCTCGGACCCGCGCCCGGTCGTTACGTGCTGGAACGCTGACCAGCAGCCGCCTCACCCGCCGTGACATGGACGGCACATAGCGCGATGTTAATCCGGCGATTGATCCAGGTCAGCGCGTCACCACACCGCCGCGCGGATGATCAATCGCAACCAAGGTGACAACTGAGAGTATTGAGTTGCTGAAAGGTAATATCACCGGCGCCGCCGCCGACGGAATTCTTAAACTTCCGTTCCGACTCCGACGCGACCTGATCCTGCTGCTCGCGCTCAAGGCGACGATGCTCGCTTTGCTTTACGCGCTGTTTTTCTCGCCCGCCCATCAACCCGCCATCGATGCCGCCGCGCATATCGCCAGCCCGCTCCGGTTGGATCCCTAGGAGCCGCCCAATGGACGTCGTCGAACTTTCCCGCCTGCAGTTCGGCCTTACCGCCATGTATCACTTCCTGTTCGTGCCGCTGACCCTCGGCCTGTCCGTGTTGCTCGCCATCATGGAGAGCATTTACGTCACCACCGGACGCACCGTCTGGCGCGATATGGTGAAGTTCTGGGGCACGCTGTTCGGCATCAACTTCGCCATGGGCGT
>PLSZ01000383.1 GCA_003164305.1 Acetobacteraceae bacterium
TCAATGGTTAGGACGGCTGGTATTACATTCCGAATCTGAAGGAAGGCGATATCACGCGGGATCAGGTGATCCCGGCGCACGACATGGTTGCTTTGGCTCAGCATTTCGGGTGTCTGCCGCCGAAGTGAGTGGGAGCGATTGGCCCTCCGCTCGGTAAGCGCGAGGGCCAATCATTCCGGCGCGCGCGATCAATAGCCCGGAGGCGCGTAGTACGGCTGAGCGTAGTACGGTTGCGGATAGGCCGGCGGCGGGTAGTAAGCAGGGGGCGGGGCGTAGGTCACCGGAGGTGGCACCTGCGAGGCGATGATCCCTCCCACGACGGCGGCGCCGAGCAACGCGCCAACCAGCGGCAGGCCGTAGCCGCGATGGCCGTAGCCGCCGCGATAGCCCCATCCGCCATGGTGGTTCCAACCACCGCCGCCGCGCCATTCGGCGTGAGCGGCCGGAGCGGCCAACAATCCGACCGCGACCGGAACGGCGATCAGCAGCGTTTTGAAACTTGTCATGACCTTTGTTCCTTTGGGGGCCTTGTTCCCTTGGTTCCTGGCCTCAGGCCGGAAGATGGGAACCGGGCGTGTCCGGATTGCGGCGGGGTGATGAAATCATCATGGCCACGCGTGACGTTGCGTCCATTTGCCCCGGTAGCCGGTCGGCCCAGCAGCCGATCGTTCCGGCGGCCGATCGCTCCCCGCGGCGGGTCATTCCAGCGCCCGGACGCCCGGCGCGGCCTCAGCGCCTGATGTCGATCCAGCCATCGGTGAAGGGCCGGCGGGCGAAAGTGGCCCAAATGAAGTTCATGAAATAACGCATGCCGATGCGCACCAGGCCTTCCTCGAGCAAACGCCGGCCGGAGGACAACGCCGGCAGCCGGAAGGTGAATTTCACCGCGCCGACCGCGTGCAGGCGGCGCGCGAGGTCGGTATCCTCGCCATAAAACGTGAACACCGGATTGAACCCGCCGATCTGCTCCAACGCGGCGCGGCGCACGACGAAATTGCCGCCTTGCAGCATCGAACCGACGCGCAGCACGAAGCGGTTCAGGATGTAAAATCCATAGCCCATGAGGTAAAACGCGCGCACCGCGAACCGCGCGCTTTTGGACACGTCGTAATAAATGTAGGGACCGCTCAACGCGACCAGATCGGGATTGCGGCGGAACTCCGCCAGCACACGGTTCAGCCAGCCTTCCGTGACGATCGTATCGGCGTCGACGTTCGCCACCAATGCGCCGGTCGCCCGCTGAAACCCGGCCCGGCGCGCCTGCACCAGGCCTTTCTCGGGTTCATCGACGACGATCACGTCGGGATACGACGCGGCCAAGGCACGCGTATCGTCGGTGCTCGCGTTATTCACCACGATCACCTGCGCGGCGCAGCCCGACCGTTTCACTTCGGCGATAATGGCGTCCAGCGCGCGGCCGAGGACTTTTTCTTCGTTATAGGCCGGCACGACGAAACTGATCGCCACTGGTTCACTCACCTGGATGATCTCCCATCAAGCATCGATCGATAGAGCGCTTCCCATGCGCCGGTGACCGTCTCCACGCCATGCGCCTCGGCGAATCGCCGTCCCGCTCGCCCCATGTCGCGGCGGCGCCCGGGCGCGATCAGCAGGTCCTGGAACGCATGGGCCAGTTCGGCTGGATCGTGTGGGTCCACCAGGAGACCATTGTCGGGGCCGACAAACTCCGGCAACGCCCTGGTCCGCGCCGCCACCACCGGAATGCCGGACGCCATGGCCTGCAACAGCACCATGCTCTGGGTCTCGCTGGTGCTCATGATCGTGAAAATGTCACTGAATTGTAGCAATCGCGCGAGGTCCGCCGGCGCCAGCGTCCCAAGGAATCGGACCCTGGGCGCGATTCCCAGCGATTCGGCCATCGCGCGCAGCACCGTTTCGTCCGAGCCATGGCCCGCGAGCGCCAGTTCGGCGGCGACCCCGCGCTCCCGCAAGATCGCCAAAGCGCGCAGCAGCACGCCGATGTTCTTCTCCGGTCCCAGCCGGCCGGCGTAGACGATCGTCGGGCCGGCCAGGCCGAAGCGGGCTTTCCCGGCATCGCGCTGGTCCTCGGAGCCTGGGGAGAACAGTTCGGTATCGATCGGATTGGAGATGACGTGGCGTGGCGGCGTCAGCCGGTCCGGGCCGAGTTCGTCGAACACCGAGCGGGACGGCGCGGTCAGCGTATCGCACCGATTGTAGAACCAGCGGACGAACGCCGCCGCCCGGTCGGCGCTGATCGGGATATGCGGCGCGAAGCCGGCCACGGTGGTGTGATTGGTGCCGACGACGGGGATCCTTAGGCGCGCGCCGATCATCAGCGCCTCCAGCCCGATGCCGAAGAACGAATGCACGTGGATCACGTCCGGACGGGCGCGGGGGCTCGGCATTGAGATCGCGGCGAATGGCGACGGGAAAGCCACGCGGGACTGCCGGGTCGAGCTGGGAAACGGCAACGAGGCTCGGCGGGTCACGCTCACGTCGCGGCCAAGATCGCGCTCGGCGACCGGAGCGCCGATCAGACGGTAGTCGCGGGCGGCGTAGCGCGGCGCGTGGATATCGACCTGGTGGCCTCGTTTCGCCAGCGCGGCGCTGGTGATCGCCACCGAATCCTGGATGCCGCCCAGTTCGGGGAAGAAATAATCGGTGAACATCGCTATGCGCATGCGGAGATCCGCGACCAAGGGGGCGTCACGGAGCGCCTCGGCGGAGCCAAAGGCGCCCGGTGCGGCGCAAGATCGCCAGCATCGCGGTCATGCCGGCGAGGCACAGGACAATGGTGGTCAGGATGGCGTGATCCTCGAAAAACGGCACGCTGCCGCCAAGGAAATACCCCAGGCCGAGCAACACGGCGGTCTTCGGCAAGGTGGCGAGGAGATTGATCAGGACGAACCGCGGCAACGGCAGCCGCAACATACCGCTGCCGATCAGCACGACAAAACCGATGGAATGGGTCCACTTGCCGATCAGCCACATCTTGCCGGCGTTTTGTTTCAGGTCGCGGCGTAACTCCGGGGAGACTTCGGCGCTAAATCCGAGACGGCGGCCGAGGTGGGCCAGCCACTGTCCACCGCCGCGGCCGATCCAGTAATATATCAGGTCGCCGATCAGATCGCCGCATGTCAGCAGGCAAAAGGCCCAGTACCAAACGAAGAAACCTCGCGCCGCCAGGACGCCGGTGATGACGGAAACGATCGGCCCCTCGATGATCGCCAGCGGCAGGATCACCACACCACCGTATGTCATCAAAAAGTTCGCCAGGGTCACTGGCGGCTCACAATCGCTCGTAATGGACGGTGGAACCGTCGGCCGCGGTCAGCGCGAGGCTGGCCCAGGTGGCGGATTGGTCGTACCAGAGGTCGACGCGGAAGGCACCGCTGAGATTGTAATGATCCGCCGGGATCTTCGCGCCGGACGCCAGCGGGACGGTTTCCGCAGGGTGCACTTCGACTTTCGGACGCAGCAGCACGCCGTCTTCCAGGCTGATCATTGGGCCGTCCAGCATCCGGCGATTCCAGTAGGTCGTCGCACCGGCGGGCTCCGGGGCGATGTAGCGCTCGGT
>PLSZ01000438.1 GCA_003164305.1 Acetobacteraceae bacterium
ATCACGGAATGACCGTGCAGGAAGCAGTCGAGGCGCCTCGCCTGTGGACCCAGGGCAACGCGCTGGAACTGGAACGCGGGTTCGCGGCGGACGTGGCGCCGGCTCTGGCGGCGCGCGGGCACGACATCGCGATGGTCGGCAACGTCGCGGGCGGCATGAGCGCGATCCAGTTCCACGCCGATGGGACGCTGGAGGGCGCCGCGTGCTGGCGCGCGGATGGGACACCGATCGGGGTCGGTGGCGGGTTGGCTCGGCCGGGGGTGCGATTCCGGCCGGAGGCGACGCGGGTGTGAGAGGGGCGCGGCGTGATCTGATCAAGCTCAGTTGAGGGGCCGGGACACTGGCGCGACCCTATTGGCAGCGCTGTGGCGCCGCGGAATAAGGGAAGAATTTTAGCGCGGATGAATGCGGATTCACGCGGAACACGCGAATGGGCCGGAATGGTTCAGAGGCCGTTGACCACGCGTTTGATTTCCAGTCGTGATTTGCCGAAATTGAGCAGCAGACAGAGGCGGAGACCGGTCGCTTTGAGGTAATTGGTACATTGCAGCCGGTGGGTGTCGTCCAATGCTTTGACGATTTTCAATTCGACCAGAAGCACGTCCTCGACCAGGAGGTCCGGGAAATATTCGCCGACCACCATGTCACGGTAGAGCACCGTTACGGCATGTTGCTGAACAATCGCGAGACCAGTGGCTCGCATTTCGATGGCCAGCGCATTTTCGTAGACTTTCTCCAGGAATCCAGCGCCGAGGGTATTGAGCACGTTAAACGCACAGCCGATCACCCGTCCGGACAGATCGTTCAGGACGGCGCTATCCGCGTGTTCGGCGTGAATCATTCTGTGTATCCGCGCTAAAAACCTTACTTCGCGATGCTGCCAACAAAAGGTTAAGGAAGGGTTGACACGCCCATGCCACCGGCAGGCGAAGTTTTGTCAGCCCAGTAGTCGGACCAGGATTAGAGCGGCCAGCATCTCTGTGCCAGGCTGATAGGGACACCGATCGGGGTTGGCGGCGGGTTGGCTCGGCCAGGAGTGCGGTTCCGGCCGGAGGCGACACGGGTGTGAGAGGGACGGGCGGCGGTGAGCCCACGCACGTCGCGGTTCAGGCTCCGCCGGCCGGAGGAGAGATGCGAATACGCCCGCCGCGGATCGTCACGATCGAGCCAGGCAGGTCCGGCCCGTGCCGTTCCAGCAGATCGGCCATCAGCGCGATCCGCGCGGAGGCGGGAACATCCGGTAACCGAATGATCCCCGCGTGGTCCGCGCCCAGCAAAAAGACCAGTGTCCCGAAGTCGCTGTCGATCGTTACCAGGATGCGCCCTTCCGCCGCGGCGAGGCGGAGCAATTCGGCGTCGCCAGGGTCTGGATCAAACTCCCACGCGCCCCGGACGTCATGCCCGTTGGCTTCCAGCCATGTCGCGAGACGCGTTCCCGCGCAGCGATCGATCAGAAATTTCACCCGTGCGCGACGGCGACGTCGTCCAGACGTTCATTGGCCAGGACGGCATGGGCGTAGGCCAGGCAGGCGAGGATATCCTCGGGCCTTAGGTCGGGATAATCCGCCAGAATCGCTTCCTGGGTTTCGCCCTGGGCCAGCAGACTCAGGATCAACTCGACCGAGATGCGCATGCCGCGCACAATGGGCTTGCCGCCGAAAATGGCGGGGTCGCTGGTGATCCGTTCGAGCCGGCTCATGACACTCTCCGTGCGGGGGTGGCTGCTGAGGTCAACGCACCAGTCTCTTATAATGCGCATACGGTCGGCGACCAATGGCCGATCCGGTCATGACAATGCCCAGCCTTCGCTCGTCGTCGGAATCTGATGATTTCCGCCGCGCCTTGGATGCGAGAGTCATCCCCGGAGGTCGCATGGACGATATGATCGACGCGACCATGCCAGAGAATTCGAATGCGGACCATTCAGGGTTCATCTCCGCGGCCGAACAGTCCCGTTGTGCCAGGCTGATCGACGGCGTGGCGGTTCAATGGCCAGGCGGATTCTCATGGTGAAACCAGCCAGTCGCCACACGCCCGTGCATCCGAAAATGTGGTTTATCTATCTTCATCCACCGCGGCGGCATCGCGGCGATCGGCACTGAGTTCGTCGGACGTGCGGGTGCGGAGTCGAGGGGCAAGGGCCCGTTCGATAACGTGTTTGGACAGGTAGGAGGCGACCAATCCCAGGGCCACTATGTTAAAAACCTGTCCCGTGACGATCTGCAGACATACAAATGCTCGGGCCATGTCCGATCGCGGAACGATATCACCAAATCCGACCGTGCTCTGAGTCACCAGGCTAAAATACAGTAGGTCATAGGTCCCCGGGGACGCCACGCTAAAGGCGTTCGCGTCGTTGGCCGCGATGATGCCGTATATTTCGGCGAAGGATCCCCCGAGGAGGAAATATGCTGGCACCGCATGCATCACAATGGCCAGCCACATCAGGATCGATGGGCTGAAATTCGCCAGAAAGAAAACCAGGCGCGCGCGCATGACCAGCGCGCCAACAAACAAAATAACCGGACGGACAAGCGGCCAGTCATTACGAAAATACAGTATGACGCAGATCGTCAGCAAGGCCGCCAGAGCGTTCGTTGCTCGATTTGTCCCCGCGATCAGCCATGTCCTGGCGACCCGCTTCATGAACGTGTCATAACTGACATCGCGCAACATGTTCGTCGCGAGGTAGGTGCTCAATAGCCCAAAAACGAGCAGATTGTATATATGGCTGATCAGTATCTCCAGCACCACCAGTAATCGAGCCTGAGAGGAAATCGGATAGATGTCGCCGTACCCGACAGTCGCGAGGGTCGTTATGCTGAAATAGATCAATGAAGTGTCGTCGATATCCCGAAAATTGAAAGCATTCCGGTCGGCGCGTACGGCGTGATAATACAGAAAGCTAAAAAGCAGCACCAAACCGACATAAGATAGTATGATAGCGTATACTGTCTCCAGTCTGAAAATAGTCGACAAGCCCGGCCTTCGAAGATTCATGATCACAATCGCCACGGCGCTCATCGCGCCCAACGAAAGAACGGTGAGAATGAAACCAGCAAAATGAATTAAGACCGCCAGCGCGGCCAGGCCGAGGTTGAGCGCGGTGATCGCCAGAAAAGTTTGTCTCATCGTTTAAGCACCCGCCTCATCGAACCGCCGCGCCGGCCGTATGGCCCCCCTGCCCGCGACGCGTTTCAGCTCCATTTCCCTCTCAGCCCCGAGGCCAGAATATTGAAATGCCGTTTGCGGATTGACTCTCGCGGAAATCAGGGGTCTCACGCACCGCTTCTGATTTCGCAATGGCCAGCGGGCATCGGATCAGGGGCATTCGGTTCTCCGCCGTTTGATGGGGTCAACCGACAAAGAGCGTGACAACGTCCTTCATCACACTCATTCCCTTAACACGTTGAGAAAACACTAACTTTCCGCCCCTACCGCGGTTCCACCTCCGTACACGGCGCCGGGCAATCGATCGTCACCGTATCGAACGCCCTCGTAAACGCCTCCGCGATCGGCAAATTCGCCGACCCCACCAACCCAGCCAACCCCAGCACCGCCGCCACATAAACCCACCGCCCCCGCCGCATCCCGGCCACCCACGGCGCCAGCCCAGAAGCCAGCCCGAACACCAGGAAATGCATGTGGGACGCGTAAATGTACAAACTCCCCCGGAACTGAAAATCGAGGTGAAACAGCAAATTCAGCCCCAGCGCCACCGCCATGCCGCCCGCCAGCCACCGCGTCCTCGGGTTCGCCAAGGCCCCCACCGCCCCGGTCACCATGAACGCCAGCCAGCACCACACCGCCACCACGCCCACCGGAGCAAACCGCCACGACCGGAAATCCCGCATGTCGATCCCCTCCGGCAGGTGCACAAAATCGTATTCCGGCGACACGAACGAGTAAGCCAGGAACGTCCGCGCCACCTGGAACGCGCCGGTCCGGTACCCCTTGGTCCGCAGCCAGTAGATCTGCTTCAGCGCGAACACCGGATCGTGCGCCGCCGCGATCAACTCCTGATGCCAGACCCCGGCCGCCAGCACGACGATCAGCACGCTCAGCACCAGCCCGAACACGATCGCGCGGCGCACCGCCTGGACCGGCCCGACCTCACGCAGCGAGACCAGCAACTCAGCGACGAACACCTGCATCACGTTGGTCAGCGTGACGCCGAAACAGAACACCGCGATGGCATACCGCCGCCACAACCGCGCCCGCCCGTCCGCCAGCCGGTGCGCCGTCACCAGCCACAGCGCCGCGATCCCGAACCCCGCCGGGCCGTAAGCCTCCGCGATGATGGAGATGAAGATCTGCGCCCCGGTCACCGCGAACAGCAGGGTCAGCGCCACCGCCTCGGGCCGCCTGGCGCGGATCGCCCGCAGGAACAGAAAGCAGATCGCAACCGTGCCGCCGCCAAAACACGCCATCACCAGCACCGACGCCTGTTTCGCGTCCAGACCGGCCGCCAGGAACGGCCAGGCCAGCGGCCGCAGCAGCAGGATCAGAGGATGCTTGAACCCGCCGGGATCGGCCGGCGATAACGCGAGCGTGCCCACATAGCGGATTGGATCGAAATCGAAAGCGAGGTTGTAATAGTCGAGATAAACGCCCCGCGCCAGGCGCAAGCCGAGCACGGCGTACAACGCCAGGGCGCAGCACCCCAGCACCAGGGCCAACACCCGGTCGGCGGCCCGAAGTCCGGTCTCCTCGAGGCCACCGGACACCAGGGAATCGGAGGCCGCGCGGCCGGCATGGGCGGTATCAGAAAACATTGATCACACGTTGTACCGATCCTGGTTTACAACCCTCGCGGGCCGGCCTGTCAATCGGCTCCGGGAGTCTCGATGAGCAAGGGCACGACCATGGACGCTGACCCGGGCGATGCGATCGGCGAACCAGTCCCGCGGTTGTACGCGCGCCTGGCGGAGGAGACTCATGCCGGCGCCGCATCGGACGCGACCGCGCAACCGGCGGTGCCCCTGTGCGTCGATCTCGACGGCACGCTGATCCGCACGGACACGTTGCTGGAGGGCATGATCGCCATGGTCGGCGGCCTGCGCGTGGTCGCGCTGCTGGGTGCGCTCGGTGGCGGCCCGGCGCGGTTGAAGGCCCGGGTCGCGGAACTCGCCCCCTTCGACCCCGCGTTGCTGCCCTACAACGAACGGGTGCTCGATTACATCCGCGCCGAGCGCGCCAAGGGCCGCCGCATCGTGCTCACCACCGCCGCCAATGAAGCCGTGGCGGCGCGCGTGGCCGAGCATCTGGGCTTGTTCGACGAGGTCATCGCGTCGACCGCCACCCACAACCTGAAGGGCAAAGCCAAGGCGGCGGCGCTGGTGGAGCGGTTTGGCCCAAAGGGCTTCGCCTACGCCGGCGACGCGCGGGCCGATCTGCCGGTCTGGCAACAGGCGGCCTCGGCGGTGCTGGTCAACGTCTCGCGCGGCGTCAAGGCCAAAGCGAGCGGGCCGGTGGAGCACACCATCGACGACCAGCCGCCGCTGCTTCCGACGTTGGCGCGCGCCATGCGGCCGCATCAGTGGGTGAAGAACCTGCTGGTGTTCGTGCCGATCTTCACCGCCGACGCGATGGGCGATCCGCGTAGTTGGGTGGGCGGCATCCTGGCGTTCCTGGCGTTCTGCGCGGTCGCCTCGGCGGTGTATCTGGTGAACGATCTGCTCGATCTCGCCGCCGACCGAGCCCACAAGCACAAGCGCCGCCGGCCGTTCGCCGCCGGAACCGCGCCGTTGCCGGCCGGAGTCTTGCTGTGCCTGGTCTTGCTGGCCGCCGGTCTCACGACGGCGTATCTCGGCTCCATCCTGGTGGTCGTGCTCGCCTATGCCGCCACGTCGCTGGCTTACTCGCTATGGCTCAAACGGCAGCCTTTGGTCGATGTGTTCGCGCTGGCCGGCCTCTACACCATCCGCCTGATCGGCGGCGGCGAGGCGACCGGACACTCGCTGTCACTCTGGCTCCTGGCCTTCGCGAGTTTCCTGTTCCTCAGCCTGGCGCTGGTCAAACGCGTGGCCGAGGTGATGGACAGCGCCGAACGCTCCCCCGGCCCGGTCTCCGGCCGAGGCTACGGGCCCGACGACCTGATGATCCTGGAACTGTTCGGCGTCGCCTCCACCTTCGCGTCGAGCCTGGTGCTGGCGCTGTACGTGCAATATGAGACGACCAGCGGGCGCTTCGCCTCGGCCGGCGTGCTGTGGTGCATCGTGCCGTTGGTGCTGCTGTGGAACTGCCGCATGTGGCTGTCCACCGCCCGAGGCTACATGCACCACGACCCCATCCTCTACGCCGCGCGCGACTGGGTTACCTGGGCCATCATCATCGCCATGATCCTGGTGGTGACCCTGGCCCGCGCCGGGATGCCGCTGCTGCCATGAGGCTTCGTCCGGCGGGTTCGCGATGCACGGCATAATTCTGGCCCTGGCGCTGATCAGCGTCAGCATGAGCGCGGTGGCGCAGGTGCTGTTCAAGTACGGCATGTCCGCCGTCTCGATGCGCGCCGCGCTGGCCGATGGGTCTCCGTTGGCGATCGCCCAGGCGGTGGCGCTCAGTCCGGGAGTACTGGGCGGACTGGGGTTGTACGGACTTGGGACGGTGTTGTGGCTGGCGGTGCTGTCGCGCGCCGAATTGTCGCAGGCCTATCCATTCGTCGGCCTGAGCTTCGTGCTGACGGCGATTTTCGGTGTGGTGTTGTTCCAGGACACACTGTCGGCGTCGCGCATCGCCGGGATCGCCGCGATCGTCGCCGGCGTCTGGCTGGTGGGCCGAAGTTAAACGGCATTTCTCATTTTGCCGATCGGCCTCCCCAATTCGTCATCCTCCGGCTTGNNTCCGGCTTGACCGGAGGATCATTCAAGCCCCGCACAACCTTGAATAGTCACGCATTTTCTGATGGCCGCGCGGCTACCGATCCTCCGGCCAGGCCGGGGGGGACGGGAAGCGCGAGGGGTTCCCTCAAAAGGAGAACCGCTGGAAACGAAACGCCGGGCTTGCAAATCGAGGATCGGATCAAGTACATGCCGCACGATGAAATCCCTGTTGAAAGCGATGCATGACCGCGCGATTTGAAACCCTCGGCAACGCCAGCGTGCTCGTGTTCGAGGACGCGAAACCGGTTCTGGCGACTGATCCCTGGCTGACCGGCACCTGTTATTTCGGCAGTTGGGCGCTGGATCATCCGCTGTCCGAGCAGCAGATCCGGAACATCGTCGATGCCGGCTGGATCTGGATTTCGCACGGCCACCCCGATCATCTGCACGATGAATCGCTGAACATGATGCCGGCGGGACGCAAATTCCTGCTGCCCGATCATTACGATGGCGACATTGCGAACAACCTGCGCGGCCGCGGCTTCGATGTAACCATCCTGCCGTACCGCTCGTGGTTCCAACTGACGCCCGCCGTGCGCGTGATGTGCATCGACAACATCAATCAGGACGCCATCCTGGCGATCGAGGCCGACGGCTCGCTGATCATCGACCTGAACGATTCACCGCTGTGTGGGGAGTTCAGTTTCCTGCGCAAACTGATCCGCTCGTATCCGCGGGAGAAGACGTATCTGTTGGCGTTGTGCTCGGTCGATGCCGACATGTTCAACTTCGTCGATGCGACCGGCGCCTCGCTGGTCGGGCCGCCGGAGGAGCGCAAGCCGGGCGCGGTCTGGACCGTGGCGCGCACCGCGGCGCAATTGGGCGTCGGCGGTTTCTGTTGCTCATCCTCGCAGCATATTTACGTCCGTGCCGATTCCATCTGGGCCAATCCGCACCGGATCGGATGGGCCGACATGAAGCGCTACTGGTCGCGTCCCGAGGTGAAACTGATCGAACCGTTCGTGACCGTCGATCTCTCCACCGGTGAGTACGTTCGCAATCATCCGCAACAGGCGTCCGACGAACGCCAGATCACCGCGACGACGGGCGAGGACGACTGGGACGCTCGCCTGACCACCGAGGAATGGGACCGCGTGGCGGCGTTCGTGAACAAGTTCCAGTTGATCAAACGCTATGTCGATTTCGTCGAGTTCCAGGTTGGCGGGGAGACGCGGCGCTTCCGCCTGAACGGCCGCGGCGATGGCCCGAAAGCGCGCGGCGTGGTGTTTCACGTGCCGAAACAATCGCTGATGATCACGGTGGAATACGGCTATCTGGACGATCTGCTGATCGGCAACTTCATGAAGGTGCGACTGGTCAACACGAAGTTGTATCCGCGGTTTACTCCGCTGGTGGCGAAGATCGGCGGCAACGCGAAGGTGTATACGCGGCGGCAATATTACCGGTTTCTGTCGCGGTATTTCCGGCGCAATCCGGTTGGCATGATCGCGTACCGGTCGCAGATCGAGTGGGACCAGATCGTGTTGCCGTGGTTCCGCGCGCTGTCGGAACGACTAGGGGTGAAGCGACCGCTGAAATACTTGTACCGGCGCTGGCTGGGCGATCCCGTCGGAACGGGGAAGCCGGTCTGAGGATGGCCCGACAGCACGCGTGCCGGTCGCCGTCCGTGCGGGTCGCACCGTTGGTTTCTGACACAGATCAAGAAAGATGATTTCTCAAATTATACCAGACGTCCGAAACATTGACTCTCGATCG
>PLSZ01000029.1:0-15795 GCA_003164305.1 Acetobacteraceae bacterium
GAGATCAAGTCGCTTGCCTCCAGCGGATTGCTCGATGGCGTCACCACCAATCCGTCCCTTGTGGCGAAGACGGGTAAAAAATTCACTGATATCATCGCCGAAATTTGCGCCGTCGTTCCCGGGCCCGTCAGCGCCGAGGTCGCGGCCACCGATTTCGACGGCATGATGNNNTGCTTCTCCGCCGCGCAGGCGCTGCTCGCCGCGAAGTCGGGCGCCACCTTCGTCAGCCCCTTCGTCGGCCGGCTGGACGACGTCGGCGAATCCGGCATGGCGCTGATCGCCGATATCATGCAGATCTTCAAGGCGTATCAGTATAAAACCGAGGTACTGGTCGCCTCCGTCCGCGGCCCCATGCACGTTATCGAGGCCGCCAAACTGGGCGCCCATGTCGCCACGCTGCCGCCCGCGGTGCTCCGCTCTTTGTTCAATCACCCGCTGACCGACAAAGGCCTCGCCGCGTTCGTCTCCGACTGGGCCAAGACGGGTCAGACGATCGCCTGACGCGAATGGACGATCTCGGCGCGGAGCCGCCAAAGAGTGGGCCCGGCGCGGGGGCGGGGAAAAATGGGCCTGGCGTGGTTGCGCCGAAAACCGACTCCGCCGCGGTCGCCGCGTTTCTTCGCGCCAACCCGGACTGGCTGGCGGATAACCCCGAAATCTACCGCATCCTGACGCCACCCAACCGCGTGCACGGGGAGGTGCTGGCCGATCACATGGCCGCCATGGTCCGCGCCGAACGGGCCCATGCCGCTGCCATGGAAGAACGCGCCGACGACGTTCTGGCCGCCGGACGCGCCGCCGCCGGGATGGCCTCGAGGGTGCAGGAGGCGGTGCTGGCTTTGCTGCGCGCCGCCGATCCGCTGGACTGCGTGACCGGAGAGATCCCCAGCATCCTGGCGGTCGATTCGGCGCATCTGTGCATCGAGGCGATCATGCCCGGCACGTTGCCGCTGCCCGAGGGCACGGTCGCGCGGCTTCTGGGCGGGCGGCAGGTGCTGTTCCGTGACAACGTGACCGACGCGAGGCGCCTGCACGCCGAGGCCGCCGGTCTGGCCGGTCACGACGCTCTGGTGCTGGTGCCCGCGCATGGTCCTCCGGCGCTGCTGGCTTTGCTGGCACGAGACCGCACGGTGCTGGACCCGGTGCGCGGCGCGGGCGCACTGTCGTTTCTGGGACGCGCGATCGCCGCCGCGATGGGGCGGTCCTGGGGCGGCCGGTGAGTTGCTTCCAACGCGGATGGGTTGTCCCGCGCGGCGTTGCGATAGTGGATCCTGGGGCCCGACGGCGCGGACCGGTTCATCACCAGATTTAATTCCCTTCGAAGCCCAGGTCCCACCCTCGAAGACGCCATGGTTGCGCCGAATCGTGGCGATCAGCAGACTGCCGCGATACGACCTCGCCGTCTCGGAATGCTTTCGCACACTTTGCGTTTCTTCGCGTGATTCGCGTTTCTCTCTCTGGTATCCGCCGGCGCGTGGTCGAGTGGGAGCGAAGAGTAACGCGAATCACACGAAGAAACGCAAATAACGCTAAACGTTCCGTGATTAATATGATCTGAATGGGGGATTGGCGGTCACGCGATGCTGAAAGCCTGGCGCAATGAAGGGCTGGCGGACAATACCACGGCGAAGGCGGCTGTTGGCTGGCTAAGGCGACGTCCAACTATTAACGCGTTAGGTTGTCCTTCCACTCTCGTCATCCCTGGGCTTGACCCGGGGACCAATCGCCGCGCCGTGCCTGGATGGATCCCCGGGTCGGGCGCCATAAGCATCAAGATAAGCGCCGCGTGGGGAAAATGTGCCTCTTCCCGTCATCCTCGGGCTCGACCCGAGGATCTCTCGACGCGCCAAGGAGGCCAAAAGCCGGGCAAGGAGCGTGGCCGGGCCGATCCTCGGGTCGAGCCCGAGGATGACGTTCGGGAACCCGAGGATGACGTTCGGGGGAAGGTTTTCCCTTCGCCGGTCGTATCTTGATGCTTATGGGGTCGAACCCGGGAATGACGGCACACGATGGTTCGCCATGCGACTCGTTTATTGTTGGCCGTCGCCTAAGTGGCAATCGGTTGGCGTGGGCGCGTCGATGACCGGTTACGAATGTCGGGAATCGTTTCTGTCCTGGCTGGCGCTGGAAAAGCGCGCGTCGCCGCTGACGGTGGAGGCGTATGGCACCGACCTCGCGAGCTTCCTCGGCTTCCTCACGCGGCATCTGGGCGCGGAACCGGATCTGTCGGCGCTCACCGCGGTGTCCCAGGCCGACGTGCGCGCGTGGCTGGCGTCACTGGCGAATGAGGGGCTGGTGAATGCCTCGCGCGCGCGGCATCTCTCGGCGGTGCGGAGTTTCTTTCGCTATCTGGCCCGGCATCACGCCGCCGAGAACGCCGCCGTGAAACTTGTTTCGACGCCGAAAACGCGCCGGCCACTGCCGCGCGCTCTGGCCCCCGCCGCGGCGCGCGGAGTGACTGAGGACATCGGCGAAATGTCCGACCAGGCCGCGATCCAGGCTCGCGATATCGCGCTGTTCACCCTGCTTTATGGCTGCGGCCTGCGCATCGCCGAGGCCTTGTCGCTGAACGTGCGCGACGCGCCTCGTCCGGGGGACGATGGGCCGTTGCGGGTGGTCGGCAAGGGATCGAAGGAAAGAATCGTTCCGGTGCTGCCGGTGGTGCGGGAGGCGATCGCGGCCTGTCTGCGGCTGCATCCGGGTGCCGCGCCGGATGCGCCGCTGTTCCTCGGTGCGCGCGGGAAACGACTGGACGCGGCGGTGGCGCAACGGACCTTGCGTTTGTACCGGCAACAGAACGGACTGCCGGAACACGCGACGCCGCATGCGCTGCGGCACTCTTTCGCCACGCATCTGCTGGCGGGAGGGGCGGACTTACGCTCGATCCAGGATTTGCTGGGACACGCGAGTTTGTCGACGACGCAACGGTATACCAGCGTGGATGAGGCTCGGTTGCTTGAGGTCTGGAGGAAAGCGCATCCGCGGGCGTGAGTGGGCGGCCAAACTCGCTTGCTCTGTCGCTGAACATCGCTCGTGGTCGGAGAGGAGGTGATCGCCGCACGGTGGACCGGGCTCTGATCTTTGATTGAACCCTCCGGCGTAGCTGTCCTGATCGCGGCTCGCCGGGTAGGCCGGTGCGTTGGTCAATCGCAAGCCAGCAAGGACTCACCACGGAGGACACGGAGAACCACTGAGGGCCACTGAATTCTGGCGCTTCGCGCGGTGTCTGATCAAACCCCGCGCGAAGCGCCATTTTGTCCTTCTCCGTGCGCCTCAGTGGTTCTCCGTGTCCTCCGTGTTGAGTCCTTGCTTTCGAAGCCGATGCCGACTCCGCCGTTCCAGATTTCCCACGACCGGCTGACAGCGTGAACCCCTCATTCGGTTCTGTGCCGATACGATAAATCCCGAGGGAAATTCCCTCTTCCCTCGTCCCTGATGCGTGCCATCGACAACCGTGGTATAGACCGGGTCGCGCCAACGCGGAGACCACGGCACGGCGTCAATCACGATCTCCCTCCCAGACAGCATGCTGGATTTCATCAACATCCAGATCGCCGGCAAAGGTGAGGCGGGCGTTGGCGAATACATGCGCGGTTTGTTGCGCGACGCTCAGGCCAAAGCCCACGCCGCGCGCCTCGGCACACTGCTGCGCGACGGGCTGACCTCGAACCACATCCCACTCGACGAGGCGTTTCGTCAGACCCTCGCCGCCAAAGTCGGCACCATCCTCGATCGATCCGAAGCCCGCCCGTGACGCCGTTCATCCAACCGGAGGCCGCGGCCGATATCCTTCGCCAGATCGAGCGCTACGCCGAACAAGGTCTGCCGCCGATCGCGCGGCGTTTTCACCGCGCCGTGCTGGCCTCGCTCGACGCGCTGATCGCGAAGCCGGAAGCCGGACAAAGACGCATGGCCGGCGATCCCGCGCTGGCCGGCCTTCACGCCTGGCCGGTCAAGGGCTTCGACGCGTTCTGGATCTACTATCCGTATGAACCAGCGCGGTTGACGGTCGTGCGCGTTTTGCACGATAAACGTGACATCGGTTTCGTTCTCGAAACAGGGAACCTCCAGACGCCATAGGCCCGCGTTCCCCACCGAGCGCGCGAACGCCGGTTGCCGCGTTCGGCGAATTCCCTCATGCTGCGCCGCACAACCACCTTTCGGTCCCTTAACAAGCGATGGCAGCCCCGCCGCACAGTCAATATTCGTCCCATCCCACCGGGCTTCTCGGCTCTCCGCTGCGCAACCTCTTCTTCGGCGTCAGCTTCACCTTCGTGGTGATGGTGATCGCTACCATCCTCTACAGCCGTCTCGCCGGCTGGAGCGTCAGCGATGCCATCTACATGGTCGTCGTCACCGTCTACACCGTCGGCTATGGGGAGGTGCGGCCGGTCACGACCCCCCTGCTGCGCGGCATCACCATCGGAACGATCGTGTTCGGCTGCACCGGCATGATTTTCGTGACCGGCGCGCTGGTGCAGTTCATCACGCTCAGCCAACTGGACCAGGTATTCGGATTGAAACGCATGAACACGCAAATCGACAAACTCAACGCCCACATCATCGTTTGCGGTTTCGGCCGGATCGGCGAATCGCTGGCGCAAGGCCTGCGGGCGGGTGGCGCGAGCTTTGTTATTCTGGAACAGGACGAGGCCTCGGCCGAGCGGGCGCGCGATCAGGGCTATTTGTGCATGCGCGGCGACGCCACCAATGAGGCGGCGCTGCAGGCCGCCGGCGTGATGCGCGCGCGGACCCTGGCCACGGTATTATCCAACGACGCCGCCAACGTCTTCATCACTCTCAGTGCCCGCAGCCTCAATCCTGGGCTTGAGATCATTGCCCGCGGCGATCTGCCGAGCACCGAAAGCAAATTGTTGCAGGCAGGCGCCACGAAAGTCGTGCTGCCGACACATATCGGCGCCGAACGGATCACCGAACTGATTCTGTATCAGGAGACCGCGCGTTTCATTCGTGGCTCGGAACGGATGCGCGATTTCGAGCGGGTGCTGCAATCCCTCGGCCTGGAACTGGAAGTCGTCGCGGCGGCGCCGGACAGCCCGATCGTCGGCCAGACCATCGAGGCGGTGGAGCAACAGGCGAACGGCGCGTTCTTCATCGTGCAACTCAACCGGCGGGAGGGCGACGCGATCACCCATCCAGAGCCGAACACCATGATCGAGGGCGGCGATGGCCTTGTGATCGTCGGCCGCGGCGCCAAGGCGCGCGCGTTGAGCGGCCTGTTCGCGGCTCGGGCGTACCGGTTCAGCGTGCGGTGACGGACGGAGGCCGGGACTGGTCTCACGGTGGAGATTGTCAGGCTCGCGATGACCGGTAGGTTGGCCGCATGGAGGCTGATCGGCGCGTGACGGAGGCATCAGGCTTGCGAGCAACATTCCGATCATTGGCCCGTTGCCTGGTCGTTTCGCCCTGGGTGTCCCTCCATACGGATCAGGATAAGCGTCGGATAGCGCACGATCTGCTTTGTATCGTCCCCGGCCTCAAGCCGTGCCACAAGCGGCACCGTCCGTTCATCGTCATGGGCCGGCTCGACCGGTCCATCGTCCTCCCCAGGCTCGCTCTCACCGATGTGTTTCCGCCGATGGTCCGGTCGAGCCGGACCATGGCGCGGGGGAGGATGCCTCACCTCTCGCCCAGCGATTGGGTCACGTCCCGTCCGTGGCCACCGGTCTGACGATGGCGCGTCCCCCATCCCGCCGGAACAGGCCGGAACCGTCCGGGCTACTGGACTCCCCGGTACGCAACCTGTTCTTCGGCGTGTGCTTCCTGCTGGCGGTGATCGCGCTCGCCACGGTTGCCTATTGGGGGGCCGGCTGGCCGGTCGGCGATGCTTTCTACATGGTGATCGTCACGGTCTATACCGTCGGCTACGGCGAGGTTCACCCGGTCGACACGCCGTTGTTGCGCGGCATCACCATCGCGACGATCGTGCTTGGCTGCACCGGCATGATCTTTCTCACCGGCGCGCTGGTGCAATTCATCACGCTCAACCAACTCAACCAGATCTTTGGTCTCCGCCGCATGAACACGCAAATCGAAAAACTCAACAACCATGTGATCGTCTGCGGTTTTGGCCGGCTCGGCATGGCGCTGGCGCAGGAGCTGCGCGATGGAGGAACCGAATTCGTCATCGTCGACCGGGAGGAGGCGAACGCCAGTCACGCACGGCACCTGAACTATCTGTGCGTGGTGGGCGACGCGACCGACGCGGAGGTGCTGGTGGAAGCCGGCGTGCAGCGGGCGCGTGTTCTGGCGACCGTGTTGCCGGCCGATGCCGCCAACGTGTTCATCACGCTCCGCGCGCGCGGTCTCAGCCCCAACCTGGAAATCATCGCGCGAGGGGAATTGCCCGGCACCGAGGCGATGCTGCTGCAGGCCGGCGCCAACCGCGTCGTGCTGCCGACCCATATCGGCGCCGAACGTATCGCCGAACTGATCATGGTCGAAGCGGACGCGCAATTCAGTCACGACAACCCGAGGGTGCGCGAGTTCGAAACGATGCTGCATACGCTCGGGCTTGAACTGGAACTGATCGAGGCGGCGGCGGACGGTCCACTCGCCGGTCAGACGGTCGCCGCGGTCGAGCAAAAGACCGGCGGCGCGCTGTTCATCGTGCAGATCAACCGCCGCGGCGGACACGCGATGACCGATCCGGCGCCCGACACCGTGATCATGGCCGGCGATGGCGTGGTCGTGCTGGGACGCGGCGCGAAGGCTCGCGCGCTCGGCGGTTTGTTCGAGGGATAGCGCGCGTCAGACGATGCCCAGTACCCGCGGCAAGGCGGCGAGCGTGCGCTCATGCGCCAGGGGACGCGGCAGGTTTTCCGGCGCCGGCATCCCGATCCGGTCGTGCCAATAAGCCGACAGACCCACCGCCGCGGTGCCGAACAGATCGTACGCCGAGCCCGCGACGAACAGGCAACGGTCCGGAGACACCCCCAGTTGTTCCAGCGCCAGACGGTAGGTTCGGGGATCGGGCTTGTAGAAGCCCGCCTCTTCGGCGGTGACGACACAGGCGAACTCGACGCCGATCCGGCTGGCGGCGACGTGCCCCAGACGGCGCGAGCAATTGGTCACGATGCCAAGAGGCAATCCGGCGGCGGCGATCCGGGTCAGCACCGGCACGGCGTCCGGCCAGGGCGTCAGTTCGTCGTAACCGGCGTCGAGCGAGTCGGCGAGGCGGCGGTCCAGACCGGCCGCTTCCGCCGCCTCGGCGACCAGATCGTTATAGGGACGGTATGCGCCGGCCGCGTAGGTCGAACGCAAATAAGCGGCGCGCCAACGGCGGCCCGCGTCCTCATCGCCAGCCACGCTGTTCCACAGCGACCAACTGTCGAGCAACGCCGTCAGCAGATCGAACAAAACGGCGTCGTAACCGGGCATGGCCGTGGTTCTCCTGGATGTCGCGCCATCGCGGTCCGGCGCCGCTCAACCGACAACGATCAGTTCTCCGGGCGGCGCGCGCCGGAACATCGCCTCGATTTCCTGGCGTTGGATCTTACCCGATCGCGTCCGCGGCAATGACCTTAACGGCATGATCGTGAAACCGCCGACGTGACGCGCGAGGATCTCGCCGGCGCTTTGCATGGCGTCCAGTGGCGGCGGAACAGCGCCGGTCTCGATCGCCGCCAGCAGGACGCCGACGCAATGCCGGTCGGGAATGCTCATGACGACCGCGTCGCGAATGCCCTCGATCTGATTTAACTCGGCCTCGATCGGCGCCGGGGGAACCTTCACGCCGCCAATGTTCAGCATGCCGTCGGCGCGACCCAGTACCAGCAGCCGGCCGGGCGCGGGCATCAGACCAACGTCGCCGGTATGGAACCAGCCGTCGATGAACGAGGCGGCGGTCAGCGCGGGGTCGTCGAAATAACCGTGCACCATCGTTTCGCTTCTGACCCGAATGATCCCACTGTCACCCGCCGCCACCTCTCGCCCCTCTTCATCAACGATGCGAACCTCCACTCCCTGGCACAGCGTGCCCACGTTGTCGTCGCCCATGATCGCGACCGGGTTGGTTTCGTTCGAGGAATACTTGTTGCTGACACGCGCGCTCAGCCGCTCCCGCAGCCGGCGCCGCAAAGCGGGCGAGACCGCGGCTCCGAACACCTCGATACGCGGTGCGATGTCGTACGGCGGAAGTTTGGAATTTTCCACCAGCCGCGCGATGTCGCCGACCGCGAAAACCGCGTAGTTCGCCCGCGCCGCGGCGAGCAGCGCGTCCGCCTGATCCCCGGCGGCGAACAGCACCGTGCCGCCATGCTGAAGCACGCCCAGTACGCGCACGCAAATGGAGCCGACCGCGAGGCTGTAGAGGCACAAAAATCTCGGGTTCGGCGAGATGTCGGCGGCGACTCGTTCCATTGTACGAACGATACGAAGCTGCTGCGTGGCGCGCGTCATCGGCATCGCCTTTGGCCGTCCGGTGGTGCCGGAGGTCCGCGCGATGCGCGCGATCTGTCCAGCGGCGATGGGGCGTTCCAGAAGGCGCGGGCCGGCCTCGGACAATGTGCGATCGGCGGACCAGACGGACGGGATGCCGATGGCTCCCGGCACCGCGCCGCCGCTGAAAACGATGTCGCAATGACGCAGCATCGTATCGTCCGGGTCCGCGGTCAGCGCCGTCGCCGCCGCACCCGTCGCCTCGCACGCCAGCAGCAGCAGAAGTTGCTGATACCGCAACGAAGTCTCGATGCCGACGAGCATGCCGGGCCGCACGCCCGAGGCTTCGAACGCACGCACGCAGCCGATGAGGTCCGCCGCCAGATGCCGATAGCTGACCGTCACGCCGTGCTCGACGATCGCCGCCGCGTTGGGGGTGTGACGGGCGTACCAGGCGACATACCGGGTTGTACTCGCCAGCCGTGCATCGCCGGCCGCTTCGGTGCCCGGAGGCACAATCGTTTCGCTCATCAGCCGGCTTAACCGAGCGGCTCGCGATCGAAATCGCGCGCGCCGGTCGAGGTCGCGTCCCTCCGCCGCCGGTGTTTGGCGTGGACGGTCCGGTCGGGGCCGGGTGTGCACGGCTGGCTGCTCATGTGGATGTGCTCGATCCGGCGATGCGGCGGAATGATGGAGGCGATCCGCCACGCTTGCAATTGGGCACCAGGCGTCGCGGTCAGCCGACGGCGATCAGATCGCGCGGCGCGCATCGGCGATACGCGGCCTCAATCTCCGGGCGCCTGATCTTGCCGCTGTCGGTGCGCGGAAACCGTCGCATTGGCATGATGACGAAGCTGCCGATATGGCAAGCCAGGATCGCGCCAATTCGTTGCGCGACATCGACGGTCAGCTGGTCGCCGCCGATCTCGACCGCGGCCAGCAGAATACCGACCTCGTTGGGGCTGGCGACGCTCATGACGATCGCGTCGCTGACGCCGTCGATCTGTTTCACGCGTGCCGCGATCGGTGCCGGCGGAAGCTTTATCCCACCGATATTCAGCATTTCGTCGGCCCGTCCCAGCACCTCCAGCCGGTGCCGGGCCGACATGCGGCCGATGTCGCTCGTCTGGTACCAGCCGTCGATGAACGCCGTCGCGGTCAACCCGGAGTCATCGAAATACCCCTCCACCATCGTTTCTGTCCTGGCACGGATCGTGCCACCCTCGTCTGGCCCCACCTCCTGCCCGGTCCCATCGACAATCCGCACCTCCACGCCTTGGCACAACGTGCCGGTACCATCTTCGCCCATCATGGCGATCGGATCGGTCTCGATGGCGGCATAAGGGTTGTCGATGACGGCATGCAAACGCCGACGCACCTCCGCGCGGAGGCGAGGAGACACCGCGGCGCCAAATACGAGGACGTGCGGCGCCTGGCCTGGCGGCGGCGGTTCGGCTGTCGGGACGAAGCGCTCGAGATCTCCGGTCGTGAACAAAGCCTGGTTCACGGCACCGGTCGCGATCAGCTTCCGGGCCTGATCGCCCACCGCGAACGTCACCGTGCCGCCCAGTTGGAGGATGCTCATGACACGCATGTGCATTCCGGCGACGCCGATCCCGTAGAGGCACAACAGGCGCGGTCTGGGCAGAATGTGTCCCGGCAAACGGGCGATGCCCCGGGCGATCCGCAGTTGCAAAAGGGCGAAGGACAGTGCCATCGCCTTCGTCCCGCCGGTCGTGCCGGAGGTCCTGACAATGCGCGCCATCCGCTCGGGCACGACCTCGCGGACCAGGGAGGAGGGATCGTCCGCGGGCCCGGCTGACGCCGCCAGTCCCTCCGGCCATCCGGACGGGATCACGCGCGTCCGCGAGGTTTCCGTTCGAGCCTGGCGCGCGAGGACGATGTCGCAATGCCTGGCCATGTCGGTGTCACAATCGGCCTCGGGCGGCGTCAACGACACCGAGGCCGCGCCGATCACTTCGCATGCCAGCAAAATCAGCAGATGCGCGTAACGGTTCGGCGTTTCGATGCCGGCGAGCATGCCGGGCCGAATGCCCCGGGCCTCGAGCGCGCGAACGCAGCCAATGAGGTCCGCCGCCAGACGGCGATAGCTGACCGTCACGCCGTCCTCGACGATCGCTGCCGCGTTGGGGGTGTGACGGGCGTGCCAGGCGATGTGGTGGGCTGTGCAAGCCAGCCGCGACGTGCCGTCCGCGTCAGTGAATGAGGCCGCGATCGTCGCGGTCATCGGCCGGCGTGTCCTGGTCAGCCGGGCGGCATGCGATCGAAATTGGGCACATCGGTGGAGGTCACATCCCAGCGCGGCCGGTCTTTCGCATAAACGATCCGGTCCGGCGTGAACCAATCGTTGCTGTCCACGCAACCGATCGCCACGTTCAACAGGTTCGGATGCGCGGAGTTCTCACCAAACAACCGGCTGCCGCATTTTGCGCGGAAGTGCCGCGTATTGACATTGCCGCTGTCCGCGGTGGAGGCATAGCTGGTGGTGGGACCGTCGCGCGTGACGTCCGCTTTCCGGAAGCGCGCGATGGACATGTGACCGGTGCCGGAGGCGCGCTGGCAGTCCTTGCAGTGGCATTGCCCGGTGCCGATCGGAGGCGCCAGGAGCGTGAACGTAATGGCACCGCACAGACACCGGCCGGTCGCGAAGGGTTGGCTGGCCATGACGCTCTCCTCTTCCGAGGCGAGGATGATGGCGGCCCGCGGCGGCCGTTGCAAGGAAGCGCCGGGGCGGCCGGCTGACCACGGCGGCCTCCCCCGCCATTACACGCCGTTCCGGCCGCGCTATACTGATCCGCCGCCAGCCGAAGCGGCCCGTTCAGGGAGCCAGATCATGTCCAAAATCGCACGCCTCGCCGTGATGGCCGCCGCCACCGCGCTCGCGATCCCCGCGCACGCGCAACTGATCACGCACCGCGACCTTTCCGCCGCGATGGCGCTGACGATCGCTCGCACCGCGATGGATGCGTGCACCGCCAAAGGCTACCACGTGTCGGTCACCGTGATCGGCCGTAACGCCGAGGTTATCGTCCAGGTACGCGGCGACGGAGCCTCCCCGCACACGGTCGAGAACAGCTTCCGCAAAGCCTACACCTCGCGCACCTTCCGCATCCCCTCCGGCGAGATGGCGAAACGGTTCAAGGACGACCCGAGCTATTTCGCGGTCCGCCTGTCCAACGTGATCCCCGCGGAGGGCGCGCTGCCCATCAAGGTCGGCGACGACGTGGTGGGCGCGGTCGGCGTCTCAGGCTCGCCCGGGGGCGAAAAGGACGCGGTCTGCGCCCAGGCGGGGATCGATAAGGTCGCTGACGAACTGAAATAGGTGAGGGCCTCTTCCTGGGCGGGCTTCCCCTCTTTCCGATCGTCGCCATACTGGCACAACGCAGCATTTTTGATGGAGAGGCCTGATGCCAGCCCAGACGTTCGCCCGCGGACTATCGTTCACCCGCGGACAATCGTGGTCCCTCGGCCTTGCCGTCGTCCTCGCCCTTTCCGCCGCCCCATCCTGGGCGCAATCCGCGCGCGCGGTGCGGCTGCGCGCCACGATCGACGCGGCCGACGCCAAAACCCTGACCCTGACCACCCGGGCGGGCCAGCAACTAACCGTGGCGCTCGCCTCCGACACCGTCATTCTGGCGATCGTTCCGATCAAACTGGAAGACATCAAGCCCGGCTCGTTCATTGGCTCCGCCGCCATGCCGCGGCCCGACGGTACCCAGCGCGCGTTGGAAGTGCACGTGTTCCCCGAGAACATGCGCGGCACGGGTGAGGGCCACCGCCCGTTCGATCTGGAACCGCAAAGCACCATGACCAACGGCACCGTCGGAACCGTCAGCGCGGTGACCGGCGGCGCGGGCCGCACGCTGACGGTCACGTATCCCGACGGCCAAAAAACCATCGTCGTGCCGTCCGATACGCCTGTCGTGACCTATGAGCCAGGCTCACCCGCGCTGCTGACGCCCGGCGCGCATTGCATCGTGATGGGGGTTGAGGCCGCCGACGGAAAAATCTCGGCGACCCGTATCTCCGTGGGCAAGAACGGGCTGGTCCCGCCGATGTAGCGGCCCGACGGCGCGCTTGCGCGAGGTTGGGATCCATCCAAAATCTTCGCTGTTACCATCGACAACCTCGCCGCGCCCGGCGTTACCCCGTCATCCTCCGGCTCGACCGGAGGATCGGTCGAGCCACACCCCCCTCGACGAACGTTGGCATTGCCCTGCAGCGCCCTGCCACCGGTGTGCCGGCCCTTCCCTTCATCCCGTGTCCCGTTCACCATCCCGCTTCCTTACTCGCGGATCGCCATGGACCAGATCGCCTCGACCCCGGATCCGGAGCCTCCAGCCCAGACCGATTCCACCGCCTCCACGACCGCCTCAAAAGGCCCCTATCCGTCGCCCGCCGGCCAACCGACCCAATCCGGTCCGCACGGCATCCGCTTCGACTTCAACAACGGCGCCCGGGTCGTCCTGCCACCCCGGACCAAAGGCCGATGGCGCGTCCGCCTGCGCGACCTCGACACCGCCAACATCCTGTTCCAGAGTGAGAATCAGGGCGCCTTCGTCAGCTCCGCCAAGCGATTCTATGTGCGATTTCGTATCGAAATCTGGGACATCGACGACGCCGGCACGATGACCCCGATGATGACCCACGATTACGACGCCCGCGACCAGGAAATTCTCATCCAGTTTCCCATCGGCACCCTGGGAGACATCATGGCCTGGTTTCCCTACGCCCCGCGCTTCGCCGCCGCGCATGGCTGCCGCCTGACCGTCGCCATGTCCGGCCTGATTATTCCGCTGTTGCGCGACTCCTATCCGGACATCCGCTTCGTCACGCATGACGAACTGATCGACGCGAAGCTGCCCGAGACCGTTTATGCCACCTACAGTCTCGGTCTGTTTTTCGACGACAAGGACTTCATCCATCAGCCGGTGGATTTCCGCCTCGCCGGACTGCACCGCACCGCCGCCTACATTCTGGGCGTCGATCCGGCCGAGGAAGCGCCGCGCCTGACCTTGCCCGACGAAAGCCGCCCGATCGCCGAACCTTACGTCGTCATCGCCGCGCAAAGCTCCACCCAAAGCAAGAACTGGACGAACCCGAACGGTTGGCGCGAGGTGGTAACGTTCCTGAAAGAGAACGGTTACCGCGTGATCTGCATCGACCAGAAGCCCGTGCATGGCAGCGGCATCGTCTGGAATCACATGCCGCACGGCGCGGAAGACGAAACCGGCGACCGCCCGCTGGCCGAGCGCGCCCGTTGGCTGCGTCACGCCGACTTCTTCATCGGCCTCAGCAGCGGTCTGTCCTGGCTCGCCTGGGCCGCCGGCGCGAAAATCGTGCTGATCAGCGGCTTTACCCACCCCAGCAACGAATTCGCGACGCCCTGGCGCGTGATCAACTGGCACGCCTGCAACAGTTGCTGGAACGACCAGAGAATCCGCTTCGATCATAAGGATTTCCTGTGGTGCCCGCGGCACGCCGGAACGCCGCGCCAATTCGAATGCTCGCGGCTGATCACCGCCGCGCAGGTCATTCAGGTGATCCAGACCATTCCCGGCTTCGGACGTCACAAACCGCCAAACTGAAACCCTGGGGCGGAACGATTCCGGCGCCACCGCCGTTATGGGAACGATTGCCTAGACGATGGCTTCAACCGGAGATGCTCGATGGCACCGTTACCATTCCTCGATTGGCCGGCCGATCTGTTTGCTCGCGCGCATGCTGTCGCGACGCCGCCGGCGACCGCGAAGCGGCGGGGCAGTGGCACAAAATGTGCGTGCGGATGCAACCAAAGGCACAATCGGGCCGTTTCATGGCTGGAAGATGACGACGGAGTCCGCCAGGTTGTTTGGTTCCGGAGCGTCGCTTGCATGAACAAACACATGGGCGTTGGCCAAAGGATGATCGTGTCATGAACGCAAGGAAAGCCCAGGTCGCCGTACGGTCCGCGCCCGAACAAGCGCCATGGCTACAGGAAGGATCCGGCTATCTCCTCGCGATCATCGTCGTTGGCACGCAGTTCTTCGCCAGCCTGACCCTCGTGATGTTCCATTGACCACGGCCAAAGGCGGCGTGTCCCCCGCGTCGCTGGATTTCAGCACCGAGGCGCTTTTCGGCGAAGAGGTTTTTAAGTCGTGACGTTATGCCCGCCTTTGGTGGGCAACGATGACGGCCCGCGGGCTTTGGCGCGCGGGCCGTATTTTTGTCCGCCAGCTTTTCCGTTTTCCTCGCTTGACTTTCGCGTGGTGGTCGCCCGACGGTAAGCCCGGTGTCCCGGGATTCGCGGCGATCGCGCGGATGTCCGATCGGGCCCATTGATCGCGGTTGGGCCGGTGATCGCATGTTGGAGGGTGGACCAGGCCTATGGCAGACCAAGCGGCGACCGAACTGGCGTTTTCGCCGAGGCCAGCCCGGGAGATGCCGGAGCTCGTGCGAGCCAAGGACTGGTCCGCCACGCCGTTGGGACCGATGGAAACCTGGTCGCCGGGATTGCGGCTGGCGCTGGATATCGTGCTGTCGTCCGGCTTTCCCATGGCTTTGCGCTGGGGCCCGGAGTTCGTGCTCATCTACAACGATGGCTACAAACTGATCCTGGGCGATAAACATCCCTGGGCGTTGGGCCTGCCGGCCCGCGTCGCCTGGTCCGAGGTCTGGCACGAAATCGAACCCGTGCATCGGCAAATCCTCAACGGTGAGAGTCAGGCCGTATTCCACGATGACATCTTGCTGCGCATTCAGCGGCATCAGGGCCATTGGGAAGACGCGCGTTTCACCCTCGCCTACAGTCCCACGCCCGACGCGACGGTGCCGAGCGGCATCGGCGGGGTGTTCGTCACCGCGGTAGAGACAACGGCCCGCGTCGCGGCGGAGCACGGCATGCGCGCCGCGCAGGACGAACTGCGCCGCCTGAACGAAACGCTCGAACAAAAAGTCGAGGCCCGCACGCGGGAACGCGACCGCGTCTGGGCGAATTCCCGCGATCTGCTGGTCGTCATTGGAGCAGACGGCGTGTTTCACGAAATCAGCCCATCCTGGACCACGATCCTGGGACACGCGCCCGAGGAAGTCGTGGGTCGAAGCTTCCTGGAATTCGTCCACTCGGATCATGCGGGCGAAACGCGAGGTAAGCTGGATACCGCCGCGTCAGGCACCGATCTCACCAACTTCGAAAACCTCTGTTGCCACAAAGACGGCGGCGCGCGGTGGATTTCCTGGCACACCGCCGCCGAGCGCGATCTGGTTTACGCCTACGGCCGCGACGTCACCGCCGAAAAGAAGGCCGAGGCCGAGTTGGCGATCGCTCAGGAAGCCTTGCGCCAGTCACAGAAGATGGAAGCGATCGGGCAACTGACCGGCGGCATCGCGCACGAC
>PLSZ01000029.1:15843-15997 GCA_003164305.1 Acetobacteraceae bacterium
AATGAGCTGATCTCCGGCATGTCGGAACTTTTGCGGCGGACCCTGGGCGAGCGGATCGGTCTGGAGGTCGCGTTGTCCGGGGGCCTGTGGCTGACCCGCGCGGACCCGAATCAATTGGAAAGCGCCGTCGTCAACCTGGCCGTCAACGCGCGCG
>PLSZ01000393.1 GCA_003164305.1 Acetobacteraceae bacterium
CCAATTACGTCAGCGCCGATCCGAAACCCAGCCCCGAGGTCAAGGCCCGTTATCCGTTGCGGGAGGCGAAGATCGAGGTCCGCGAGATCCCCGGCGCGCCCGGCTCCTACAACGCGATGGCCTATCTGCGGCCCTGGCTGCAGATGGAAGAACTGACCACCAGCCTGCGCATGGTTGCCCGCATCCCGGCCGCTTCAGGCTAAACGACCGGCCAAACGGCGCCATCGGAGCAAGACCCGTGAACGACGCCAGCCCCGCCATCGACGAGATCATCGCACAGCCGGTGATCCCCGATGGCGGGATCGTCGCGTATGAGCGCAACGATATTCGGGGCGCCATCCTCAACGGACGCTTTTTGGGCAACCGCGATCACGCGCTGGAAGACTCGCTGGCCAGGTTTCTCAGTGCCGAAAACGACGATGCCCTGACGGCCTGGATGCCCGAGGGGTGGCACGGCTCGCCCGACGACATGCGCGGACTGCTCGATCGCGACATTGTCGCCATCGACGCGATGCTGTCGGAACAGGTCGATGCGATCCTGCACCATGAAAGGCTTCGGCGCCTGGAAGGCTGCTGGCGGGGCCTCGCCTGGCTGGTCGGCGGCATGGACAGCGGCGCCCGCCTCAAGTGCAAAATCCTCAACATCACCTGGCCGGAAATCTGTCGCGACCTGGAACGCGCGGTCGAGTTCGATCAGAGCAATTTGTTTCGCAAGATATATGAGGAAGAGTTCGGCTCCCCGGGCGGCGAGCCTTATGGGGTGATGCTGATCGACCACGACATCCGCCACCGCTCCGGCCCGGCCTCCCGCACCGACGACGTCAGCGCGCTGGCGGCGCTCGCCAGCATCGCCGCCGCCGCGTTCTGCCCGACCATCGTCGGCGCGCATCCGGCGCTGCTGGAGGTCGATGACTTCGCCGATCTGGCTACCGTGACCGACATCGCCAGTCCGCTGCGCAACGCCGATCACGCGCGCTGGCGCAATCTGACCACACGTACCGACACGCGCTTCATCGGCATCACTTTGCCGAGGATGCTGGCGCGGTCCCCGTGGGAGGACGACGGCACCCGCGCCGATTGCTTCCGCTACAAGGAATACGCGCCCGAAGCGAAGGACCGCGTCTGGATGTCGGCCGGCTTCGCCTTCGGCCAGGTCTGCGCCCGCGCCTTCGCCAGCAGCGCGTGGCCCGGCGACATCCGCGGCGCCGACCTCGATCGGATCGGCGGCGGGCTGGTGGACGAGATGCCGATCGAATCGTTCCGCACCGATCCCGATGGCGTCTGGATCCGCAAATCGGTCGAGATCGTCTGGAACGACCGGCAGGAACGCGAGTTGCTCGATGCCGGCCTGATCCCGCTGGCGTCGATCCCGTTCACCGACGAACTGGTGTTCGGCGCCGCGCGCAGCCCGCTGGTCCCGCAACGGTTCATCGGCGCCAACGCCGACGCGGCCAACGCCAACGCGAGACTGTCGAATCAGATCAACACCATCATGTGCGCCTCCCGCTTCGCCCACTACATCAAAATGCTGGGCCGCCAGATGGTCGGCTCCTTCAAGACCGCCGAGGAAATCGAGGGCACGCTGGACGGCTGGATCAAGCAATACGTCCGCTCCAACGCGCCATACGAAACGCGGTCCCGCTATCCGCTCATCGCCGGCAAGGTGACGGTGCACGAACTGCCCGGCAAACCTGGAAGCTATGGCTGCACCGTGATGTTGCAGCCGCACTACCAGATCGACGACGTCGCGGCCTCATTCCAACTCGTAACCGATCTCGGCGGGCGATGACCCCGCCAGGAATATCCCAGGAGTTCCCATGACCGAACAGACCGCGGCCGAACTGCTGCGCGACGGCAAACTCACCGAGGCACTGGCCGCCGCGCAGGCGACGGTGCGCAAGGCGCCGACCGACCTCAACGCCCGCGTGCTGCTGGCGGAACTGCTGGTGTTCACCGGCAATCTGGAGCGCGCCGACGTCCTGCTGGACGCGGCGTCCACCATCGACCCCTCGACCGCGCTCGTGGTCGCCGAGTTTCGCCAGTTGATCCGCGCCGACATGGCGCGCCGGCAATTGTTCCGCGACGGCCGCGTGCCCGAACTGCTGTCCGATCCGACCGAGGTGCAGCGGCTGCAACTCGCCGCTTTGGTCGCCCTGCGCTCCAACGACGCGGCTGAAGCCGCGAAGAACGCCGCCGCCGCCGAGGAAGCCCGCCCGCGCACGCCCGGTTTTCACAACGACGTGGCGTTCGACGACTTCCGCGACGCCGACGACCTGCTGGCAGGCAATTTCGAGGTGCTGACCACCACCGGCAAATACTTCTGGATCCCGACCGAGCGCGTGATCACCGCCGAATTCCACCCGCCGATCCGCCCGCGCGATCTGATCTGGCGCCGCTGCTCGATGTCGGTCGCCGAAGGGCCCGATGGCGACGTCTACATCCCCGTCGTCTACACCGGCGGCGATCCCGCCTCCGACCTCCTCAAACTGGGCCGCGAAACCGACTGGACCGATCCCGGCGCGGGTCCGGTACGCGGCATCGGCCAACGCGTCTGGCTGGCCGGCGAGGACGACGTCGCCATCATGGACGTCGGCCTGCTGCGGTTTGGCGCGTGAGCGGCAGGGGCGGCCCGATTGGCCAGACCAATACGGTCCGCGTCCAGCTGCCGTTGCTGGAACGGCTGATCGACGACGCCCCGGACCGCGACCGCGACCCGCCGATGTCCTCGGCCGAGGCGATGCGGCATCTGCGGCAATCGGTGCGTCAGGAACTGGAAGCGCTGCTGAACGCCCGCCGCCGCTGGCGCACTCCGCCGTCAGAACTCGGCGAACTGCCGAACTCGCCCATCGGCTACGGCATTCCCGACTTCGCCGCCGGGGTGTTCAACAACCAGGCCGAGCGCGACCGGCTGCGGCTGGAGATCGAGGCGACGATCCGCCGCTTCGAGCCGCGCTTTCTCTCGGTCCGCGTGCACCTGACCGATAACGAGCAACGCCTGGATTCGTCGCTGCGGTTGCGGATCGATGCCGTGCTGCACGCCGATCCGGCCCCGGAACAGGTCACCTTCGACACCATCGTCGATACGGTGAACGACAACGTCCGGGTCCGCGCCAACGAGTCCATCTGATGTCCGACACGCTGCTGCCCTACTACGACCGCGAACTGACGGCGATCAACCGGCTGGCGACCGAGTTCGCCGAGGCCTACCCGAAGATCGCCGGCCGCCTGCGGCTGTCGCCCGGCGGGGTGGACGATCCGCATGTCGCGCGGCTGCTGGATGGCGTCGCCTTCCTCGCCGCCCGCGTGCACCACCGCCTGGACGACGAGTTCCCCGAACTGACCGATGCCCTTCTGGGCATGCTGTATCCGCATTACCTCGCCCCGGTGCCGTCCTGCATGATCGCCAGGCTGGATTGCTCCCCCGATCTGCAATTGCCCGATACGCGGCCGGTGGGCACCGAGTTCGACACTGAACCGGTGCGTGGTGAGGCGCTGCGCTATCGCACCACCGCGCCGGTAACCCTGTGGCCGATCGAGGTGGAGAATGTCCGCCTCACCGGCCTGCCGATCGTCGCCCCCGCCAACCCGGCGGCGTCCGGCGCGGTCGCGGCATTGCGGATCACGCTGAAATGCCTGATGCCGGATATGACGTTCGCCCAGTTGGGCGTCGATCGGCTGCGGTTCTTCCTGCAAGGCCCGTCGAACCAGACCTTGCCGCTGTACGAGCTTCTGGGCGGTCACGTGCTGTCGGTGGCCTTCGCCGATTCAGCGATCGACCCCAACCCGGTCATCGTGCCGGCGCAGGTCGTGCAACCGGCCGGCTTCGCCGATGATGAAGCGCTGCTGCCCTGGTCCGCGCGCGGTTTTTCCGGCTTCCGGCTGCTGACCGAATATTTCACTTTTCCGGAAAAGTTCCTGTTCATCGACATCGGCGGCATCGACAAGAAGACCCTGGCGACCGGCGGCAACCGGCTGGAAATCTTCCTGTATCTCGATCGCGCCGTCACCGAGCTGGAGCGCACCGTCGGCCAGCAGTCGCTGGCTCTGGGCTGCGTGCCGCTGGTCAACCTGTTCCACCGCCGCTGCGAACCGATCGCCATCACCCATACGGAGACCGAATATCGCATCGTGCCCGACGCGCGGCGCCCGCGATACGCCGAGGTCTGGAGTGTCGAGCGCGTGCGGGAGACCTTGCCCGACGGGTCCTCACGTCCCTGGCGGCCGTTCCACCGGCTGACCGAATCCGACCCCGATCCGGACCTTCCCGGCGGGTTCTATCACGCGACAAGGCGCACCGCGTCGCCCGGGGTCCCCGGTACCGAGGTGTTCCTGGCGCCGCACGATCCTGGCTTCGACCCGGCGGCCCCGGCCAACGCGACGCTGTCGGTGGACGCGCTCTGCCTGAACCGAGATCTGCCGACCGACCTACCGTATGGCGGCGGGCGGCCCACGTTGCGGCTGGTCGAAGGCGCCGCCTCGGTCGCCGCGATCACGCCGGTGACGCCGCCAACCACGACCCTGCGCCCGCCGTTGCGCGAAAACGGCTTCTGGCGGCTGATTTCGCACCTGTCGCTTGGTCATCTTTCGGTCGCGGGTGGCACGGGAGGCGCCGACGCGTTGAAGGAAGTGCTGCGGCTCTATGCGTTCCGCGACACGCCGGAAACCGCCACGGCGATCGAGGCCCTGATGAGCGTCACCTCCGCCCCCGGCACCGCCCGCGCGCCCGGCCGGATGGGCGCGTTCTGCCGCGGCCTGGACATCACGCTGGAGTTCGATCCGCGCGCCTGGCAGGTCGGCGGGCTGTTCCTGCTGGCCAGCGTGCTGGAACGCTTCCTGGCGTTGCACGCCACCATCAACAGCTTCACCCGCACCCGCGCGGTGCTGCGCGGCCGTCCCGGCAACGCCGGCGCCTGGCCTGCCCGTAGCGGAACCCGCGTGCTGGTATGAAAGCGCCGTCGCCGCTCCAGGCGCTGGCGCGAACGCCCAGGCGGTTCGCCTTTGACGCCGCCGTTCGCGTGTTGACGCTGGCCCGGCGCACCGAGGATCCGGCTGAGGTCGCGCGCTTCCGCAGCCCGCCTGGCCTGACCTTTCCCGCCGCCGACGTTCTGGACGTCCGAGGTGAAGGCCCTCCCGCGGGGCGGCCCGACGTGACGGTCGCCATGATCGGGCTGACCGGTCCCTCCGGCGTGTTGCCGCGGCATTACACCGACGCCGTCGTGCAGGCATTGCGCAACCGGTCGTCCTCGCTGCACGCGTTCCTCGACACGCTCAGCCACCGCTTCGTCGCTTTCTTCGCTCGCGCCGGCGCCAAATACCGGCCCGCCCGCGCCGCCGAGGGCGCGGCCCTCAGAACGCCGCCCGCCGAGGACCCGATCGCCAAAGTCCTGTTGGCGCTGACCGGGCACGGCACGGCGCATCTGACCGACCGAATGCTGATCGGCAACGAACCGCTGCTGCATTACGCCGGCCTGTTCGCCATGCGCCCGCGCTCCGCCGAACGCCTCGGCGCCCTCGTCTCCGATTGGCTGGGCATGCGCGTCGAGGTGATCGAGTTCGCCGGCGCCTGGCTCAACCTGCCGCCGGATCAACGTACCCGGATTGGCGCGATCGGTCAGTTCAACCAGCTCAGCGCCAACGCGGCCGCCGGCGTGCGCGCCTGGGATCCGCAGGCTCGCGTGATCCTGCGGATCGGCCCGCTGGATCGCGCCGGGTTCGAGCGGCTACTGCCGGATCGCCTGGCACTGCAACGCCTGGTCTCGCTGGTACGCACGTTCGTCGGTTTCGAGATCGGCTTCGCGATCAATCCCGTGTTGAGGGCCGGTTCCGTGCCGCTGCTGCGCCTCGACGCCACCGTCGATCCGCCACCGCGCCTGGGCTGGAACACCTGGCTCGAGCATGGCGTCGGCGGTCCGCGGCGCACCGAAGACGCCGGAGAATCGGTGTTCGAAGCCGAAATCATTGAGGCGCAAAGCGTGGCCCCAGCCGAAGCTCATCGTCCCGGTCTGGCGTCGGAGCGTTTTTCCAAATCCACCAACACGCGAAATATCGCGACAAAGGAGCCCGTGGCATGAGCGATTGGGGCGGCGGCTACGTCACCGATGTGACCTACTCCCTGGGCTGGTACCGCCAGCAATCGCCGATGATGATGGCCCTGGCCTCGATCATCGGGGGCTCCCTGGCCACCATTCCCGCCGGCGATGACCCCGTCCAGCTGCTCGAACTGGGGTGCGGCTTCGGCTACGGCGCGATGGCGTTGGCCGCGAGCAACCCATCCTGGACCGTCACCGCCGTGGACTTCAACCCCGCGCATATCGCCACCGCGCGCGAATGGGCCGCCGAGGCGGGCCTGACCAACATCACGTTCGTCGAAGGCGACCTGTCGAGTTGGGAGGACAACCCGGCGTTACGTGACTTGCCGGAGATGGACTTCGTCACCATGCACGGCGTCTGGAGCTGGGTCCCCCCGGCGGCGCAACAAGGCATCGTTCGGCTGCTGGCCCAGAAGGTTCGGCCGGGCGGGCTGGTTCACATCAGTTATAACACCCTTCCCGGCTGGCAGGAGCGGATGGGCGCCGCGCGGATCATCCGCGAGGTCGGCCGGCGAACGCCGGGCCGCAGTGACGTCCAGGCCAAGGAAGGCCTTCGGGTCGTCAAGGATCTCGCCGCGGTCGGCGCGCATTCGTTGCAGGACAACAAGAGCCTCACGAACCTGATCGAGGCGCTGGACAGCGTCAGCGTGCATTATCTGGCGCACGAGTTCATGAACGCCCACTGGCAGCCCTGCTTCGCCATGGACGTCGCCGCCGCGCTGAGCGAGGCCAAGCTGGATTGGATCGCCTCCAGCAACCTGACCGAGAATTTCCCCGAACTGATGCTGAGCGAAGAGCAGCGGGAGATCTTCAACCGCTACAGCGATCCGGCGATGCAGGAACTGATCAAGGACATGTGTTGTCCGCGCGGGCTGCGGCACGACGTCTTCGTGCGGGGCGCCCGCCGCCTGAACCTGGCAGAGCGGGCCAACGCCCTGATGGATGTCAGCCTCACGCTGCTCAAAACACCACTGGAACTGCCCGAGGCCGTCGATACACCCGCGGGACGGGCGGAACTGAACAAGGAGTTCTACCTACCGATAGTTGAGGCCCTGGATACTCGCTCCTCGCGGGTGCGCGATTTGCTGGACCTGCCGAATATCGTCGGCCGCCGCGACAACCCCGCGGAGCTGATCAGCATCCTGATCGCCGCCGACATGGTCGCGCCGGCGTCGCGTCCCAACACCGAACCCGGCCCGGAGGCAATCCGCTTCAACACCGCTTCCACCCGGCGAATGATTGTCCGGGAGCCGCCGCAGCGCCCGGTCGCCGCCGCGTGCCGCCCGACCGGCATCCCCGTGGTGGTGCCGCTGATGGCGCTGGTGGTGCTGGACTACACCCGCGTGGGAGTCACCAGCCTCGAAGGCCTCGTGCGGGCGTTGAACGCCGACCCGGCGCAGGAGGAAGCGGTCCGGAAATCGGTCGAGTCGTGCCTCGACCGATTCATTCCCATGATGAAGCGAACCGGCGTCTGCTAGTCCGGGGATCCATGGACGTCCGCTCTGTCACCGTCATCCTGGATGCCCCGGAATCAGCCGCCGCTCCTGGGCTCGAGCCCGTTGCTTCGGGTCCAATCGTCCGGCGGCCCCGCTCACTCCATTCACCGGTCGCGTCTCATGTACCGAAAAAAAAGATTATCGCGCTGACTTGGATTCAGGCGGACAATGTTTGATTAAACTGATCGACTCTCCTATGGTGCGCGCCTATAGAGCAAACCCTGCCGCCGAAGGAGGATCAATCATGCGCGGGTTCCTGAAACCCATCGCCGCCATTCCCCTCGCCATGTTCGCCGTGACCGGAGCTGGTGGTGGTGCGAGTGCGCAGCAATCGGCTGACTCGATTATCAACGCCCTGAAGCCCACCGGAAACCTCGTGTCAGGCTCGACGCGCGGCATCAAACTGGGCGGCAGCGCGCCCGCCGCGCAGGCGCCCGCGCCCGCCCGTCCGGTGTCAACCTCGGCGGCGCCATCGCAACCGCGGGTCGCGCATACCGCGGCTCCGACGGAAACCCAGGCGCCGGTATCCGGGCCGTCGGTGAACCTGACCGTCAACTTCCCCACCGGGTCGGCCGACCTGACGCCCGCCACCCGCGCGTCTCTCGATGCTCTGGGCAAGGCTCTGGCGTCCAGCGACCTCGCCAGCTTCCGCTTCCGCATCGAGGGCCACACCGACAATGTCGGCTCGCGCGAGGAAAACCTGGCGCTATCGCAGAAGCGCGCGGAGGCCGTCGTATCCTACCTGACGAGCCAGTACAACGTGGCGCCGTCGCGGCTGGAAGCAGTCGGGATGGGCCAGGAGCGCCCGCTTGTCGACACACCGCCGCAGACGCCGGAAGCCCGCAACCGTCGCGTGCAGGTCGTCAACCTCGGCGCCTGACCAGCGACACAATGATCCTTCCTTTTCGGAACGCGCGGCCTTCGGGCCGCGCGTTTTGTATGTACGCCTCAGGGTGCCGGATCGATGCTCGGCCCACGTGTCCATGACCGCTCGATGGCACCCGCCGACGCGTCCCGCCGGTCGCGCGAACGGCTCGCCCCGGGCGTGAGATACCCCGTCCATCTCGCGAGATGAAAGCCCCGCGCAAGCAGAATTCGCTTATTGGGGAAGCCAGGCGGCCACGTCCGCCGTAGGGCGTTCAGCCTCTCCGCCCCGGCGAGGCACCCCCGCTCGCTCGTCAGGACCCAGGTGGCCATAAACAAAAAAACCCTGCTCGACGGCCACGAATGAGCGACGCTTCTCCGAGCGCGATCCGGCCTCCGCCGCGGCGATCGGGAGGGTTTCCCAAACAGCCTGGCATTGTCTCGCCGCGTGATATCGCCCTTGCTCTCGATCCAAGGCTGGGGCATCCTGCGCCCGTAGCGGATCGGGCGATCCCCTTCCCCAGGCAGGCTTCTTCCCGGGCCAGGGATCCTGTCACGAGCCAGGATCCGGGCCTTCATCCAGCTTATGGCGACGCCAGGATGCCGCAACCGGCTGACGACGATCCAACGGTCCGGCTGACGAAACCGTTCGCGGGCGTTTCGGCCGGGGCTGGCGGTTCGCCCGCCTCGTCACCCGCCTCACGCGGCACCATCGCACGGGCGCCAGGCGCCATCTCGGCGCGGCGCGTTTCCCCGTTGGCGATCGCACTGCCGGCCCTGGCTGTGGTTCTCGCGGTGGTTGGGGGCCTCTATTTGGGGAAATCGGCGCCAACGCCGCCCCCGGTCGCCACCACGGCCGCGCCCGTGTCTCGGGCGGGCTTGATCCCACCGTCCCAAACCACGCCAACGCAAACCACGTCGGCCCAGATCGCGCCACCCCAGATCGCGCCAGCCCAGGGCGCGCTGGCGTTGGCCACGTCCGAGGCGACCCAGCCCCCGGCACGGACCGGCACGGCCATCACGCCGGTCCTGTTGCCTCTCCCCGTGGAACCCGCTCACCCGGCGATCGGCCAACAAGAGTTCCGGATCGAAACCGGCACCGAGCAATCCATTCTCGATCACGTTCCCCCCGGCGCCGCCCCCGACCTGACGGTGTTCCGCTTCAAACCGAATCCGCGCATCCTGGTGCTCGACTTCACTTCGTTGCGGGAGCAAGGGCGGATGCTCAACCGCGCCGCCGCGTTGATCGAGAAATCGGGCCTGCCGCACGACCGCCTGCTGTCCGAGGTCGATCTCGTCGCCGCCATCCGCGCGGGCGGCGATACGGTCGAGACGTTCTATTACGGTCACGATTACAGCAGCGCGGAACTGATCCGTTTCTTCGCCCTGGCCGAACGCGACAACATCGCCTTGCTTGAGGAGGAAGACGCGCTTGGCCACCTGATCCGCCAGGAGGGCTGGTTCGAGGCGAACGCGCGAGGCGGCCTGATCTCGATTCCGCAAATCGGCGCCGACGAGCACGTGACCCGTGCCGCGCGCGCCACCATCCTGCATCATGAGCTGTCGCACGGCGAGTATTTCACCAACCCAACCTACGCGGCGTTCGTCCACCGGTTCTGGACCCAGACCCTGACCTCCGCCGAGCGTGATCACATCCGGCGCCATCTGCAGTCCGATGGCTATGATTCCAACCTCGAAGAGGTGATGGAAAACGAGGCTCAGGCCTATCTGATGTTCACGGACGGGGCGGAGTTTTTCACGCCGGAGATGATCGGCATGAGCAACGCGCGGCTCGCCGAGCTACGCGCGGGATTTTACCGCGCCATGCCGGCGGGTTGGCTGCGCGACAGCCTCGGCCAGACCCTGAGCGCCAGTAAGGTCGTCGTCCACCCGTAATCCCCGTGGCGTAACCCCGCGGCGGTGGGATCACGCCCCCAGCAGCAGCCGGTTCACGTCCGCCGCGGCGATCCCCGCCATCGCGCGCAAGTCGTCGTCGGTCGCGCTGCTGACCGGATGCGGGATCACCACGAACGGATACCCCGGCATCCCCAGCACGCGCGCCATCAACTCCGCCGCGCTGACGAAACGGGTCGTCATCACGCCCATCGCGGGCCGGCCCAGACGTTCGGCGGTCACGGCGTCATGCAAACTGCACGACGAGCAACTGCCTCAGTCGCCGATCCCGGAAACCACAGCGTCCCACTGAGGGATCTCCGCCGCGATATGTGGATCGGCCGGCGCGCTGTAATTTGATTTCACCCGCGTGACGACGTTGGCGACCCCGAACTCGTCGCGCAAAATCCGGTCGAGATGGGCGAAGAAGCCTTTGCTGCCTTCTTTCCCATTCGAAATAAACCCGACGGTACGGCCAGCCAGCGTCGTCAATCGCGGCGCTGGCTGGCCTACCGCCGGGATCGCTTCATTGGTGGGATCGAGGACCTGAAGGTCCATGACGCAGTCTCCATTTTTCACTGGCCCAAAGCTCAGGCCCTCGGGGGTTCGCAGTCAACACAGACGCCGATCGGCTCGGTCACGGTGCGGCTTTTATGGCCGAGCCAGGGGGGAATGATCGCGCCGAACCCGCCCGCCGGACCACCCGCCGCGACGACCAGCAACTGATCCGGTGACTCGAGCGCGGCATAAACCGTGTCGCCGCGATCCCGCACGACGACGCTTTTGCCGACCTCCGCCCACTCGCGGCGGTGGATCCGGGCGCGTTCGAAAATGTAAGCGGCGATCTCGGTCTTGCCCCAGCCGGCGGCTTGCAGGTGTTCCCGCAGTTGCGGCGGGATGATCAGCACGTAGTTGCCGGGCCAGATCGAATAATGCCGCATGTTGGCGCGCATTTCGGCGGCGAAAGTCTCCAGGATTTCCTCGGGCTTCGTCGTCCACTCGTTCATGATCTGCCGCGGCGCGCCGGCGGCGAGCACCGTCACCGCCGACACGTCCGGCGGCAGCCCGCGTTGCACCGATAAAGGCGGCCAGGTGGTGTTTTCCTCATCCTCGGCGATGCAGTAACTGTATTTGCCCGGATGCCCGAGCGTGGAACGATCGATCCCTCCCGGCCGCACCTCAAGAATGTTGATCAGCGCCAGGCGGATGGCGCGGCCGATCACGGCGGTCGCCCGGTCGCTGTTCCCCAGAGTGTTGAACGAACTGTCGATCCCGAGTTCGCGGCGAATGGGACCATTGATGATCACCAGCACCGCGCAGCCGCCGGTCGACGCGGTGGCGCCGTGCAACAGGAACTCCGGCCGCAGCATCGCGGTGAACGCGGTGACGACGACCGGAAAATGCATCGGCAGGCAGCCCGCCATCACGGCGTTGATCGCGAGTTTCTCGGCGGTGATGGCGACACCGCGCACCGGTTCGATGCCGATCAATTGTTCCGGCGGCAGCATCGCCCAATCCAGGCACGCCGAGACCGCGTCGCGGGTGGGCGGAACGATCGGCAGGCCATCGGTCCAGCCGTTGGAGTGGTAAAGCTCCTGCACCGCCCAAACGTCGGTCACGTCATAAGTCTTCGAGGCCAGTCGCATGGCGGCGATGGTAGCGCCAATCTTCGGGCGGTCAAAGCCGGTGTGAAGCGCGAGGGCACCA
>PLSZ01000462.1 GCA_003164305.1 Acetobacteraceae bacterium
CCGGCGACGATCCGCTGGCGGATTACCCCAATGTCGATGGCGTCGTCGCGCTGACTCACAAGACCGGCTGCGGCATGAGCGAGGGTGACGGGCTCCGTCTGCTGCGTCGGACGCTGGGCGGCTACGCGCGGCATGTGAATTTCTCGCACGTGGTTGTGCTGGGGCTGGGCTGCGAGGTGAACCAGATCGGCGGCCTGATGGAAGAGCAACGCCTCGCCGGGCGGCTGCGCGGACTGGACATCCAGGAGATGGGCGGCAGCCGCAAGACCGTGCTGGCGGGGATCGATTTCGTCAAGGAAACCCTGGCCGACGCCAACCGCGTCGCGCGCGAGCCGGTCTCGGCCAGCGAATTGACGGTGGCGCTGCAATGCGGCGGTTCTGACGGCTATTCCGGGGTGACCGCCAACCCGGCCTTGGGGATGGCGAGCGATTTGCTGGTGCGCCATGGCGGCACGGTGATCCTGTCCGAGACGCCGGAGACCTATGGCGCGGAGCATCTGCTCACCCGTCGTGCGGTGTCGCGCGAGGTCGGCGAGAAGCTGGTGGGGCTGATGCGGTGGTGGGAGGAGTATACCGCCCGCGAAGGGGCCGAGATGAACGCCAACCCCTCGCCGGGCAACAAGGCGGGAGGGCTGACGACGATTCTGGAAAAGTCGCTCGGCGCGATGGCCAAGGCGGGCAGCACCAATCTGGTCGAGGTCTACAACTATGCCGACGCGGTGACCAAGAAGGGTTTCGTCTTCATGGACACGCCGGGCTACGACCCGGTTTCGGCCACCGGGCAGGTGGCGGGCGGGGCGAATCTGGTGTGCTTCACCACCGGACGCGGCTCGGTGTTCGGCTGCAAGCCCGCGCCGTCGATCAAACTGGCGACCAACTCGACCATGTTCCGTCATATCGAGGACGATATGGATGTGAATTGCGGCACCATCCTGGATGGCGACGAGTCGGTGCGCGAATGCGGGGAACGGATTTTCGAACTGATCCTGCGGGTGGCGTCGGGCGAGGCGACGAAAAGCGAAGCGTTCGACTTCGGCGCGGCTGAGTTCGCGCCGTGGGTGCTCGGCGCGACGATGTGACCGGCACCGGCGGAGTTTTATTCCGCCTCGACAATCACGCCTTCCGCCAACAACCGCTCAATCGTCGTGTCCACCATTGCGTCGTCCACCGGTAATCGAGTCCAAAACGCCACTTCCTCCGCTGTGGCCGCGCGGTACAGATGTGGCAGTCCGGGAGCGAAAAGCAGCGGATAGGTCGGGTCGCCGACCGGAGGCACGGGTCGGCCGTACAACGCTTTCAGCACGGATTCCGGATCGGCGTGAAACCACACCAGCGCGGCGTGCGGCCCGCGTTCGATGCGACAGCGGACCGAGCGTTCGATCTGCCCCCACGCCTGATGGTCGATGCGATCCCGGACTATCCGATCCATCTTCTCGTCATCCTTGGGCTTCCGAACGTCATCCTTGGGCTCGACCCGAGGNNAGGATCTCTCGACGCGCGAAGGAGGCCAAAAGGCAGAGTGGGTGTCTGAGCCGGCCGATCCTCGGGTCGAGCCCGAGGATGACGCTCGGGAACCCGAGGATGACGTTCGGAATCGATGTGCCCATCCACGAAAGACTCGACCATCGCGGTTTCGAGACATCCCCAGGCCTCATGTTCAAGGCACGCCAGCACCGATCGCCGGTCGCGGTTCGGGACGGGCCGAGCGGCGAAAACCTCGGCACCCAATCGCGCGCGCGCCAACGCCTGGTCCATGCGGCACAAGCTCAGCGCATGCGACGGATCCGGCAGTCGCGGCGCGAGAAATTCCAGGAGCGCGGCGTTTTCAGATGGAAAGAACATCGCCAGGCCACCTCCCGCGTCCACGTATTCCGCGACGAGACGTCGCCGTTCCACCTCCGGAACCAGAGCCAGGACCGTACGCGCCGCGATCGTCGCGCGGCCCTCGCACCAGGATCGCCGCACGGTCGCGGTGAAGCGGAAGCCCTCCGACTCCGGGTCGATCGGGCACGTGTCCTGACCCATGAGCGCCAGGCCCAAAGCCGACTGAAACGCGGCCAACGGCGATGTCATGCGACGTCCTCCGGCTGTGGGTGATAACGCCGCCAAACGATGCGGGCCCATTCCAGTTCTCGCGCGATCCCATCGGGGCCCAGTCGTTTGACGAATTCTTCGAGAACCTCAAAGACGACGCCGGTGATCCATGGCGCGCGGGACAACGTCAACTCAAGAAGTTCCCAGACCGGTTCGGGCACTCTTCCATCATGACCGTCCATGTAAAAGCCGTCGCTCCACGATCCGCCGGCGATATGAATTTCGCCGACACGGTCCAACGGAATTCGCGTCAGCGCGGCCTTCGGATCGAAGCCGAAGTTGACCGCGTTGCAATACAGATTGTGTAGGTCCAGCAGCCTGCCGCATCCGGACAGCGCGACGATCCGGTCCATCAACCCAAACTCGCCGCCAATGTCCGGGTCCGCCGGCAGATCCGCCAGATAATGCGCTGGGTTTTCCAGCAGAAACGGCACGCCATACCGGCTTTGAATGGCCGCCGCCCGGGATGCGACCAATTGAGCGGCTTCCTCGGTGGCGGGCAGCGGCAACGGCACACCGGCGTTCATGACCTTACCGTCTCGATCCAGGAATGTTTGGAAGTGCAGATGCTCGCTATACCAAAGGAACGGCCACTCCTGGCGCAGCCGGTCCATCATCGTCAGGCACGGCTCATACATTCCATGCGCCGAACCAATCGACAGCTCCACACCGTGCACCGCGACCGGAAGGTTCCCGCAGCGGCGCCGGGCGGCATCGAACTGCCGGCGGTCGGGCACCAGTTCGATTCGATCCTCAACAATCGCCTCGCGATGGAATATCTCCGGGGTGATCTCGACGAAGTCCAACAAATCCGGCGTGTAGAGCGCATCCGGTAGCATCGGAACACAGCCGAAGCCCACGCCCAACGGCCCAGGCATCGGCGGTCCCGATAGGGCTGGGACCGCCTTCGCGTCGTGGTCGTGGAGACCCATCGATCGTTACTCTTCCGCGCCCGTCGCGGAGACGGAAATCACGCCTTTCTGCCCGAGCTCCGGCCCGGGATCGACCGCGAACTCGACGTCGAGCTTGATCAGGCGGCCGCAGGTATAGCACCCCCCGTGCCCCAGAATGGCTTCGACAATGTGCTGTACGCTCTCCCGGGTCTGTCCCACCGTGGTGAGTTGGACGCGCGCCGTTCTCCAAGGACTTGGTTGGGGACTCATTGGCTTTCTCCCACTTGCGCGACCTGGATGCGCCACGATTGGCCCGATGCGGCCGCGACTCTGTTTTGTGGCGGCGCGGGCATCGCGAGGTATGAGCGACGTCACAGACATTGATTTTTATTCCGGCGCGGATCGGCTATCTCAGAACGCATGCGAGCACGCGACGAACTGCTGACCCCGGACGATATGGCGAAAGTCGACGCGGCCGCCCCAGGCCTGGGCGTGCCAGGCACCACGTTGATGGCGAACGCCGGCCGAGCGGTGGCGCGCGCCATTCAGGCGCGGTTCCGTCCCTGCCGGACGCTGGTGTTGTGCGGGCCCGGGAATAACGGTGGCGACGGCTATGTCGTGGCGCGAATGCTGGCGCAACAGGGATGGCCCATCACCGTCGCGGCTTTGGCACCGCCGCGGGAGGGCTCGGACGCCGCATGGGCCGCCTCGGGGTGGCGTGGCCCGAATGTGCCTTTCGCGCCGGAGGAAGCCGCTCGGCCCTCCCTGGTGGTCGATGCGGTCTTCGGCGCCGGATTGAGCCGGGACCTCGACCCCAAAGTGATCGCCGTGTTGCGCGCGGCGCGACGGCTTGTCGCGGTCGATGTACCCAGCGGGCTGGATGGCGCCACGGGCCTGCCGCGCGGGTTCGCACCCAAGGCAACGCTGACGGTGACGTTCTTCCGCTTCAAGCCGGGGCATCTGCTGTTGCCGGGCCGCGAGCTGTGCGGGGAGACGGTGCTCGGGGACATCGGCATGCCGCCCGGCGCGATGGAGGCCGGCCAACCGCGCGCGTTCCGTAATGGTCCGGCGTTGTGGACATTGCCGAATCTCGCCACCGACTCGCACAAATATGAGCGCGGCCATGTCACCATTCTGGGTGGCCCGACCATGACCGGGGCCGCGCGCCTCGCCGCCGACGCGGCGCGCCGGGCGGGCGCAGGGCTGGTCACGATCGCGGCGCTCGGTTCCGCCGATGTCTACCGGGGGGGATCCGCCGGCACGCTGGTGTCCGAGGCGCCGGTGGCCGACCTCCTCGCCGACCGCCGCCGCGTGGTTTGGGTCTGTGGGCCTGGGCTTGGGCCGGAGTGGGCTCGGAAGTTGTGGCCCGTTCTGACTGCCGCCGGCCGGACGATCGTTGGCGACGCCGATGTGTTCACGGCCTATGCGGGACAGCCTGACACCCTACGCGGCGCGGCCGTGCTGACACCGCACGCCGGTGAGTTTTCCCGCGCGTTCGGGCATCTCGGGAGCGACCGGGTCGCCGCGGTGCGGGACGCGGCGAAGCGGACGGGGGCGGTGGTACTGCTCAAGGGGGCCGACACGATCGTGGCGCGGCCTGACGGGATCGTGGCGATCAACGACTCAGCGCCGCCCTGGCTGGCGACAGCCGGAGCGGGCGACGTGCTCTCAGGTCTGATCGCCGGATTATTGGCGCAAGGGATGCAGGCGTGGGAGGCGACGTGCGCCGGCGTGTGGCTGCACGGCCGTGCCGCGGTGGAAGTGGGTCCGGGTTTGATCGCCGAAGATCTGGCGCCAGCCCTACCGAAAGCGTTCGCGGCGGCGGAGCAATTTCGCTTCAAAATGAGGCCCTGACGAAGTCGCTGGTGGACCGGCTTGGCTCCGAGGCTTCGTACCTGGCGGCACGGGCCGGTTTTGGCGAGACGATTATCCCATTTCCGCGCGAACGCTGTCCGCCTCGATCGAAGCGCACGCCAATTGGCAACGCCTCCCGTGGCTCGACTGATGGTCCGGTCGAGCCGAACCATGACGAACCGCAAACGAATGACGCAATGGCTACCCACCCCGTCATGCCAGGGCCTGACGCTGGCATCTCGTGATGCAGGCCCCGTGCTCTCAGGGTCGCACGATGTCTGCGCAGGCCGATCCTCGGGTCGAGCCCGAGGATCACGCAAGGGGAGATCCTCTGTAAGAAAACCGGCCTGATAAAGGAAATATGTCTTGACGCCAAGTGTTAGTAACGTTAGTTAATGCGGGACGGGCGAGGTCGCCGGTCGGATCCCCCGGCGAAATCCCGGGAAGAGACGGCCATCGCCTCGTTCGTTGGTTCCTCGGGATGTCGCCGAAAGGTGTCTGTCGGTTCCCCGCGGCGGCATCCTTCCCGTAACTGGATCATCTTCGACAGAATGTCGAGTTTGGAGACTACCATGACCACCTCTACCACGGACAGCGGCCGTATCCGTCTTGGCGGCGGCTTTCGTCTTCCCGCCACCAGCAAGATCACTTTGGGCGGCGGGTTCCGGCTGCCGAACGCGGTGCCGGTGACCGGTAAGATCACTCTGGGCGGTGGGTTCCGTCTTCCGGTCGCGCGATAACGCACGACCGTTAACGGAAGATCCCTCGCGGCGGCCGGGCCGCGGGGGATCGGCCTCGCCTTTTCCGGAATGTTTACCTATTCCCTGACGCCTCCGACCGCGCCCGTTCACGGGCTGCCCCGAGGAAATCATGCCGGAAAAATCCCTCCCCCTCGCCCGCTTTTTTCGCCTGATGGAACAGACACGGCCGCCCATGCGCGCCGATCGCTCCGCCGCGGGGACGCTGCCGACCCGCGCCTATCGCTACTGCGAGGCCGTGACCGCGGCGGCCGGCTATGGCTGGTGGGTATTTCCGCCAACCGGCATGCGATTCATCTGGGACGGCGCCGACATCTTTTGGACCTGCGATGGCATGGACGATTGGGAGCCATTGAGCCCCTCCGCGCAGTTTCCGGGCTTCTCCGCCGCCTTCGACGCCGCGGCGCCCGCCCACCTCAAAGGCTGCGCTCCGCCGATGCTGACCGCGCTGCCCGAGCCGGGCGCGTTGCAAATCTGGACCGGGCTGATGGCGCGTACGCAACCGGGATGGCATTTGTTGGTGCGCGCGCCCGCGAACCTGCCACTGACAGGAGGTTTCGTCCTCTATGAGGGCATCGTCGAGGCGGATACCTGGTTCGGCCCGCTGTTCACCAATCTGCGCTTCACGCGCACCCATAGCCCGATCACGATGCGGCCGGATTTTCCGTTGTTGCAGGTGCAGCCAGTGCCAGCCACGACCTATGGCGACGATGTTCTGGACTCCACCGAGCTGGTACCCGGTATGGACGGCATGGCCGAGGCGGACTGGCGCGGCTATCACGAGACGATCGTCATTCCCAACGAGGATCCGGACCGGCCGTTTGGGGCCTATGCGAAACGGGCGCGCCGCCGTCGTAAGGGGGACACCGAAATACGCTGTCCGATGCGCGGGTAACCTTCCGTACCGGTCTGGTCCCTATGCGCGGATGGCCAGGCGACAGCCCGCACCACCACACACTCCAATGACCGGCCAGCGAGGGAACTCCGCATCCGCTGACCAATTGCCTTCTACACGCGCATCAGCCGAGGCATCCCGGCGTCGCGCGCGGCGTGGCAAATGAAGTCCACCAACACACCGATGCCGCTGGTCTCTGTCACCGTCGTCACACGCCGCAGACCAAAGACCTCCTGAATAGCGTCGACGGCGCCCAGCAACGCCGGGTCATTGCTTGTAAGCAACATGACCGGGAGCAAGCGGTCGCAGTTCGCGACCATCTTCATGACGTGAAATCCGTCCTGATACTCTCCTTCGAGATCGGCGATCACCGCCATCGGTCGCAACCCGGAAAGCAGCTGACTCAAATCGTCGCGACTACTCGCGTATTCCACGCAAATGTCGAGAAATTCGCAGATCGCCTCAAGCGATTCATTGTGCTTATCATGATCGCGTACCACCAGAATCGCGAGATGTACCGCCATGGCTCGATCGCTGAAAGGCGTGACATCCCATACTGGGTCAACGACAACGGCGGTTCCGAAATGTGTCATGATGCCTCCGGTCAGTCAGGGCTACAGGATCCTGGAAGATCCTATCGCTTCCGCGACAAAACGAATTTTGCGGCAACCGGCCTTCCGGGGATAGTCCTTCAGACGTTAGTAATGCGTACTAACCCGCTAATACAACGTGAGCTACCGTGAGTGTTGGTCGATCAGGTCTCATTCGTGGCCTGCTAAGCATGCGACCGTAGCTGAGTCTCACGATCGATTGCTTCCTGAATACATTGGCGCGCGGCCGCGGCATCGCCCCACCCGGCGACCGTGACCCATTTTCCAGGCTCCAGATCTTTATAATGCTCAAAGAAGTGTTGGATTTGTTCCAGTGTGATCATGGGCAGATCCGTATAGTTACGTACATTGAGATAACGCTGGGTCAGCTTGTCGGAGGGGACCGCGATGATCTTCTCGTCGCCGCCGCTTTCGTCCGTCATGTTCAATACGCCAACCGGACGAACGTTGATCACGGCGCCCGGGAAGATCGGGCGGGTATTGGCGATCAACACATCGATCGGGTCGCCGTCCGCGGACAAGGTATGCGGAACGAAACCGTAGTTGCCCGGGTAACGCATCGGCGTGTGCAGGAAGCGATCCACCACCAGGGTGCCCGCTTCCTTGTCCAGCTCGTACTTGATGGGTTCGCCGCCGATCGGCACTTCGACGACCACGTTGATGTCGTCGGGCGGATTGTGTCCGATCGCGATGGCTTCGATGCGCATGAGGCGGCGTTCCTTCGGTTATCGCCGCCGGGCCCAATTCCGGGGCCCAATTCCGGCGCGATGTCGCAACCTACAACCCGAAGCGGCGTCTGGCCATGTGATACCAGCCGGCGTTGATGTTGA
>PLSZ01000461.1 GCA_003164305.1 Acetobacteraceae bacterium
CGCGTGGTGTCGTTGCCGCCGACGAGGAACAGAATCAGGATCCCCATCTTCTCGCGCAACGTCATGTTCTTCGTCGCCTCGCCATGCGCCATGATGGAGATCACGTCGAAGCTTTTCGGTTTTTTCGCGCGTTCCTCCCAGAACCCGTTCATGTATTCGGCGAATTCCATCTGTTTGGCGAAACGTTCTGCTTCCGATTTCACCGGCGCGTCGGGCGCGTTGATGTCGCAAATGAACGTGTCCGACCATTTGATCAGCCGCGCCTTGTCCTCGATCGGATAGTCGAACAAGGTCGCCAGCATCATCGACGTCAGCTCGATCGAGACGTGCTCGACCCAGTTGAACGCCTCGCCGCGCGGCAGCTTGTCCAGCACCATGTTGGTGCGAGTACGAATCAGATCCTCCATCTTCGCCAGCGTCACCGGATTGACGGTGGAGCTGACCTCCCGCCGCTGTTCGTCGTGCTCCGGCGGGTCCATGCGGATGAAGCTGNNAGAAAACCTTGTGGTTCACTTCGACGGTGATGATGTCCTTGTATTTCGCCACCGACCAGTAAGGCCCGTACGGACTGTCCTTGACACGATGCACCGGCGCCTCGCGGCGGAAGCGTTCGAAATACGGCTGCCAGACATCCTCGTGGTAAATCCGCGGATCGCTGGGATCCAGTTCCTCCAGCGGCAAGGTGTGGGCGCGCGCTTTCAGATCGACATCGACTGGTGCGTTCATGGCCGTCCTCATGCCTGTTCGTGGTCGTTGTTTTCGGCGAACCGTCGGCCCCGTCGAGGGGACCCGTCCGCGACGGTAGCCGGTCTCGCGCGCCGGCGCTATGGTCGCGGCGGAGAGTTCGAGAGGATGCGTCATGGCCGATCCGGAAATCACCGCGTTACGCGAATTGCTGGCGCTTCGCCCGCGTCCGGCGGATATCGCGGAACGCCGGCTGGGGTTCGATGCCTTCGCCAAGGTATTTCCGACCGCGGGCGACATCGTGGTCGAACCGGTCACCGCCAACGGCGTGCCGGCCGAATGGACCAGCGCGCAAGGCGCCGACACCATCCGCGCGGTGCTGTATTTGCACGGTGGCGGCTACGTCATCGGCTCGCTCGACAGCCACCGCCATATGACGTCGGAGATCGCCCGCGATCTGGGCGCGCGAACGTTGGCGTTGCATTACCGTCTGTCGCCCGAGCACCCGTTTCCTGCCCCGGTCGAAGACGCGCTCGCCGGTTATCGTTATTTGCTGGCTCAGGGCATCGCGCCGAACAACATCGCGATCGCCGGAGATAGCGCCGGAGGCGGCCTGGTAGTGGCGGCGCTGCTGGCGATCCGGGACGCGGGCCTGGCGCAACCGGCGTGCGGCTGGTGTATCTCGCCCTGGATCGACATGGAAGGCATCGGCGGCACCATGACCGGAAAAGCCGCCGAGGACCCGATCGTGCAGAAAGACCCGCTTCTGGAAATGTCGGCGCATTACCTCAACGGCGCCGATCCGCGGTCGCCTCTGGCGGCGCCGATTTACGCCGACCTGAAAGGCATCGCGCCGCTGTATATCCAGGTCGGCGCGGCGGAAACATTGCTGGACGACGCGATAAGGCTGGCCGGCGTGGCGGGCGCGGCGGACGTGCCGGTGACGCTGGAGGTGTGGCCGGAAATGGTCCATGTCTGGCATCTGTTCCATCCGCGCCTCGCTGCCGGACGCCGGGCGATCACCGCCGGCGCGCGGTTCGTGCGCGCNNGAAACCAAACTGAGTCAAGCAAACCGGGAGACCACGACCATGCCGAACAACGCCCTGCGCTCGATCCTTCCCGTTGTCGGCATCTCAGCCGATCGCGCCGACGCCGTGACAATCACCGGCGGTACCGACCCCGTCCTGCCAACGCCGTTCCGCATTGGCGTGGCCGGCGCGGCGACCTTGGCCGCCACCGGCCTCGCCGCCGCCGATCTGTGGAAACTGCGCACCGGCCGCGAGCAATCCATCAGTGTCGATTTTCGTCATGCTACCGCATCGTTGCGATCAGGCACTTACATGAAGCTCGGCGACGGCGAGGTGTCGCACGCGCGCAACTCCATCATGGGCGTCTATCCAACCAAAGATGGCCGCTGGAGCTACATCCACGCCAACTTCCCCAATCATCGCGCCGCCGCGTTGGGCGTGCTCGGCGTGCCGGAGGATCGCGCCGCGGTGGCCAAGGCCGTGCTGAACTGGAACGCCGCCGATCTGGAGGAAGCGATCATCGCCGCCAAAGGCGCCGGCGGAATGGTACGGAATCATAAGGAATGGGCGGAGCATCCGCAGTCCGCGGCGATCGCGTCGCTGCCGCTGCTGGAGATCGTGAAGATCGCCGACAGCCCGGCTGAACCGTTGCCTCCGGGTAATCGGCCACTGTCAGGCGTTCGCGTGCTAGACCTGACCCGCGTGCTGGCTGGCCCGACCTGCGCGCGCACTCTGGCGGAACATGGCGCCGACGTGTTGAAGATCACCGGCGCGCATCTGCCCAATCTCGGCTACCAGGAATTCGACACCGGGCATGGCAAGTTGTCGGCGCAACTCGATCTGCGCGAGCAACGGGATGTCGATACGCTGCGCGACCTGGTGCGCGAGGCCGACGTGTTCTCGCAAGGTTACCGCCCCGGAACGTTGGGCCATCGCGGCTTGTCGCCCGAGGAACTGACGGCGATTCGTCCCGGCCTCATCTACGTCTCCCTCTGCGCGTTTTCCCACGCCGGACCCTGGGCTTCCCGCCGCGGCTTCGACACGGTGGTGCAAACTGTCAGCGGAATTACCTCACGCCAGGCCGACGTCGTGCCAGGTAAAACCCCGGGACCGCAATTCTATCCGGCGTCCGCGATCGATTACTGCACCGGGTATTTGATGGCGTTCGGCGCGATGGAAGCGTTGCGGCGGCGGGCAACGGAAGGCGGCAGTTGGCTGGTGCGCATTTCGCTGGCCCAGGTCGGCAAATGGATCGTCGATCTGGGTGAGGTCCCCGAAAGCGCCGCGCGCGATGCGCCGGAGGATTTTACCGCCGCCGAACTGGAACGTTGGTCGATGGTGTCCGACACGCCGTCCGGCAAGCTGCGTCATTTGAAGCCGGTGGTGCAATTATCGGAAACGCCAACGTACTGGGCTCGGCCGTCAGTTCCTCTGGGCTATCACCAGCCGGTCTGGCCCGCGCGCGGAACGGAATAGCGGGACGATCGACGGCCGGCGACCGGCATCAGCAAAGCAAGATTCTACCACGGAGAACACTGAAAGCCACTGAGGGCCACGGAGAAGGAAAAACAGCGCTTCGCGCGGGCGTGCGATCCGACACCGCGCGAAGCGCTATCCTGA